>JAISTE010000114.1 GCA_031272825.1 Propionibacteriaceae bacterium | reverse complement strand
GCGATCTTCAACCTGAACTTCGACCGCTACGCCACCCCGGCGATCGTCAAGATTGTCTACATCATCTTGATGGTGATCTCGCTGGTGGCGGGCGTGTTCGGGATAATCAGCGGGTTCGTCGTAATGTTCTCCGGCCGCGGCTCCCTCGCCGGTGCGGCGGTGTTCGCCGGGCTGGTGCAGGTGGTCTTGTCCATCGTCCTTCCGGTGGTCGTCCTGGCTGTCTACCGCATGATGCTGGAGTTCTACATCGCCACGATCCGTACTTCCGAGAACGTCCAGAAGCTGGTCGACAAGTTCGGCGCGTGAGCGATCGGACTAGGCGATAAACCCAGGAACCAACCCGGGCGGGATCCTGCTCAGAGCAAGATACCGCCTGGGTTGCGCGATATTCGCACTAAAGTAACTCAGCCTCTTGTCTTAGCTTCGTCCGCGGGTAGAGTGATTGCTGTCGCTGATTCGTTCGGTAAGCAACGCCAGGCGTTGAAAGCTGATGCTAGACTCACCTAGCGGTTGGCGCACAAGACGTTTTCCAATGGGGGGTTCCTGGCCGGGATTCGTAGAGACTAGTTCTCCGGATCCCGGTCAGGACTTTTTAACGCCGTGTGTTGGCCGCCCCGCCCGCAATTTTCCACCCGGTAACTTACCAGTCCCTGGTCCTAAGTGTGTGCGCAAAAGCTAGCACCGACGTCCAACTAAATGTATATTTGTCATTACATTCATACATGGGCGGGGGTAGTTTCGTCCTGCCGTGCTGCGGGTGACGTCGCTTGCAGCTGCCATGTGCGCGCGGCTGACGAGAAAGTTCAAGGCGATGAAGCGATTCATGAACCGATACGGGTTCACTAGGGCTACGCTGCTGCAGTTCCTGCTGGTCACTGCCAACGCAGAGCTGATCTACATGTTCTGGAACCTCAGAACCTCCCTAACCAAACCGCTGATGGCGGCCCTCAACGTCGACACCGCAGGCCTGGGCCTGGTCGTCGGAATGCAGGGCTTCGTCATGCTGTTCCTCACCATCCCGCTGGGCTGGGTCGGCGACCGCTTCCGTACCCGCAATGTTATGGTGCTGTGCTCGCTGGTCTCCGGGGCGATCGGCGTCGGGCTGGCGATGCTAGTGCCCGTTTCCAAGGAAGGATTCTGGATCGTGCTGCTCGGCTACGGCCTGATGCTCACCTTCTCGGAAGCCATCTTCAAGACGACCAACTTCAAGGCCGTCTCCACCGTCACCGACGACACCCACCAGGCGGCCGCCTTCGGCCTGTTCGAGATGGGTCGCGGCATCATCACCTTCCTCGAAGGCGTCGTCTCGCTCGCGATCTTCTCGGCCCTCGGCGGGCTGGCCGATACCGTCGGCGCGATGCGCTGGACGATGGTCATCTGCTCGGCCATCACCATCGCCTCCGCGATTCTGGTACTGGTGGTCTTCCCCTCCGAAGAGGAGGGCCACGACGCTGGACACAAGGACTTCTCGATCAAGGACGTCCTTGCCGCGCTCAAGCTGCCGTTCGTGTGGGTAACCGGCCTGTCGGTTTCCTGCGCCTACGCGATCTTCATCATGGCCGCCACCCTCGTCAACACCTATATGGTCGACGTCTTTGGCCTGTCCGCCGTAGTGGCAGGCTCGCTGGGACTCATCATCTCGCTGGCGCGGATCGTCGCCCCGATGGTTTCGGGACAGCTGGCCGACCGCAAGTTCAAGTCGAGTGCCCACCTGACCGTGATCCTGTTCGGCGTGATGGCGGCGGTACTGGCCGTCGAACTGGTACTGCCCAAGACCAACTCGCTGCTCATCTTGGCCTTCGCGTTCGCCGCCCTGGCCGCGTTCTCGTGCTTCATGATCCGGGGCATCTACATGTCTCCGATCGGCGAGGGTGGGGTGCCGAACCGTATCCGCGCCTCCGCGATGGCCGCCGCCTCTACCATCGGCTACACGCCGTCGCTGTACGGAACCTACTGGTTCGGCTCGATCATCGACCAGCACAAGAAAGCCGGGGACATCGCCGGAGGCTATAACATCGTCTGGGCGATCTTGCTTGTCTACGCCCTGTTCGGCGTCGGATGCTGCTGGTGGCTCAAGCGCCACTGGGACAAGCAGCACGCGGCTAAGAACGCCGCCGCCAAGGAGCCGGTCGAGGCCGCCGCGCTCTAGAACCTAAAGAAAGGACTGAAATGATCAAGAACCTGGTTTTCGATATGGGCAACGTGCTCGTCCACGACGACATGCCCGCCTTTGCCCGCGCCTGCGCCGAATCGGATGCCGACGGCGAGCTGCTCTACGCCGAGCTCATGGAGGGCCCGGAATGGAAGGAGTGGGATCGCGGCACGATGAACACCGACGAGATGGTCGCGTCGGTGAACAAGCGGCTGCCCGAGCGGCTGCACGCCAACTGCGCGGCCATCGGAGCTAAGTGGCATATGGAAACCCAGGACGTCGACGGGATAGAAGATCTAATCCGACGGGCGAAGGCGGCCGGGTACGGCATCTACCTGCTGTCCAACACCGCGGACACCTACTGGCTGTACCGCGAGCACCTGCCCGCGATCGATTGCTTCGACGGCGAGTACGTCTCCGCCGATCACCACCTCGTAAAGCCCTATCTTGAGGTCTACTACGACTTCTGCCGCCGCTTCAGGCTGAGCGCAGAAGAGTGCTGGTTCACCGACGACACCCGCGTGAACGTGCTCGGCGCGATCGCCGCCGGGTGGCAGGGCTTTTGGTTCCACAAAGACGTTCCGGCGCTGGAGGCGGCGCTGAACGCAGCAGGCGTTAACTTCTGATTCCATCCGATACAAAAATCCGCCTCCTAGCTCATGAGTCAGGAGGCGGATTTCTTATGTTCTCAGGCCTACGTATTTTCAGGCCAAGGTGGCGACCAGCACCGCCTTGATGGAGTGCATCCGGTTCTCGGCCTGGTCGAACACGATCGACGCCGGCCCCTCGAACACCTCGTCGCTCACCTCCAGCTCGGCGATGCCGAACTCTTGGAACACCTTCTCACCGATTTCGGTGTTGCGGTCGTGGTAGGCGGGCAGGCAATGCATGAACTTCACGTCCGGCTTGCCGGTGCGGCGCATCAACTCGGCGTTCACCTGGTAGCCGCGCAGCAGCTCGATGCGCTCGGCCCACACCTCGGCGGGCTCGCCCATCGAAACCCAGACGTCCGTGTGCAGGAAATCGCAGCCCTCAACGGCATCTAGCTCGGACGACAACGTCAAGCGCGCCCCCGTCTCCAACGCGATCTTGTCGGCGGCCTCGACCACCGCGCGCGGCGGACGCAAGGCCTCGGGGGAGACGATGCGGACGTCGGCCCCCAGCAGCGCCCCGGCGACCAGCAGCGAGCAGCCGGTGTTGAACCGGGCATCGCCGACGTAGGCATAGGAGAGCTCTGATGCTGGGCGTCCGGCACTTTCTTCCATCGTGAAGGAATCGCAAAGCGACTGGGTGGGATGCCACTCGTCCGTCAGCCCGTTGTAAACCGGCACATCGGAGTACTCGGCCAACGTTTCGACGATCGTCTGCCCGAAGCCGCGGTACTCAATGCCGTCGTACATGCGCGAGAACACGCGCGCGGAATCGGCGATGGATTCCTTGAGGCCCATCTGTGAGTTGGAGGTGACGGTGGTGACGTGCGCGCCCTGGTCGTAGGCGGCCACCTCGAAGGCCGAGCGGGTGCGGGTGGAGGTCTTCTCGAACAGCAAGACCAGGTTCTTGCCGGTGAGGCGCTGCACCTCGGTGCCGTTCTTCTTTGCTTTCTTGAGCTTGCCGGTGAGCGCAATCAGCTCGCGCCACTCGGCGGGGGTGAAGTCGACTTCTTTCAGGTAGTCGCGGCCCTTCAACATATTTCCTCCAAAGAAAACCCATCTTAGACCCGGGCGGTGAGCGAGATGGCCAGCGGTTAGAATGTCCGAATGCCCGCAGTACTTTTCGACCTCGACGGCACCCTCGCCGATTCCATCGACCTCATCTTGTCCTCCTACGACCACGCGGTCTTCACCGTGCTCGGCAGGCATCCCAACCTCGAACACATGCGCGGCTACATCGGCCGGTCGCTGCGCGACACCTTCGACGAGCTCGACCCCGAGCACGCCGACGAGCTGATTGCCGCTTACACCGAGCACAACATGGCCAACACGGCGATGATCAAGCCGTTTCCCGGGGTGAACGAGATGCTGCGCGATCTGCGCGCGGCGGGCTATAAGACGGGCATCGTCACCTCGAAGCGCCGCGAATCGGCCGAGGCGACCATGCGGCAGGTGGGGTTGGACGGTTTGATCGAGTTGGTCGTCACGCCGGAGGACACCGACGCCCACAAGCCCGATCCTGAGCCTTTGTTGAAGGGGGCGGCCAAGTTGGGCGTCGAACCTGCCCGCACTTGCGGGAAAAGTGTGACTTGGGATTGCGCCTATGTGGGCGATGCGGTGGTGGACGTGTTGGCGGCCAAGGCCGCCCGGATGCGCGCGGTGGCGATGCCGTGGGGTGCTGCCAGCGAGGCCGAGCTGTTGGAGGCCGGGCCCGACGCCATCGCTCACTCGGCTGAAGAGCTGGAGGCTGTGCTCACTTCACGGTGATCTTCAGCGAGTATTTCTTTGCGTTGACGGCGATCTGCAGCGTGGCCGTCCCCTTCTTTTTGGCGATCATCTTCCCGTACTTGTCGACGGTGAAAACCTTGGTATTTGTCGAAGTCAGCTTCACTTTTGGGTTTGTGGCCTTGCCGAGGTTGAGCACCAGGAATCCGGCCTGGCCGACCTTGAGGTTGGGCCTCGACACGCTCACTTTGCCCGGGGATTTTTTCTTCGGAACGACGTAGACGGTCAGCTTCTTGGTGACCCCGCCCGAAGTAGCGGTGATGGTCACCTTCGTCTTCTTCTTGACCGTCTTGGCGGTGAGCACGCCCTTGGCCGAGACTGCCACCTTCTTCGAGCTGGACTTGTAGGTGACTTTCACCCCGGCCCGCTCGCTTCCCAGATACGAGGCGACGGCCCACGTCCATTTCGCCTTCGAGGTTAGGTAGACCGTGGTGACTGTCGAGCGCAGGGCGCTTACCTTCTTGGTTTGGGCGGGGGTGGTTTGGGCCGGCGTGGTTGGGGTGGTGCCGCCGGTGTTCGAGTTCGTGCCGGTGGTATCGGTTGGGTTGGTGGTACCGCCCGTGCCGCCGGAACCCCCGCCGGTCTCTGCGCTGGTTCCGGTGATGGATCCGTCGTCATTCGGACCCGAGGGTGCTGGCCCATCGCTAACGGGGCTGCCCATGGCCGTCAGCATTACGTTGCCCAGCCCGCGCGCGATCTCGCCGCTCAGCGAATCGGTGTAGAGATCCTTCCAACCCTCGTCTTCGAGGTACCAGCTCTGCCCGGCCTTGAGCTGGCGCTCTGCCGGAACCTGATAGACGGGCGTACCGCTGCCGGTGATGTTGGTCATCGCCGAGTTGTAGTAGCGCTCGACCTCCCAATAGGGGCCGGAGTTCTTCGGGTAGCTGACGACCACCGCGAACTTCTCCCCGGCGGCCACGGTGAAATCGTCAACGTCGACGGTGGTGAGCCCCGCCGGAGCATTGCTTAGGGGGAGGGTCTGCATGAGCTGGCCCGTATTCGGGTTGTCGACCACTGTCCTGTAGACCCTCACTAATAAAGTTGTCTGAGAGGCCCAATTTGTTACACCGATTTTTTGGATTTTTGTGCGCGAGCTCGCGGTGAACACATTCGCGACCGAGTAATCGAAGTTGGTGCCGGGTACGTCGTAGTCGGAAACCATCGCCTCGTCGGCGTTCTGGGCATAGTTGAAATTGATCTCTGAATCGGGCGCGGCAAGGGAATACGCGTCGAAGGCCTCGACCGTGCGGTCGTAGTACGACACCCAGTGGTAGCCGCTGTCGCCCCAGGTTGAACCCCACGAGTTCTGCACCAGCCAGGCCCCGGTCTTGGAACTCTGATTATTCGCGGTGGACAGGACTTTGGCGTCGTCCCAGCCCACGACCGTCTCCATGTGGTCGGCGGCTCCGCTGGTCAAAAGCACATCGGTACCGCGCGACTTCAAGGTGATGGCCAGCGGCCCGACGTCCATGATCTGTCGCTTCAGCGCATTCAGCGCGCTGGAAACCAGGGCCCCAGAGCTGGTGATGGGCAGGGCGAAGGTTTGGTAGGCGTCGAGCTGCCACTTGGAACTGGCCAGCTGTTCAGCGCTGGGGGAGACGGTGAGGTTCGTGAACGGATAGTCGACCGCGGATTGAGGCCCCAGCCGGTCGATCCAAGCGCCGAGGGTCACCGATGCGTTGCCGCCGGTGCCCATAGGGTCGTTGAAACCAAAGGAGAGCTGGCCGTTGGCCGCGTACACCAGGTGCTTGGGGGAGAGGGCGGCGGATTGCGCCGAGCTGGCCAGCCCGTTGGCCGCCAGCGACCCAGACCCGACGGCCGTGGCCGCGAACGCCCAACAAGCCCCGGTCGATCCCTGGTTGCGCACGGCCAGTACCTTCTCGGGTTCTGAAACCCGCATGTCGTAGCTTGTCGGAAGCGAAGATGAACTGGCCTGAACCCGCAAGGTGGGCGTGGCCGTCGCATATATGGGGGTGCGCGAAAGCGAGCCCTGCTGTGCGATCTTGACGTGCGATAGCTGGTTTGCGCTCGAATCGGCGACAGCGGCGGCGGGCAGACCAAACAGGGCCAATGCCAGTGCGGCAACGCCGACACCGAGCTTGTGAATCGACATGTGTCCCCGATTCCCCTGTGTTCCCCTTGGCGGAAAAGTCTAGCCAGAGCCGGTTGGGAAGCGTAAGGAAGTTGCGAAGTTTAGGCGAAGGTTTCAGTGGGTTTAACCGCTCCCATTGGTAAAGTTATGCGCGACAACGAAAGGTGCTGAAATGTCTGCTCCGTATGATCCTGGCTACGATCCCAATTACGACCCGAACACCGGTCCCATCCCTCCTTACGGCCAGCAATATCCGACGCCGCCGGGCCAGATACCGCCTAACCAGATGCCGCCCGGGCCGCCCACCGGCCACTACGGCCAGCCGGTAGGCGAAACCTTCGGCTCCCACCTGTTCGACATGGACATTCGCAGGTTGGCAACCCCGGCAATCCTGAAGACGACTTACACGCTCGTGATCGTCTACGCGATGCTGACGGCAATCTCGGCGGTGGTCAATGACGTCTCCATGATCGTCACTAGCTCGGAATACAGTTACCAGTACATCCCGGGCTATGTGGCGTCGCTGTTACCCGACATCGCCCGCCCGGTCATCACCATGATCTTCGCCAAGCTGGGGCTGGAGCTGTTCTATCACCTGACGCACAAGAAGTAAGTTCGGCGGTTATAGGCTGGCCCCGTGCCCTATTCGACCTTGGCCGCGCCCGCGACCTCCCGCGTGGAGATCAAGAAGTCCGTGTTCCTCGGCGTTGTGGCACCGATTTCCGGCATCGAGGCCGCCGACGCCCTCATCGCCTCCCAGCGCAAGGAGCACTATTCCGCCCGGCACCACTGCACGGCCATGATCCTGGGCGAGGACGGGGAAATCCAGCGTTCCAACGACGACGGCGAGCCCTCGGGCTCTGCCGGGCTCCCGATGCTCACCGTGCTGCGCCACCACAACCTTACCGATGTGGTTGCCGTAGTCACACGCTATTTCGGCGGAACCTTGCTCGGCGTCGGCGGCCTGATTCGGGCGTATACGGATGCGGTGAACCTCGCACTCGAAGGCGCAAGCTTCATCCACTACACCGACGGGCTTGAGTTTCAGGTGGTACTGCCGTTTGCCGTCGCCGGGGATTTGGAACACCTGCTGCGCACCTGGGCGAGCGCAAACGGAGCCCAGATCGCCGACGTCCAGTACGGCTCCGACCAGCGCGTGACGGTTCACTTGCCTGTAGCAGCGGATAGTTCCTTCGCGGAGCTAACGGCCAGCTGGCCTGCCAAGGGCGCGCAGGTGGAGCGCCTGGGCCCGGTCCTGCTGAAAGGGTGAGATCCCGCGACTACGCTTCGCTTCGCGCGGGATGACGAGTGGAGTATGCCGATGGGGTGAAGCAGGAATTGCACTCAAGATGATGCAGTTCACAACCTCGTCATCCCGCGCGAAGTCGCGGGATCTCAATCTCCCGGGGTTTACCAAAAAGAACCGTCCCTATCGGTAAAGTGCGACCGTCTTGGATTCGCCCGCGCAGCAACCGTGAGCATCGGTGTGCCCACTACGCGCGGGGGTTGCAAGGGGGTCGTCCCCCTGCACAGTCAGAACGCGGACGGTTCCTTTCGGTAAAGGTTAGAGTCCGTAGGCCTTGTGAACCATGTAAATCGGGTGCTCGACCTGCGCGCCGGTGCCCTTGCGGATCTGCCAGCGGCAGGTCTCGGTATCGACCAGCGAGAGCCTCGGGTTCACATGGTTCAGCTTCTCGAACAGCGGCTTGCCGACGGCCTGGGCCACCTCGTACTTTTCCTTCTTGAGCCCGTAGGTTCCGGCGATACCGCAGCAGGCCTTGCCGGATTCGACCACGTTCAGCCCCGGAATCAGCGAGAGCACGTCGACGGCCGGCATCCCCATACCCTGACCCTTGAGCTGGCAGGGGGCGTGGTAGCCGACGGTCATGTCGATGCGCTTGAAATCCTCATCCAGTTCCCCGGCCTCGTGCAGGTCGAGCAAGAATTCCATGATGTCGCGAATCCGAGTGCCGACGTCCTGGAGCCGGGCATCCTTCACGCCCATGATTTCCCGGGCTTCGTGCTTGAGCATCCCGGTGCACGAACCCGACGCCGAGATGATCGGCACATCGCGCGGGCCGGTACGCAGGGCGTCGGCCAGCTTGAGCACGCTCTCGGAGGCCTCGTTGAACAGTCCGTTGGATTGCTGGGCGAGCCCGCAACAGCCCTGCTTCGGCACGACGACCTCGTAGCCCAGATGTTCCAGCACCTCGACCGTCATGATGGAGGTCTGTACCTCGAAGTAGCCGCCTGCACAGCCGTGGAAGAAAACCACCTTGCCGCGCGGGGATTGAGCGGGCTTCTTGTGGTTCTTCCACCAGCCCATGAACGTGCGGAAGTGTGCGCGCGGCAGCGGGGCGTCCTTGTGGATGCCGATCACTCCCTGCACGATGGAACGCAGCGGCTTGAACGCGAGCGCGGCGTTGGCAACCGGGGCGACGGGCGTCATCAGCTTGCCCATCACGATCGTCTGCGAGATGAGCTTGTCGCGCACGGGCATGTGATCCTTCTTCATCACCGCCCGCGCCTGCGAGTTCAGCTCGGCGATCTTCACCCCCTGCGGGCAAACCAGCGTGCAGGTACCGCACGAGGAGCAGTAGTCGAGCGTGTGGTCGACGCTCAGCCCCTTACGGAAGCGCTCGGCCTGCGGCCCGACGTACTTCGGCCCGGAAAACAGCGGCGTGACGGCCAACACCGGGCACTGCGTCTCGCAGATGGTGCACTTCACGCAGGCATCCAACGAGTGACGGGCGAGCTCATGGCCCGCGAAATCCAGCGCGGTCTGCGGCGCGGTTTCTACTGTTGCAGTCATATTTAAACCCCCGTTTTCTCACCTGTCATGCTGCGCGTAGTCGCAGCATCTGAACTTGCTTCGGTGCAAATGCTCATTGAGATCCCGCGACTACGCGCGGGATGACGAGGTAAAGAAAAGCGGCGAAAGGGAAGACCGGATAAAGAAAAATTGGAAACATGCGAAATCATGCTTCACTCTCCCCACTAGCGGCGATCACCGCATCGGCGGCGGCGATTGCCGAACCCAGCGCGATGCCCTCGCCGGACTTTTCCTTCCAGCGGTGCGAGCCGCCCAGGATCCCGCCCGCGGCGTGCAGGTTCGAGTAAACCGGGGTGAGGCCGTCGAGCGGACGCATCGAGGTATCGACGTTCACGCCGATCTTGAACACGGCCTGCGGGTCTCCCCAATAGTCCTCGGTGATCAGGTGTTGGACGTCGTCGAGCCCGGCCAGCGGCAGGTTGAACAGCTGCTCGGCCGTGTTGTAGTGCGAGTCCATGCGCAGCGCCCCGGATTCGAAACCACCGGGCGCATAGACGAAGTGATCGGCCTTGTATTCGCGCGGTTTCCCGGCGGTCTCGGCGCTCACCGACACCACCACCCCGTCTTCAGCGGTGAATCCGTTGACCTTCGAGCCGATCACGATGCGCACGCCCTCGGCCTTCGCGATCTCGGTCAGCTGCTCATTCATCCGCATCCCCGGCACCGACGGCGGCGGCAGCGGAATCTCGAAAACCTCTGCCCCGATCTGGGCCTGGAGCTCGCGGTGGACGTTCGGATCTTTCAGCCCCAGCACCGCCGGCAGGCCGATGGCCTCCCCCGGTTGAACGACGGCCTTGAGCGCGGCCGCGAAACGCCTGCGGGTCTCGGGGTTGTCCAGTGCCTTGGCGAAGGTGAACCCGGCTGAATCGACCTCCCCTTCCCGAGCGGGGAAATCGATGACGGCCGAGCGAACGTCCAGCTTCCCGCCTCCGGGCAACTCGGCCCGGGCGAGATTTCCGGCGATCAGTGCCGCCCCGAAGTCCTTGAGCTGCTTGATTCCGACGATCACCCACTTGGCCCCGGCCTTGGCCACCCCGGCCACCATCGACGGCGGGTAGAGCAGCGTCGGGCGCAGCGCCCCGACGGCGGTCGGCAGCAGCGCGTTTTCGAGTGATCCGGCCAGGTATTCGGGGCCGAGCAGCTCCAGCAGGTAGTCGAGCCCGCGCTTGACGTTGTCGATGCCGATCGCGTGGTACGGGTGCGTGGGTGCGGCCTCGCGCACGGCCACGAACGGGTTCACGACCCGCTCCGAGTACCGCTCCTTGCCTGAGATGAACGGGGCTCCGGGGAGCGAGTGGTCGTGGCCGTCGTTGTTGGGGTTCGGATCAGATCCGGGGACGGAAGCCGCTTCCTTATACCCCCAAACGTCCACAGTGCCTTGCCCGAGCTGAATCCCGCCGATGCCCTTGGTGAGCAAAACGACGTCCTGCCCGGATTGCTTGATCCGGATAGCGCTGACCAGCCCGGCCAGCCCAGCGCCGATTACTACCGTTCTCACAGCACGACCTCCTCAGTTGCAGGCAGATGTTCAATGTCCAAGGTTCCGGAGAAGATCCAGTTGTCCAGCGCGGTTTGCTTCAGCTGGTCGCCCGAAAGAATCGGCCACAGGCCGATCCAGCGGTTCTTCAGGAACAGCCGCAGCGCGGCGGTGGCATGGTCTGCGCTCCAAGATCCCTTGTCACAGGCGATTCCGGCGGCACGCAGCGAGCAGAACCCGCCCTGACAGGGCCCCATGCCCAGGCGCAGCTGGCGGCGCAGATCGTCAAAGGATGCGTCCGGCTTCTCCTCCAGCAGCTTCTCGAACATCTTCCGGCTCATCAGCTCGCACTCGCAGATGATCTGATCCTTCTGCCACTCCTGCTCGCGGTCGTGCAGGCGGTGGGAGACGAAGTAGTTCTTGCCCGATTTCGCCTCGGGAACCGGCTCGGTATCGGTGGTGCAAGGCCGGGAGTCTCCGAGCTGCTCGCACATGACGTCGACGATGTTCTTCGCCATCAGGCGGTAGGTGGTGAGCTTGCCGCCGGCGATGGTCAGGAATCCCTTCAGCCCGTCGCGGGATTCGTGGTCGATGATCGACATCCCGCGGGACATGTGCCGGGTGTCCCCGGCGGCCACGCGCGTGTCCTTGACCAGCGGGCGCGCACCAGACCAGGCGTGCAGTGCTCTCGATTCGCGGAACCCGGGGATCATCTTCTCGCCCATGTCGAGCATCTTTTGTACCTCGTCGCGCGGCAATTCCAGACGGTCCGGGTCGGGAACCGCAGTGTCCGTCGTTCCCACGATGGCGACGGTGTGGACGGGCACGATGATGTCGCCGTCGGCGGGCTTGATCAGGTGGTTGACTACGCCGTTCACAACCCGGTGGCTCATGGCGACCATCACGCCGCGGCCCGGGACGACGTTCACGTCGTGTACCCCGACCATCTCGGCGATCTTGCCCGCCCAGGGTCCGCCCGCGTTGAGAACGAACCCGGTGTCGATGACGATCTCCTCGCCGCTCTTGCGATCCGTGCAGTGCACCGCGCTGGCGGCCCCGTCGACGACGTCGATCGAAGTCACCTCGGTGTAGGTCAAAACCTGCGCACCGTAGGCGATCGCCGAGCGCACCGCGCCCCAGCAAAGCGCCCAACCGTCGACCGTCCCATCCTCGACGGCCATCACCCGCTGAATCTTCGGGTTCAGACGCGGTTCACGCTTGAGCGCCTGGGCGGCGCTGATCTCCTCGAACGGCAGTTTGGCGATCTCGGCGCCCTTGACGAACTTGTCGGGGAACTCGGGGTCGTCGCCGTCGAAGGAGACGAACAGCCCGCCCGTCGTCTCGATCGCGTTGGCCTGAATGCGCTTGAGAATCGCGTTTTCGCGGGCGCACTCGGCACCCGATTCGGGATCGGCGACCACATAGCGCCCGCCCGAGTGCAACAATCCGTGGAACCTCGCCGAAGTCCCCTGCGCCAGGTCTGCCCGCTCCACCAGCACTGCCTTGTAACCGCGCATCGCGCAGTCGCGCACGACGCCGGAGCCGGTCGCGCCGCCGCCGATAACGACGACGTCTGCCGATAGCCTCCTCATCGAAACCTCCTTATGGTTACCAACTTATACGGACAGGGTCGAAGTAGGGAACTAGCGCATGTTCCCCAGGACGCCATGGGGGCCAGACTATCCCCGCAAGGGCGGATTTCTGCGCATCAAGGCTCCCCGCGCACGAAATTGCAGCCAACTTTTGGTTTCCTGGGAAAGTGTTGGCGGCGTCGGGAATAATCGACCCATGCGAGAGGTGCGCGGTTGGGCGGAGAGTTTTGTAGCCCTTGCCTCGGCCACGTTTTCCCTGTGGCGGCGGCTCGGGCCGCGCATCCTGCCCATCTTCGCCGTTACCCTAGTCGCCCAACGTGCGTTCCAGCTCCTGTCGATTTGGGCGTGCACGTGGGTTCCCGTCGCCGAGTACGACGACCAACTAAACCGCACCGAAACCAACCACTGGAACCAGTGGGTCGCCGTTGGCCTTCTTGCCCTATCGTTCCTGGCCCTACTGCTCGGCCTGGTGGTGATCCTGCGCATCATCGGCGCTGAGCTCGACGGCCAACGCGCGGCACCCGTCGGCGAGCGTGCGTCCTTCTCCCGCACCCTCTCTATTACGCTGCTTTCCTTCCTCGGCATCTACTCGGTGTTCGACTACATCTCGGACACCACCTCAGCCTTGGTGCTCGACTCGGCGGTGCTCACGGGCGACATGAGCTTTGATTTCAACTACGCCGCCTTGAGCCCCGAAGACTGGAACGAAACCCTGACCGTGATCGCGATCATCGTCGGCGCATTTATCCTGCGCCGGATACTCGACCTGATCGGACGCAAGCTGGCAAGAGGCTGGCTCGGCGTGGCGGCGACGGCCCTGGAAGCGTTCTACCTGCTGGTGTTCTTCGTCGCCGGGTACAAGGTGGTGAACCAGATCGCCATCTGGATCGACCAACGCGAGGGCGTCTACAGCTTCCGGCGCTGGTTCGTCGAGGTGACCTACCCGCTGCGCTGGTTCGGGCTCAACCTGCCCGAGGCGCTGCAAGCCGCCTGGGATTGGTTCTGGGAGACCGGCTGGCCGATCGGGGTTCGCTCGTTCCTGCTCCCCATGCTCTGGTTCGCGCTCGCCTCGCTGGTACTGGGCTCGGCCATCCGCTCCTTCGGCGAAATCCTGGAGGGCGGATCGCGACTGACCATCGCCAGCGCCCGCAGGCGCGAGGCCCTGGTGCAGCTCCAAGACGCCGTCTTCGGCGATCTCGACGAGAAGTACTTACCCGCCTGGCAAGCCATAAAGCTCACCTGGAAGGCTGGGGCCGGGATGCTGGGCTCGCTGGTTATCAGCTTCAACTTGATTGAGCTCGGTGCCGAATGGCTGGCCTATGCGGTCGCCTGGCTGATCGGACCAACCACGCTCGAAATCATGTTGCTGTACTCGTACATCTCTCAGTTCTTCATCCAGCTGCTCGAATGGCCGCTGATGCTGTGCATGATGGGCGCTTGTTACGCGCTTTCGTTCAACGGCGGACACTTCGCGATGCGCGCCCCGGCCAGAGCGGTGGCGGGGCCATGAGCGGACCAATCTGGGAGCGGGAAAACCCGACCGGCGTCAGCGAGCACGCCAGACGCGACCGTGCACAGGGTGACAACACTCAGCGCTCGAAGCTGCTGGGTTGGCTCGGCACGCTGCTCGTCGTCGCGCTTTCCTTGCTCATCTCCTGCCTCGCGCTCAGCGCCGGGCCGCCGAAGGTCGAGGGCGGCGTCACCCTTTTCCCCGTAAACGCCGACGGCCCCACCGAGATCTACCCCGGGCTTGAGGTTTCCGTTTCCCCGGTTGCCATCGCGCAGCGCCTATCCGGGTATCGCATCGCCCACAACGATTCGGGATTGCTTTACCTGGTCGTCGAGGTGGAGCTTTCGAGCACCAGGGCGACCACGGGCATGGTTTACGTCAATGTTGAAGCTAACGGCAAGACTTACGCATCCCCCGATTGTTCGCCATCGCTACCACGCCCGGCGGCAGGGTTTAAGCAGCGGACGCAGCTATCGTTCATCGTTGATCCCGAGGTCTTGGACAGTGCGGTCGTCACAGTCGAGTATGCCCACGGGTTCTACCAGGGCGCTCACAAGGTACTTTATTTCAGGCCGAACCTCGCCATGGACTACCTGCGCGTGGAGGAGTACGAAACCCAAATACAGCCGAGCGCGGAGGTGCTCCCATGAGGAGGGCCAGGCGCCGCTGGGGCTGGGGCAAGGCCGCGCTCGTGATGCTCGCCTGCGCACTGGCAACCGTGCTGAGTGAAGGCGCCATCTATATTCGCAACGCCGACATCTTGGCCGACGCACCTCCCGGTTCTTGGGCGGCGTGCAAGTACGGCTACCGCATGAGGCTGCTCGTGTTAGAGGGGCAGGAGCGCTACGTCGATACGTACACCGGCTCGGACGGCGAGGAGAAAGAACTCGAATCATTCCCTACCGATGGAGCGGTGTTCGTCGTCGCAAAAATCCTGTACGAGTCGAGCGAAATCCACGAGCTGACCGAGGAATACCCGCCCTACTGCCGCTTCCGGTTGGTTGGCCGCGATGGGCTGCAGTGGAGCAAGAGCATATACGAAGGAGACGGCGACTCCGAGCTGGCCAAGCGTGCCATCGAGTCCGGCGAACCGGTCGAGGGCGAGCTCGTATTCGAGGTGCCGCTCGGGCTCGTGCCCAAGATCAGGGGCGTGGCCTTCGACGAAGACTCGGTCGAAAAGAGTTTCGCTCCCGAGCCCGTGCTCACGGCTGAGTGAGCGGCTCGACCTCCATCCGGTACTCGAAGAACCGGCCTCCCGCGTCGTACTCGTAGCTCGAAGAGATGATGTTTTTGTAGTGATCCTCGGCGTCCTTGGCTTGTGCGAAGCGCAGCCGCAGATTCGTCACCTGCCCGGGAAAGACGGCCGAGAGCCGGCACGGCTGGTAGACGCCCACCGGGTTGAACGATTGGGAGAACTTCGAAGTCGACGCCGGTAAGCCGGTTTCCGGATCGAGCAGATCTCCGCTGTCGGCGAAGATATCGTACGAGTCCTTGTCGGCGTTGACGCCCGCGTCCAGGTCTTTCATTCCGAACAGCGGTTCGATCGCGGTTTGCGACAGCGGGCCGTCGGTTTCGTTGAGGCACTCGCCGCGCACGACCACCGTGACCTCACTCGACTCGCGGGACTTGGGGATCGAGTAAGCGGCCAGAACCCGCACGGACATGGGCCCGAGATCGACCTCCTGGCCAATTGCGACCTGCTCGAAGCGATACTGAGCTTGGGCAAAACCCCCGGTGGCCGCGAACACACCCGAAACCGCTGCCGCTACGGCAGTTATCGGAATCGCGACCTTCACCCAGGTTTTCATGCGCTCATTTTGCCAGCCGCAGCACGGCCCGCGCAGTCCCTTCGTCGAGAATCAAATCCGTAGCGACTCCTGCGCGCAAGGCCCCCAAGACCGCCGGGGCCCTGGAGGGATCGGCGACCACGCACAGCCTGCGCGGAATCTGCCGCAGCTCCGCGGGCGTCATCCCGGTGGCACGCCGGTTCAGCGCGATGTCTTGATAGGAGCCATCCTGGCGCAGCAAGACCGTGCAGATATCGCCGACGACGCCGTCCTTTTGCAAGGCGATGATCGTCTCGTGGTCGAGGTAGCCGCCCGAATAGACGCGCGAGGGAATCTTCGCCCCCAACGAGCCGACCCCGAACACCGCCAGGTCGAGCTGCTTGTGCATATCCAGAAGCACCTTCACCGAGGACTCCTGCCACATCCACTCCCTGGTCTCCTCGTGGTCGAAGAACGCGGGGGTGGGGAAGAGCACGACCTTGCAGTCGTAGGCGTCGGAGATGGCGTTCATGATCTCGCCCACATAGGGAATCCCGGAGGAGAACTGGTTGCCGCCGCCGTTTATCTGCACGACCGTCGAGCCAACTAATGGCCGGTTTCCAAGGTGCTTTACGACGGCCGAGAGCGTGACGCCCCAGGCTACGCCGATCATCTGGTGGTCATCGACGGCGTCAGTCAAGATCTTCCCAGCGAGCCGAGATACAGCGTCTAGGCGAAAATCCTCGTTGGCGTTCTCGCGCACCCACGCAATGTGGACGCGCACGCCGAAGAGGTCGGCGAGCCTGGTGGCGATGGGGGATTGCGAGCCGATCTGGTCGGCGATAGAGATGCGCACGAGGCCGGTCTTACGCGCTTCCTTGAGCAAACGCGAGACAGAAGAGCGCGACAACTGCAGCTGGTGAGAGATGGATTCCATCGTCTCCCCTTGTATGTAGTACCGTGTGGCCGCCTGATACATCTCCTCGTATTTTTGGTTCACAACGTTCATGGTACCTTGCACGTTTGTGCACACAGGTGGCGCAACGCCGGTTTGGGCACCAAGATTTGCGACGTAGGTGCGTGCAATGCCGCGGCACACAGCAACTGAGGAAGGTACAAGGTTGAGGCCGACCGAAAAGACGGGTTACCGTCGCTCGCCAGATGTTCGCATACCTTGCCCGCGCCATTTCTACCGACGTACTTAAGTAGTAGCGCTGCTAGCGTACGTCACCGGAAAAACGCTCCTTCGGGAGCCCAACCTGCTACTAGTTAGCGGAAAGCGAGTAATCGTGTTTCTATTAGAGACAGCCCTACCACTAGGGACTATCTTCCTGTCGGAGACGGTGGGCACAGCAATGCTGCTGCTGCTCGGCGCTGGCGTATGCTGCGCAGTCTCGTTCAATGACAGCAAAGCCCAAGGCTCCGGGTGGTTGGTCATCAACTTCGGGTGGGCCTTCGCGGTCTTCTGCGGCGTCATGGTGGCACAGCCCTCCGGCGCGCACCTGAACCCGGCCGTGACCCTCGGCCTGTGGATCAAGCAGTTCGCCTCCGGCGCTGCCGCAGAGGAGACCTACTCCTTCGCCCAGGTGGCCATCTACATCATCGCCCAGTTCGTCGGTGCCTTCATCGGCTCCCTGCTGTGCTGGCTCGCCTATAAGAAGCAGTTCGACGAGGATCAGCCCGCGGGCTCCAAGCTCGGCGTCTTCTCCACCGGCCCGACCATCCGGTCCTACGGTTGGAACCTCGTTACAGAAATGATCGGCACCTTCGTGCTGGTGTTCGTCATCATCATGTTCAGCACCGTCGGTAAGGGCGGCCAGGCTGGGGTCATTGGCCCGCTGTCCGGCCTCGGCGTTGCCTTCCTGATCCTGGTTCTCGGCACCTCGCTCGGCGGCCCGACCGGATACGCCATCAACCCAGCTCGTGACCTCGGCCCGCGCATCTTCCACGCCGTCTGGCCGATCCCGAACAAGGGTGACTCCGACTGGTCGTACGCCTGGGTTCCGGTTGTCGGCCCGATCCTCGGCGGCATCGTCGCCGGTCTCGCTGGTGCTGGCCTGGTGGCCGCGTACCTGCCGGTTCTCGGCTAACAGGCGGCAATAAGCTGCAATACAACTGAATATCTTTCAAGGGCGCGGGCAACCGCCCGCGCCCGTCAAATCCCCTAACAAACACAAAAGAACACAAAGTTGTGAAAGGCAAATAATGGCAGATAAGTACATTCTCGCGATCGACCAGGGCACTACTTCTTCGCGCGCGATCATCTTCAACCACGAGGGCACTATTGTCTCCGTCGGGCAGAAGGAACACGAGCAGATCTTCCCGAAGCCGGGCTGGGTCGAGCACGATCCCATTGAGGTGTGGAACAACGTCCGCGAGGTCATCGGCTTGGCGCTGACCGAGGCGGGCGTCAACAAGGAATCTATTGCGGCCGTCGGCATCACCAATCAGCGTGAGACCGCCGTCGTTTGGAACAAAGAAACCGGGCAGCCGGTCTACAACGCGGTCGTGTGGCAAGACACCCGTACGCTCGACATCATCACCGAGCTGGCCGGCGGCGACCTCGACAAGGGCGCGGGCCGCTACCAGGATCGCGTCGGCCTGGGCCTGGCCACCTACTTCTCCGGCCCGAAGGTCAAGTGGATCCTGGACAATGTTCCGGGTGCGCGCGCCGACGCCGAAGCCGGGAAGCTCCTGTTCGGCAACATGGACAGCTGGGTCATCTGGAACCTGACCGGCGGCGTCGACGGCGGCGTACACGTGACGGACGTCACCAACGCCTCCCGCACGATGCTGATGGACCTCAAGACCCTGTCTTGGGCCGAGGACATCGCCGCCGACATGACCATCCCGCTGTCGATGCTGCCCGAGATCAAGTCCTCGGCGGAGATCTACGGCTATGTGGGCCCCGAAGGCCTGCTGGCCGGTGTCCCCGTCGCCGGCGACCTGGGCGACCAGCAGGCGGCTACCTTCGGCCAGGCCTGCTTCGAGGTCGGCAACGCCAAGAACACGTACGGCACGGGCAACTTCATGCTGATGAACACGGGTCTTGAGCCGGTTCCGTCGAAGAACGGCCTGCTCACCACCATGTGCTACAAGATCGGCGATCAGGCTCCGGTGTACGCCCTTGAGGGTTCGATCGCCGTTACCGGCTCGCTGGTGCAGTGGCTGCGCGACAACCTGAAGATCATCTCCTCCGCTCCGGAGATTGAGGAACTGGCCAACACGGTCGAGGACAACGGCGGCGCCTACTTCGTTCCGGCGTTCTCCGGCCTGTTCGCTCCGTACTGGAAGCCGACCGCCCGCGGCGCGCTGGTGGGCCTGACCCGCTACATCAACCGCGGCCACATTGCCCGCGCCGTCCTGGAGGCCACCGCCTACCAGACCCGCGAGGTGCTGGACGCGATGGAAGCCGACTCCGGCGTGAAGCTCACCGAGCTGAAGGTCGACGGCGGCATGACCGCGAACAATACGCTGATGCAGTTCCAGGCCGATCAGGTGGGCGTGCCCGTCGTTCTGCCGGTGGTCGCAGAGACGACGGCCCTGGGTGCCGCCTACGCGGCCGGTATCGCCGTCGGCTACTGGCAGGGCGAGTCTGACGTCATCGCCAACTGGGCCGAGGCCAAGCGCTGGGAGCCGAAGGCCGACGAGGCCGAGCGTGAGCGCCTGTACCGCAACTGGAAGAAGGCCGTAACCAAGACCTTCGACTGGGTCGATGCAGACACCAAGGAATAGCGTTACTCGCTAAATCGACGCGGCCCCGCCTGAATCAGGCGGGGCCGCTTTTGTATTTCTGTACTCGTCATCCTGCGCGAAGTCGCAGGATCTACTCCATCACCACATTCGTCTCTCTACACGCTCAGTGCGACATTCGCCAGCGAATCCAGGAACTCCGGGATGTCGTTGACGCACTCGATGTAGTTGAACTCGCCGTGAGGGTTGGCGGCGATATAGGTCGCCCGGTTCAGCTGGTTTATCTCTTCGAGCGTTTCCAGGCAGTCGGCAGCGAAGCCGGGGCAAATGACGTCGACACGGTTTACACCGGCCTTGCCCAGGGCCTCTACCGTTTCGATGGTCGCGGGCTTGAGCCAGGGGGCCGGGCCGAACTTGGATTGGAAGGTCAGCATCGAGCCGCCGTCCGGGACGCCCAGGCGCTTGTCCAGCGCCGCCGCCGTGGCCACGCACTGCTCGCGGTAGGGATCCCCGGCCTTCACCAGGGCCTCGGGGATGCCGTGGAAGGAATAAAGCAGCTTGTCACCGGCCAGAAAGTCGGGGGTGTTGGTCAGTGACCAGGCCTGACGGGCGCGCTTGGCGACCGCGTCCAAATAGGAAGGTTCCGTCTCGAAGGACGTCACCCGGTGCAGCTTCGGCTTGGGGGAAGCCCCGGCCCGGTAATCGTCGACGGCGTCGTACACAGAGGCGACGGTCGTGAGCGAGTACTGGGGATAGAGGGGAACGATGGTGATGTCGTCGATGCCCTCGCTTTGGAGCGTCGACAAAACCCCGGCGACGGACGGATCTCCGTAGCGCATGGCATATTCCACCCGGTAGTCCGGGCCGAGCCGGGTGGCTACGCCCTCGGCCTGCAGCTTGGTGAAGTGGGCGAGCGGTGAGCCCTCCTCGCGCCAGACCGTCCGGTATTTCTCGGCTGACTTGGGGGAACGGACAGGCAAGATGACGGCTTCGAGCAGCACCCGCCACAGTGCGGGATTCATGTCTACGATGCGTCGATCCGTCAGAAACTCGCGCAGGTACTTCTTCACTGCCTTGGGTGTGGGGGCTTCGGGGGTACCCAACGCGACCAAGACCACGCCTTTTTGGGCCATCGGCCATCCTTTCGACCGCAAAAGCGTAACAGGGGACGACGGGCAACGGGAACGCCGGGCGTGTCGCGGAAGTGCTACTACACCCACCCGAACGCCGTTCCCGAAGGCGCAACCTTATGCTGAGACGTCCGGGGCCCTATCTGACCCACGTGGCAAAATACTTGGGAAGTTTAAGGACTGATGTGGACACTTTTGAGATTGGGCAGCTGCTCTATGAGGTGGCTGACGAGTACATTCTGCCGAGGTTCGGCGCCAACCCCAGCGCTCAGCAGATCGAGATCAAGACGAACAAGAACGACGTTGCCACCATTGCCGACCGCGAGGCCGAGCAGGCCATCCGCGCCCGCCTGGAGGGCGAATACCCCGATGCGCTGATCGTCGGCGAAGAAGCGACGTTCGCGAACCCCGATCTCTTGTTCCAACTCCCCGAGGCTGAACACGGGTGGGTGATTGATCCCGTCGACGGCACACTGAACTTCACCAAAGAATCCCCGGACTTCGCCGTCATGCTGGCCGAAACCCGCTTTGGCAAGCCGGTACGCTCTTGGATCTACCAGCCGCTACACCGGGCCATGTGGGCTGCCGAACTCGGCGCCGGTGTCGAGCGCGACGGCAAACTCGTCAAAGCCCCCAAAGCTCACGACCGCGAGCTGGTCGGCGCCACCTACGTCCCGTTCAAGCGCGAGGCCGAGCTGCCCTTCACCTGCCGCCGCTCCTGGGGCTCGTGCGGCATCGACTATCCCAAGCTCATCCTCGGCGAGGTCGACTTCCTCGCCTACCGCTCCCTCTACCCCTGGGATCACCTCCCCGGTGGCCTGATGGTCACCGAGCTGGGCGGACGCCAAGCGGTAGAAGACGGCGACGACTACCAGGCCGGAACGGTCGGCAAGCGCATCGTCACCGCCATGAACCCGGCGACGTGGGAACACGCAAACGACATCCTGAACGAGTACGCACGGGTATAGCGCCCGCGGCATAGCCAAGATTGGTACGCTCGGCCCCATGAAATCCCCGTTGGTGCTGCTTCCGCTTTTGTTGCTCTCGGCCTGCGCGGTGAACCCGCCCGCGACTCCCACCCCTAGCCAGACACAAGTTCAGTCGTCGATCGCTACCCCGACACCCACGCCCGAGCCGAGCGTTACGCCGACGCCGACTCCGGCCGTCGAACTGAACGGCAAAGGGATTGCCGATCTCAAGTTCGGCGCCGACGAACTCGACGCTCAAACCGCGCTTATCAAGGCCCTCGGCGCCCCCGACGACGGCACCGGCAGGATCGCATGCGAGCTGGACAAATCCAGCCCGTACGTCTACGAGGAGACGTACGCCGGGCACCTGCGGGTGACGTACGCGGCGAAGGATCGCAAGGAGGGCTCGAAGCGCACGTTCGTGACGTGGAGCTGGGATTTGGAAAACACCATGCCCAGCCAGCTGGCCCTAGCCGACGGCATCGACGTCCGCGCCAGCTTTGCGGCGCTGCGCGAGCAATTCCCCAAGTCGAAGTACGAAATGATCGGCCTCAACGACGACACCTACCTGCTCACATTGCCCAACAAGATCAAGCTGATCGGCGAGGAAAGCGCCTCGGTCGTGATGGCCGGAAAGCTGTTCCTGTGCGAATAGTGGACAGGCTGCTGTCCAGATAGTGGACACGTCTCAAAACCTGGACAGTATTTTCCCTTATCAGCGGGCTATTTGGGCCCGGTCTTGGGCCGAAAGGCCCTTCTAAGGGCCGTCCAAAGTCAGGTTGAATAAGCCCATACGTCACCGCGCGTCAGGGAGATGAGTGACATGGTCGCAAGAAGTGTTCAACGGGTGCTTTGGGGGGTGGTTGCGCTCGTAATTGCGGGCGTGATCGTCGCCCTTTCACCGACCAAAGCCGTAGCCGATCCGCCGGGGTGGGTGACAGAGGTGAGGGTACCTTCCGCCGTCGGCTAATCAACTCCCCGCCCGCGAGGCGGAAGAACCGCAGTCTCCCGGCTGCTTGGGAATGTGTCAGGGAGCCCAAGCAGCCGGGGAAAACTCAATCATTAGCTTTGCGCCCGGTTCCGTGAGGATTCCTGCCGCAATCCGCAACTTGACTAGCCGGACGCAAGGCCAAGTCGCCGCACAGGTGCGGCGGCGCAACCCCACAGCTAGGGCCCGCGCCGCGTTATTAGGGAAGACGAGGGGCGGGCCCTAGCGCGTCCGCTTTCTTAACCGTCCCAAAACGGCGTTCGATTCGCGCTCGCTTGCCTCGGCGTGCTGAAATTGCATGGTTATGCCTAGTTTGCTCGTTCCGCTGCTTCCCGACTGGCTCGACCCGGTCTACATCATCCAGTCCCTCGGGAACTGGGCGCTTTGGGGAGTTGCGCTGATCCTGTTCATCGAGTGCTGCATCTTCCCGGTGCTGCCCGGCGATTCGCTGCTGTTCACGGTGGGCATGTTCATCGCCATGGAACCGCCTTCCATCACCTTCCCCGGTATGGACAAATGGCAAGTCCTCATCGTTTCGACGCTCGTGCTCACCGTCGCCGCCATCGCCGGGAACGTCGGCGGGTACTGGGTCGGCCGGATCATCGGGCCGCCGATTTTTAAGCCGCGCGACGGCTGGGCCGGCAAGGTTTTCGATCCCAAGTACGTCGACAAGACCCACGAGCTGCTCGGCAAGTACGGCAACCAAGCGCTAGTCCTGGCCCGATTCGTGCCGTTCGTGCGCACGTTCGTCACCATCATCGCGGGCATCGGCAAGATGAACTTCCGCTCGTTCATCTCCTGGACGGCCCTGGGTGGGTTGCTGTGGGCCGTTGGCGTCACGCTGCTCGGCTTCTTCCTCGGCAACGTCCCGCTGATCCGCGATCACATCGAGGCCGTGCTGGTCATGATCGTGCTCGTTTCCATCATCCCGATGGTGGTCGAGTTCCTGGTGCAGAAAAAGAAAGCCAAAGCCGCCGAGTAAGAGCCGCGCCTGCCCGTGCGGCGTACTTCACGGCGTACTTTCCCGTCGGTTTCCCCACCCTTTGCAAGATCGTGAACGGTTTTCGGTGTCGGCAGCCCGCGACCTCGGTGTTTTCAGCTGAGAATGTCGACGGATACCCCGTAACCGGCCCAAAACGGTTCACGATCTTGTAGGGGGGTGGCTGGAGTCGGAGTGTACTTGGTGTTAGCTGTCGGCTAGCAGGACTTCTACTCCCGCATCCACAAGGGATTTCTTCTCGTTGGATGCTAACGCCGCGTCCGTTACCACGCGCTGCACGCTGGTCGTCGGAAGCAGGGAAACCGCTCCGAGCCGACCAAACTTGGCCGATTCGCTCAGTACCGTCACCCGCTCGGCGCGCGTTGCCATCTCCTGAACGACGGCCGCGCGTAGGTGATTGCGACCGGTGAAGCCCGCCAGGGTGAAGCCGTCGATGCCGATGAAGAGATCGGATACGTGGAAGGCCGCCAGCGCTTCGGCGACCATCGGCCCGACGCAGACCTCGGCCGAGGCCTGAAAATCCCCGCCGAGGAGCACCACCTGGGTGCGCTCACCCACGAGCCGGGCAATGAAAGAAGAATTGGTGATGATCTGGGTTCCTTGCCCGGCCAGCTGCTCGGCCAGCAGCGCACAGCAGGAGCCGGACTCGATCATGACCGTCGCACCTGGTGAAACCAGAGAACGCGCGGTGGTTGCGATGGAGAGCTTGTTCTCGTAGTGGTAGGCCATCCGCCCGAGCAGATTGTCCTGGTCAGGGGCCACGGCGTACCCGTGTTCGCGCTTTACCAGCCCGCGCGATTCGAGCTGATCCAGATCCTTGCGGATGGTCACCTGCGAGACGCCGAAGCGCTCGGACAGCGCGGCGACGTCCACGCGCTCGTGTTCGATCACGTATTCGAGCAACTGCGTTTGCCGATCAGCCACTGAACCTCCCTTTCACGCGAAAGTCTAATCGGTGGCGAATGAAAGCACTCAGAACAGTGGGCGGTAGCTCTTGCCAAACAGACTTGCTATCGCGTTCGACCATCCCAAGACCTCCCTTCCTCGTCATCCTGTGTCTTTTTCTATCCTTCATCCAGCGTCTCTCACTACCCTTCATCCTGCGCCTCTTCCTACCCGTCATCCCGCGCATCTTCCTACCCGTCATCCCGCGCATCTTCCTACCCGTCATCCCGCGCGTAGTCGCGGGATCTCCTTGTGGGTATGGGGAGAGAGAAGGAGAGATCCGGCGTACTGCGACTTCACTTCGTTCCGCGCAGCATGACCTCGCTTCGCTCGCGCGGGATGACGAGTAGGGAGACTTTGCATGGCAGGTGTGGCCAAACCCATTCTCCCACCCGGCGTAGACTGGCACTCGGACTAGTCGAGTGCCAGAGGAGTGGAGTTGTTGGACGAACGCAAGCTCGCGATCTTGCGGGCGATCGTCACCGACTACGTTTCTATGCGCGAGCCAGTGGGATCGAAAGCCCTAGTGGATCGGTACCATCTCAACGTTTCCCCCGCCACGGTGCGCAACGACATGGCCGTCCTCGAAGAAGAGGGCTACATCACCCAGCCGCACACATCTGCGGGCCGAATCCCTACCGACAAGGGGTATCGCCTGTTCGTCGACCGGCTGGAGCAGGTCAAGCCGCTGTCCGCCGCCGAGAAGCGGGCCATCGAATCGTTCATGGCCGGGGCGGCCAATATCGACGACATCGTGCAAAGAACCGTGCGGCTGCTGGCCCAGATCACCCAGCAGGTGGCCATCGTGCAGTATCCGTCGCTGACCGTCTCCACCGTGCGGCACTTCGACATCGTGCCGCTGGATCGCGGGCGCGCCCTCATTATTACTGTGAACTCGCTTGGGGCCGTCACGCAGCGAAACATCGACGCCGGGGATGCCGACGAACAAACCATCGCCGATCTGCGGGCTCGGATTGCGACCGTCATCATCGGAGCAAGCCCGACGGACGCCGTCGGGAAGCTGCAGGACTGCGGCGGAACCGTGCCCGAGCAGATGCGCCCGCTTGCGGCCGTCGTCGTTTCGGCCCTTATTGAGATGCTGAGCGACGATCCGTCGGCCAAGGTCGCGGTCTCCGGGGTACCGAACCTGATGAAGTATTCCGACCAATACGAGACCAACATCAAACCGGTGGTCGAGGCGCTGGAAGAGCAGGTCGTCTTGCTGAAACTGCTTGGCGAGGCAGTCAGCAACGACGACGTCGTGGTGAGAATCGGCCACGAAAACCCCTACGAACCGCTGCAAACCACCTCCATGGTGGCATCCAGTTACGGCTCCACCACCGAGACTGTCGCCCATCTCGGTGTGCTCGGGCCGACCCGCATGGACTACCCGTCCACCATCGCAGCAGTACGAGCCGTGGCCCGGTATGTGGGCCGCTTCCTATCTGAAAGTTGAAATGAAAGATTATTACGGTGTCCTGGGAGTAGACCGCGACGCGAGCGAAGACCAGATCAAGAAGGCCTACCGCAAGCTCGCCATGCAGTACCACCCCGACGTCAACGACTCCCCGGAAGCCGCCGACAAGTTCAAGGAGATCGGCGAGGCCTACGAGGTGCTGCACGACGCCAACAAGCGGGCCCTCTATGATCGCGGCGGCGACCCGATGGGCGGCGGACAAGGGTTTTCAGGCTTCCAGGGCGGCGGTTTCGACTTCACCAACCTCGTCGACGCCATGTTCGGCACCCAGACCCAGCGCGGCCCGCGTTCACGCACCCAGCGCGGCGACGATTCGCTGGCCCGCATCAAGCTCACACTCGCCGAGGCGGTGTTCGGCGTAACCAAGCCGCTGAAGATCGACACCGCGGTGATCTGCCCGAACTGCAACGGCTCCGGCTCGCAGGACGGCTCTGCCCCGATCACCTGCGCCAACTGCCACGGCAACGGCCAGGTCACCATCGTGCAGCGCTCCTTCCTGGGCGACATTCGCACCACCCAGCCGTGCCCGAACTGCCGCGGCTTCGGCACCATCATCTCCAACCCGTGCGGCGAGTGCGCCGGGGAGGGACGGGTGCGCACCCGTCGCACTATCAACGTGAAGATTCCGGCGGGCGTCAACACGGGCAACCGCATCCACCTGGATTCCCAGGGCGAGGTCGGCCCCGGCGGCGGCCCCGCGGGCGATCTGTACGTGGAAATCACCGTCCAGAAGCACGACGTCTTCACCCGCTCGGGCGACAACCTGGAGATGATCGTCTCCATTCCGATGACGGCCGCGGCACTCGGCACCGAGATCCCGATCAAGACCTTGGAATCTGAGCGCGAGGACATGGCCGACCAGGGCACCGCCCAGCTGAACATTCCGGCTGGTACCCAGTCGGGCGATCGAGTGGTCATCCCGGGCCGGGGCATCCCGCGTCTGCGCGGTTCCGGCCGTGGCGATCTCGGCGTCACGGTCGCGGTCAAGACGCCCACAAAGCTCAACCACAAGCAAACAGAGCTGCTCAAGAAGCTCGCCGAGGCCCGCGGGGAGGAATCCCCCGAGGCTGAGATCACCCACCAGGGCCGCGGCGTCTTCGGCTGGCTGAAAGACGCCCTGTCGTGACAGCACCCCTCTTCCTGGCCTCCTTCTCGTCGGTTTCGGTCGGCGACTTGGTCACGCTCGAAGGTGACGAGGCACACCACGCCCTGCGCGTGCGGCGCATTCGCCCCGGCGAAGAGGTACTGGTCTCCAACGGCGAGGGCTTCGGTGCGCTCGGCGTGGCCGAGGAGTTCGGGAAGAAGACGCTGGGGATTCGCGTGCGTGAGATTGTGGCGTCGCCGCTCAGCGTAGGTGATTTCGACTCCCCTCGTCATCCTGATCCGACTTATCTTCGTCATCCTGCGCGGAGCGAAGCGCGAGCGGAGCGAGGTCATGCTGCGGGTAGTCGCAGTACGCAGGATCTAACGCAAGATGATGCACCAAATCGAGAAAGATCCTGCGACTACGCGCAGGATGACGGGGTTGGGGTTGAGTATCCACTTCTCAGATATTCGTGCGCCCAGGCGCTTGCCAAGGGAAACCGCGGGGAGCTCTCTGTTGATCTGCTCGTGGAAGTCGGCATTGACGAGGTGATTCCCTGGCAGGCCGCCCGCTCGGTGGTGCGCTGGGAGGCCGACCGCGTCGAGCGCGGGCTCTCGCGCTGGCAGGCCGCCGCCCGCGAGGCGGTGAAGCAATCCAGGCGCTTTACTATCCCGGCTATCTCCGGCCCGGCGAGCACGAAAGAGCTCGTGAACCGCATTCAGCAAGCGGATTTGGCACTGGTTTGTCACGAGGAAGCGACCCAATCAATCACCGACGTCCAACTGCCGCAATCCGGCGAAGTCCTGTTCATCATCGGCCCGGAGGGTGGCATCACCGACGAGGAGCTGGCCGCCTTCACCGAAGCCGGGGGAGTCCCCGTCCTGATTTCGGACGCGGTACTGCGCAACTCGACCGCAGGGGCCGTCGCCCTGACGCAGCTCAAGACGATGGAAAGTATGCGCAAGCAGTCCCTCACCCCACTTCGTCATCCCGACCTCACTTCTCCTCGTCATCCTGACCCCACTTCTTCTCGTCATCCCGACTCCACTTCTCCTCATCATCCTGACCCCACTTCTCCTCGTCATCCTGCGCGGAGCGAAGCGCAGTCGCAGGATCTCGCTTACTTTGGTGCATCATCTTGCGTTAGATCCTGCGACTCTGCGCAGGATGACGGGGTTGGGGTGCGTAAGGATGACGGAGTTGGGGAAGTGCAGGATGACGGGGTTGGTGAAGTGCCGGATGACGGGGTTGAGATTGTGAAGAATGATGTGATGGGGGTTGATCTTCGATGACATCGTCGTTCTCATTTACCAAGACCGCTCAGCTTTCCAAGAACGGGCGCGCGGGCGTGATCCATACCCCGCACGGGGACATCCAGACCCCCGCGTTTACCCCTGTGGCTACGCAGGCGAGCGTCAAGGGTGTGCTGCCGGAAACGATGGGTGAGCTGGGTGCGCAGGCGCTGCTCGCCAACGCCTACCACCTGTACCTGCAGCCCGGGCCGGAGATCGTCGACGAGGCCGGGGGAGTGGGCAAGTTCATGAACTGGCCCGGGCCGACCTTCACTGATTCGGGCGGGTTCCAGGTGCTGTCGCAGGGGGCCGGGTTTAAGAAGGTACTGGCGATGGACGTCACCGGGCTGGAATCCGACGACGTGATCGCCGCCGGTAAGCAGCGCCTGGCCCACATCGACGACGACGGGGTGAACTTCACCTCATATCTCAACGGCTCGAAGCACCGCTGGACAGCCGAAACCTCCATGCAGATTCAGCATCAGCTGGGCGCGGACATCATGTTCGCATTCGATGAATGCACGACGCTGATGAATACCCGCCCATACCAGGAGGCCTCCGTCGAGCGCACGCACGCGTGGGCGATCCGCTGCCTGCGCGAGCACAAGCGGCTTACCGAGGAGCGCGACGGGAAGCCCTATCAGGCGCTGTTCGGCGTGGTGCAGGGGGCCCAGTATGAGGATTTGAGAAGGGCCGCGGCCAAGGGGTTGGCCGAGTTGGACGTCGACGGGCAGATGTTCGACGGCTTTGGGCTAGGCGGCGCCCTAGAGAAGCAAAAGCTGGGCGAGATCGTCGGCTGGATATGCGACGAGCTGCCCGATGACAAGCCCAGACATCTGCTGGGAATCTCCGAGCCAGACGACGTTTTCTGGGGCGTCGAGAACGGGGCCGACACCTTCGACTGCGTGAAACCCTCCCGCGAGGGCCGCAATGCCGCGCTCTATTCGCCGACCGGGCGCTTCAACGTCACCAATGCGAAGAACCGGCGGGCGTTCGAGCCGATCGACGAAACCTGCGATTGCTACACCTGCACCCACTACACCAAGGCCTACCTCCACCACCTGTTCAAGGCCAAGGAGCTGCTCGCCTACACCCTGGCGACGATCCACAACGAGCGCTTCATCCTGCGCATGGTAGACAACATCCGGGCGTCGATCCTGGAAGGGAACTACCAAGAGTTCAAGGAAGATTTCCTCGGGCGCTACTACGGGAAACCGGTTGAGGGTATCTGAAAATCCAGATAAGCCCCGCGTATCGAGGTTTTCAGATAGGAGCGGCGCGGCGATCCATCGGGAAATGGCGCTAAATATTTGGATGCAGCCGCGGTAAGGGTTTTCGATACCTCTCTATATACTTCCTACCAGTAGTGAGGTTGCTTCCCCAGAAGCTTGGAAAAGTGATAGCATTTTTATATCACTAAGGAAGGATGCGAATGAGTGAGGTCGCTTCCCAGGAAACCTGGAAAACTCTTCCGCCCGAGGCGCTGAAGGTTCGCACCATCGGGGCCTGCATACGCTGGGCCATTGTGACGCTGGCTGTCGTCGGGATCGCGGTGTGGATCGTGCTCGGTACCGGCTCTGATCAGTACTGGATTATCGCCGTGACGACCGCAGCTATGGTCGTCCTTTCGGCTTACCGGGTTGTGCGCAACCGTACCTGGGTTCGGCGCTTCCGTTACTGCGAACGGGCCGAGGATCTGGTCGTCGACAGCGGGTTATTCACCCGCACCACCGAGATTTTCCCCTACGGGCGGATGCAGGTTGTGAAGGTCGAATCCGGGCCGGTGGTGCGCCACTACGGGCTGGCCGAGGTGAACCTGATCACCGCTGGCGGCAACGGAAACATCCCGTATCTGCGCGCCGATGAGGCCGAGGCCATGCGCGATCGGTTGATCGCCCTGGGTGAAGCGCAGGCGACGCCGCTATGAGTATCGATCCGACAGCATTCGTCCCCGAGATTCCTGGGAGCGAACCGGTTGGCCTGCCAGCCGACGGTTCCTATCTTGGATCTGCGGAACCAGAACCGCACGCAACCCCCATTACCCCCACCCAGGAATTCGTCGAGCGCGCCCACCCGCTGACTCCGCTCGCCAAGGGCTGGATCATCTTCGTGGCCGTTTTGTTCGCCGTGGGCCGAGAGTTTTTGCCCGGCGGCGAAGTGTGGGAAACCGACGAGCAGGGCGAGAGCGTCGTCCACCTGCTCTCTCAGGCCTGGATGTGGGCACTGCTGGGCCTGCTCGGGGTGATCTTGGTGGCCGTCGCAGCGGGTTGGTGGTCGTGGAGACACACGCTGTTTACCGTCTCTGACAAGGAACTTCGCGTCGAATCGGGGAAATTCTTCCGCACCTCCAAGCGGGTGGCGTACAACCAGGTGCAGTCCATCGACGTCGTTCAGCCGCTCGCCGCGAGGATCCTGGGCTTGGCCGAGGTGCGCGTCGACGCCGGCAGCTCGGAGGCAGTCAAGCTTGAGTTCTTGAAGAAGGAGAAGGCCCGCGAGATGCGCGAGTACCTGCTGTGGCGCGCAGGGAAAACGACGCTGACGGCCGGGGCTCGGGA
>JAISTE010000078.1 GCA_031272825.1 Propionibacteriaceae bacterium | reverse complement strand
GCAACAGGGCGGAGAGGGCAGGAATTGCTATGTGGGTGACTGTCTTCATCGAAAGTCCTTCTGTGGCGGGGAGCACATGCTGCGCCAATCGTCTCAGGCCGCTGCAGCGTTGGCAAGGGGCTTGAGATGTACACGCAGATTCGGGTATAAATATACCCGGAATGACGTGTATATTTTCTGGAGGCGCCAGGTGAGCCAAGAACCCATCGAGCCGAATCCGGGCTCGGAGTTGGACCCGAAGAACTTCGTGGGCCGGGCGGAGACGATGCGCCGTGCGTTCGAGATGCTGGATGCCGGCCAGAACATCATCTTGAACGACCCGCGGCGCATGGGGAAGACGTTTTGGATGGTGACATTCGCCGCCGAGATGGAGAACACCGATCAGTTGCAGGTGGTGTGGATCGACTACATGGGCGTCGACACCGTGGACGAGTTCCTGCGCAAGACGGTGGACGCGCTCGTGAAGCTCCGCTCAATGCCCGAACAGGTGTTGAAGTACTTGGGCGGGCTCTTCGAAAACGTGAGCGGCGAAGCTGCGTCTGGGCCGCTGAAGATCAAGGCAGAAGTGCGGCAGGCGTCCGCGCTGGAACTGCTCGGCAACGTGCTGACCAAGGTCGACGAGGAGATCGGGGCGTGCAAGCAGCTACCGCTGGTCATCGCGATGGACGAGGTGCCCGACGCCGTGGACGCCATCATGCGGAAAGGGTGCAGGGATGACGGCCTGAATCTGCTCGAGCGGCTGCGCACCTTGCGCCTGTCTTCCAGGAACGTGCGCTGGATTCTGGCCGGCTCGATCGGGTTCCATCACGTGCTGCAGGGCAGGGAGGATTTGGTCAACGATCTGAACCCGTTGCCGTTCGGCCCGTTGCGCAAGGCCGACGCCGTCTCCCTCGCGCAGCGGCTGGCGCTGGGCATCGGGCGGGAACTCGGCGCTGGGGCGGCCGACGCGATGGCGGAGATCACCGATTGCTGGCCGTATCTGATCCAGAAGCTGTTCGACGCCATGAAGTACGACGAGCACGGCGAGGCAGATCACACCGAAGTCATCGCGGAAGAGGTGCAGCGGCGTTTCGATGCGTTCGTGGCCGACCGGGATCAGAGCCGGGACGTGACCCAGTTCGTCTCCAGGATCGAAGAGCACTACGGCGCCGGCTCGAAGCTGGCCTATGCCATCTTGGATGCGACGGCGACGGGGCCCCACTGGAGGCCAATCGGAAAACTGCCCGCGGACCTGCGCGCCGACGAGCTGTTCCTGGAAGTGTTCGGCAAGCTGCAGGACGACCATTACCTGCTGGTGCGCGGCGACGAGGTCGGGTGGCGCTACCAGGTGATCCGCACCATCTACCGGCAACGCCGCATGTTGAAGTAGGCGCGCATGGCCCGAATCTCGCGCTACACGCCGTGGCTGACCCCCAGGCCGCAGTTGGAGGCCATGTTCGTAGCCCGCGAGCCGATGCTCGACGACCTGGTGGGCCGCATCAAACAGGCCGCCGCCTCGGAATCGCGCAACCACACGCTCATTGTCGGCCCGCGTGGGGCGGGGAAGACGCACCTGGTCGCGTTGGCGTACTACCGGGCGCGAGACCTGGCCGAAGCCGGCGCCAAACTCCAACCGGCCCGCCTGCCCGAAGACCCGTGGAAGATCGGCTCCTACCAGGACCTGCTCCAAGCGGTAGCGCAAGCAATCGGCGCCGACAGCTCCGGGGACGCGGACACCCTGGAACACCGCCTTGCCCAAGCGGCCGCTGCGGGCGGGCCCATCGTGGTGTTCCTGGAGAACCTGGACGAGGTGTTCAGGCAGCTGGGCGCCGACGGGCAGAAAAAGCTGCGCAGCTTCCTGCAAACCACCCAGGCGCTGCTGCTGATCGCGACCACACCCGCTCTGGACCGTTCCATCACCGTGCAAAGCAGCCCCTTCTACGGGTATTTCAGCACGCTCACCCTGGCCCCGTTCACCGTCGACCAGGCCCGCGAAATGCTGCTGCGCCTGGCCCGCGCCCGCGGCGACGAACGCCTCGAACAGGCGTTGGGTACGGAATTGGCCCGCCGCCGTCTGGAAGCGATCAAACACCTCGCCGGAAGCCAACCCCGGCTGTGGGCCACATTCAGCGAACCGCTGGCCCCCGAGTCGTTCAACCGCATGGCCGACCTGCTGTTCGAGACCTTCGACGACCTCACCCCCTACTACCAGGACCGGCTGCGTTCCCTCAAAGGCAGACAACGCCGCGTCATCGCAGAACTGTCGTCGGTCAACCGCCCCCTTCACGTGCAAGACCTCGCCGGGCGCCTCGGCCTGCCCGAAAAGCCCGTCGCCTCCCGCATCGCCGAACTGAAAGACCTCGGCTGGGTCACCAAAGTCACCACGCCCTGGGACGACCTCCTCGACGGCCGCCGCAGCTACTACGAACTCGCCGAGCCGCTGGCCGCCCTCGCCTTCCAGATGAAAGACGCCTGGGGCGAACCCATCAAGCTGATCATCGACTTCCTCTGCGTCTGGTACGACCCGGACGACCTCGCGGGCACCCGCCCCAGCGACTCCGGCCCCTACATGCTGGAAGCGGCCTCGGCCTTCGACGGCGACCAAACCCTGAGTGTCGCCCGCCGCCTCTCCCGCCTGCCCGACTGCCGGGTAGACGACGTGGCGCTGCTCGGCCAGGTGGACGACGCCCTGGCAGCCCTGGAGGACGGCGACGCCGAACCCATCATGGCCCTGCCCGCCAGCGTGCGCGCCGCCCTGGCCATACGTTGTGAAAATGAGAGCATCGAAGCGCTTCGCCTGGAAATCCATGGGGACGTGCAAGAAGAAATGGGTTGGGTGCCCCGCGAACCCGAATCCAGCCAATGGGTTGAGCGAGCAAGACGACTATCCACGACATCCGGTACCCAGGAAACGCACCGAAACCTGATTCGATGGCTCGCCAGATCCGGGCAGACAGACGAGGCGCTCGCCCTGGCTGACGCCAATCCGGAACCCAGCTCGTTGATCGCCATCGCTGAAGGTCGCGTGCAGGCGGGTAGGTATTCGGATGCTGTGCAAGTGCTGGAGCGCGCGGTCGCAGAGGCAGCGCGGGTAGTGGGCGAGAATCACCCCCACACTTTGACGTCCCGGAACAACCTGGCCGACGCCTACCAGTCGGCGGGCCGCCTGGATGAGGCGATCCCGCTGTTTGAGGCGGTCGTGGCTGACAGTGTGCGGGTGCTGGGCGAGGACCACCCCGACACTTTGACTTCCCGCAACAACCTGGCCGGCGCCTACCGGTCGGCGGGCCGCCTGGATGAGGCGATCCCGCTGTACGAGGAGACGCTCGCCGCCAGAGAGCGCGTCCTCGGCCCGGATCACCCCGACACCGTCGCCACGCGGGATCGCCTGCGGGCCCTCGTGGCATGAGGCGTTGGCAAGGGGCGTTGGCCTTTGGCGGCCTTCCTTGCCCGGTTACACTTGGGTGCGCACCCCCTCTTAACAGGAGACGCCATGAAAGCCCGCGTTGACCACAGTGAGGACGAGAAGCGGCACCCTGCTACAGGGCCGCTGGTGGACAGTTTCCTCGACAACCTGGCCGAGTTCTACCGCGGCGGGGAGCTGGCCCTGGCGAACGTCACCCAGCTGTTTTGGTACCGGCTCACGCTGTCGCGGCGGCGCCTGGAACGCATGGGGCTGAGCCTGGATTGGTCTTTCAAGGACGGCATGAACCCGGAGAACGCCTGGTTCTTCCAGGCCGGTTGGGATGACGACGGCAAGTACACCTTCGCGGACGTCGACAAGTACGTGAAATCGCGCAAAGACTACTCGCGGGGCGGGAAACGGCTGCGCCGGATGCGCTTCACCGGCTCGGCGCACTCGGAGTTGATCCAGTCGATCCGCAACGAATCGGAGTACCTGTGCCCCAACTGCGGGGCCGAATCCACCCTCGACGGGCTGTTGGACGGCTGCGACTTCTGCGAGACCCGGTTCAACGTGGACGATTTCAACCTGAAGGTGACCTCGTTCTCGCTGCGCCCCGACCCGACCGGGCGAGTGGACAAGGTCGGCTCTTGGGCGAACCGCTGGACCAAGTCGCTACAGGCGGGCAAGTTCCCGTTCAAGAAGTCGCACGCTTTCCTGGTGGTGTGGGCAGTGGCGGCCTGCATCTACTTCTTCCTGTTCCCCTGGGTGCAGCCACCGGTCGAACTCTGGGCTCAGGTCGTCGCGAGCGCTGCAGTGGGCTTCTCCATCGCGTGCGTGTTCCTGATACTTCTGTTCCCCGCTATGCTGTTCGGCCCGATTCTGATCGCGGCGGTCTCGGGGGTGGTGGTGCTCTTCACGTTGTTGTTCCGCATGCCGTTCCAGTGGAACGCCCAAGGGCGCGCCCGGCGCACCCGGAAGAAGCTCGAACGCACCGCGCAGCAGCACGACCCGCTGTTCTCCCAGGGCGCGTTCACCTCGAACGTGGAGAACAAGCTGGTCTCCATCGTCTACGCCGAATCGCCCGCCGACATCGGGGCGATCGCCACCATCGACGCGGCACCCCTGCTGCGGCACTACGCCGACGTGTGCGACGTCAACCTGCGCGAGTTGAACTTCAAGGCCTTCGAGGTGGACGAGCAGTTGCAGCGCCTGACGGTGAACGCGCGCCTCGACCTGGTGTGGCTGCGCGGCAACCGCCTCGCCAAACGCCGCGAGCGGGCCACCATCACCCTGGTCAAGGACAAGGACGTGCTCACGCAGGCCGCCTGCGAAGCGAGGCTGCTGCGCTGCGTCGGCTGCGGTTCGTCCCTCTCCCTCCTCGACGGCGGCGCCTGCCACTACTGCGGCCGGAAGCTGGACCTGTGGCGCCTCGACTGGATGGTCACCGGCTTCGTCCCGGGCTGACCGGGAGAAGCCTGGGCTTGGGGCCTGCGCTGGCCCGAGAGGAGATCTCTCCACGTCACTCCGCTGCGCTCCGTTTCGGTCGAGATGACGGTGAAGGGGCTCGGCGTTCGTGTGCTGGTCACAAAACGGTCACCGGGCGATAACTTCTTGGTTGCGAATCCGGCGGCGCCTTGAACGGTGCGGGCCCGCGCAGCAGCATGGGGGCAGAACCGAACCCGAAAGGCAAACCGCCATCGAGTGACTCACCGAAACCGCAGACAAGTTCATCGAAGTATTCCGCCACTACCACGACTGGGACGGAAGTGCAGTCGACTGAGTCGTAGCGTTCGCGACTGCGGACAGTGTCGCCGGGGGAACCCACAAGGCACCACCAATAACACCGGTGGGGCCAGGGAGCCGGCCTGCTGCGTTTCACAGCCAGGGTTCGAAGGGGATCGAGTCTTGGGCGGTGGCTTCGGTGAAGGGTTGGGCTCGGCCGATCCAGTGTTTCAGGGTGGCGCCATAGACCAAGCGGTGGGGGAAGGCGGCCCGGGCGAGTACGTCGTCGAGGCGGTCGACGGGGAGGCCGGTGGCGCTGGCCACGGCGACGAAGTTCCCGAAGCGGCGGCCCTTCCAGACCGGGGTTTCGGCGCTGACGGCGAGTTTCGGCCAGGTCTCGGCCAGGCCGGCCAGGGCCCGGCGGACCCAATCGAAGGGGGATTTCCCGGTCAGGTTCATGATCATCACCCCGGCCGGGCGGAGCACCCGGGCCAGGTCGGCAAAGTACTCCAAGGTGGCCAGTTCGCCGGGGATCCGCGCGGCGTTGAAGGCGTCGAGGATAATCGCGTCGGCGTAGTCATCCGGCATTTCGGCGATCCCGGCCAGCCCGTCGATCGGTCGGATCTTGATCCCGGAATTCGGCGGGAGCGGCAGTCGGGAGCGGACTTGTTCGATGAGATCGGTGTCCGGTTCCAGCACGATCTGCGCCGAGTGGGGCCGTCGGGCGGCAAGATAGCGGGGCAGCGTCAGCCCACCGCCGCCGACGTGGACCACCCGGATCCGTTCGGTGGCCGGCCGGGTGAGCACAGTGGCTTCCAACGCTTCGGCGATCCGCTGCACATATTCGAATTCGAGCAGTAGCGGCTGATCCAGATACACCCAGGATTGTTCGGTGGTGCCCGCCGTCACCAGAAATGCGTTGCCTGCGCCGGGCACCGGGACAATCTCACTCACGCCACCATTATCCTGGTCGGGTGACGAAGAAGAGCGAACTGATCGCAGCCATCAAAGAGCTGGCGGTCATCCACGGCAAAGTGACGCTGGCCTCCGGCCGGGAAGCCGATTACTACGTCGATCTGCGCCGGGTGACGTTGGATGGACAGGCGGCTCCGCTGGTCGGCGCGGTGATGCGCGACCTCACCGCCGGGCTGGATTTCGAAGCAGTCGGCGGGCTCACCCTGGGGGCCGATCCGGTGGCGGTGGCGATGCTCCACGACGCCGCGCACGCCGGGCAGCGGCTGGATGCCTTCGTGGTGCGCAAGGAGGCGAAGACCCATGGCTTGCAGCGCCGCATCGAAGGCAGCGAGGTCGCCGGGCGCAAAGTCCTGGTGGTGGAAGACACCTCCACCACCGGCGGTTCGGTGATGACGGCCGTCGAAGCGGTCCGCGAAGCCGGTGGCGAAGTGGTCGCAGTGGCGGTGATCGTCGATCGGGACACCGGCGCCAAGGAACGCGTGGAGACTGCCGGCGTGCCCTATCTTTACGCCGTGTCACTAGCCGATTTGGGGCTGTGAGCCGATATTGCCCGCGCCCAGTATGCTTACCTGTTAACAAGATTAGGAGGCCCTTGTGACTACCCCACCGTATGAACAACAGCCCGAAGGGCCCGGCTATCAGCCCGGCCAACCGGACGCTCAGCCGCAATACCAAGCCCCGGCCCAACCCCCGTACCAGGATCCCTACCAGGCTCAGCAGGCCCCCTATCCCGGTGCCGCCCAGCAGCAGCCCTATCAGCCGTATCAGGCCCCGGCCCCCTACCAAACGCCGGTCGCCTACAATCCAGTGGCCGCCTACGGTCCGCCCCCGGACAACTATCTGGTCTGGGCAATCCTGAGCACCATCATGTGCTTCCTGCCGCTGGGCATCGTGTCGATCGTCTATTCCACCCAGGTGAATTCCAAGTGGTCGATGGGCGATTTCGCCGGCGCCCAAGAAGCCTCCAACAAGGCGAAGAGCTTCGCCAAATGGTCGGCGATCGTGGCCGGTATCCTCTATGGCTTGTTGATCATTGTCTACGTGGTGATCATCGTCGCAGCGCTCGGCGCCGCCACCTTGAGCTAGTCGGCGACGATGCCGCAGGTCCTGCCCGGCCAGACCATCCCTGGCCACACCGCACCGGCCCAGCCTCGCCAGGTGCTTCCGGCTTGGGCCAAACCGGTGGGCGTGGGAGCATTGGGCCTGGGCGGGCTGATCTGGATCGCCACCGTCGACCCGAACGAACCGGGCCACTATCCGACCTGCCCGTCGTTGTGGCTGGCCGGGATCTATTGCCCCGGCTGTGGCAGTCTGCGCGGGATCCACGCCTTGACCCACCTGGATTTCGCCGCTCTGGTCGGGATGAATCCGGCGCTGCTGCTGGCCCTGCCCTACCTGGGCTGGGCCTGGGTGTTCTGGCTGCTGCGCAGCGTCGGCTTGGCACAGCGAAAACGGCTGGCGCCGGCCTGGGTGCTCTGGACCCTCTTCGGAGCGTTGCTGGCCTATTGGGTGCTCCGCAACATCCCGGCTCTGGCCCCCTGGTTGGCCCCGGGCGGAGTGGTCGCCCCCGCGTTCAGTTGAGAGTCGTCCCGCCGGCCTCTTGGCCGTGAATTATGCCGAAAACCCTGCCGCGCATCCCGCGCGTCATTATCCTTCCGCGAGTGAGGATCATTTCGAGCATTGAAGAAATCCTGATTGCGCTGACGCTGCTCGCGCTGCTGACCTACCGTTTCACCAGCCGCCGACTGGACACCCTGGAAGCCAAACACGCCTTCACCCGGCGTTATCTGCTTTGGCCGGCCGTCGCGCTGGTGGTGCTCGACATCGGCGAGACGCTCACCTACAACGGCACCCGGATCTTCACCGAGAATGTGCCACACCATAACTTCGGCACCTGGTTGGACGCCGCGCTGCCGATCATCCCGTTCTTCATCATTTTCTATCTGATGGCCTACGCGGTGCTGTGCTTCGCGCCCTTCTATCTGGCCTGGGTCGGCGACCGCGACTTGGTCAAGCGCTACATCCTGGCGCTGGCGATCCTCTTCGCGATCAGCTCGATCATCTACCTGGTCGCCCCCAACGACGTCCCGCACGCCTGGACCCCGGACGTCTACGCCCAACACACCGGCTTCTTCGACCGTTTGCTGGAGTTCATGTACGACTCCGACGCGGCATCGAACGGCCTGCCCAGCCTGCACAACGCACACATCTGGCTGCCCTTCTTCCTGATCATCTTCACCGACCGCTCCGGAAAGAAGCTGGCCCATGCTCTGCCCGTAGCCGTCCTTGGGGTGCTGATCTCGCTGGCCACCCTGTTCTGCAAGGAGCACTACCTGGTGGACGTGGTCTTCTCCATCTCCTTGGTCGCCCTGATCGCCTGGCTCAGCACCCAAGTCCTGTGGCGCCCCACCCACGACGCGGAGAGCGCCACCGGGTTGTCCGGCTAGCAACGCCACAAATTCGGCGGCGGGATCCAGATTCGCGCACCGCCGTCCTGACGGCGTCAACGTTGTACCACTAAGCACTTTGCGTCCCTGAAAGCTCTGTCCGCCAGTTGGGCCGCATCATAGACTCTTCGACATGACCCCCGAAGATGTGGCCCTGTTCAGCGGGCTGTCGCATGCTTATGGACCAGCTGACGACATCCCGGCACTGCTGGACGACCTTGCCGGCGACGATTGGGACATGGCGCTCGACGAGCTGTGGGGATCGATCCTGCACCAAGGCACCATCTATCCGGCGACGCTCCCGGCGATGCGGCACATTGCCCGGATCGCTGCCGAGCCCTTGCCCGGGCGTGCGGCAGCGATGGAGTTGGCCCTCGGGTTTTCCCGGTCGATGGCTTTCACTTCGGGCGTCTTGCCTTACCTACCCGAGGGGACCGATCCGGAGGCTTTCGGCGACGAAGCGCGGGCGGTGTTGGTCGAGATCACCGGGGTGATTGCCCCGTTGTTGGCCGACGACGATCCGGAGATCCGGCTGGGGGCGGCCGATTTCCTCGCCTATGCCCGGCCCGGCGAAG
>JAISTE010000076.1 GCA_031272825.1 Propionibacteriaceae bacterium | reverse complement strand
CGTTGCCTACCCGGACAAGATGGTTGCGCTCGACAAGCTCAACCCCGGCCAGATTCCTGCGGTCTACCTGCAGTACGCGGCCACGGATGCCGAAGTTTCGACGGTCGTCGGCGGCACTCCCGCGACGGAGGCACAGAACGAGAACATCGGCCGCACCAACATGAGCGAAATCCACCGCTTCCAGTACGACGAGGGCACTAAGAAGTACAAGGTCTCCTTGAAGTGGCCGAACGGCCCCAAGTGGGAGGGTGTGAGCGGCGTCGATACCAAGTGGCATAACTGGGTCGACAACGAGAAGAAGCAGGTCACCCGCGACAACGTGCTCATCATCGTCGCCAACTGGGAGATGGGGATCTCCGAGGGCGTCACCGCCACCCACAAGGAGCCTATCGTCAAGCTTGACGGCAAGGACGGCCACTTCTTCTACCTCAACCAAGGCAAGGTCGTGGAGGGCACCTGGTCGAAGGCCTCTACCGACGCCCCGTTCCGCTTCAAGCTCGACGACGGCACCTTCTTGAAGATGGCCCCCGGCCAGACGTGGATCGAGCTGGCCAAGGCGCAGAAGTACGTCACAGTCAGCTGACGTTGCCGATCGTGTTGTGGGGGAGCCACCCCCACACCCCCAGGTGTACTGGGCAGGGCGATTTCTGGTGTTGCGGCACGCGCGAATCCAAGAAGTGCTGGGGAACACTGCCGCAGAGCCTGGGGCTAGCGCAATAGGATGGCCTCATGCCTAGAAAACGCATGTTGTTCCTGTTCTCAGATACTGGAGGTGGACACCGCTCAGCGACGCAGGCCATCATCGAGGCCCTGGATCACGAGTTCCCGGGAAGATACGACACCAAGATGGTCGACTTCTTCCGTCAGTACTACCCGGCCCCGCTCAAGTACGCGCCGGAGATCTACCAGAAGATGAGCAAGATGCCGGCATCCTGGGCACTGCCCTACGACATGCTCGACGGCGAGCACCGGACGTCGGCGGTGAACAAGCTGGCCTACCCCGTGCTGCGCTCGGCGATGAAGCGGCTGCTGGAGGAGAACCCCGCAGACCTGATCGTCTCCGTCCATCCCCTTGTGAACACCACATTGGTATTTGCGATGCGGGACAATCCGCTGCCGTTCGTCACAGTGGTGACGGACATGGTAACCACCCACGCCTTTTGGTACGACCGCCACGCGGACCTCATCATCGTGCCGACGGAGGCCGCCCGGCAGCGCGGCATACACTTCGGCATCCCGGCGGGCAACCTCAAGGTCATCGGCCTGCCAGCCGCCGAAAAATTCCTGACGGGCATGCCCGACCGCAACGAATGGCGCAAGAAGATGGGCTGGTCGGACAAACCCGCGGTTCTGCTGGTCGGCGGCGGCGACGGCATGGGCCCGCTCGCCAAAGTTTCCCAGGCGATCAACGAGGCCGGGCTGGACGTCCAGGTGGTCGTCATCGCCGGGCGCAACGAGGAACTGAAGGCCCAGCTGGAGGCGATCGACTGGCAGCTCGAACACCACATCTACGGCTTCACCACGGAAATGCCGCAGTTCATGCACGCCTCCGACGTCCTGGTCACGAAAGCTGGTCCGGGAACCATCTGCGAGGGGTTCATCTCCGGCCTGCCCCTCATCCTCTATTCGCGCTTGCCAGGCCAGGAAGACGGCAATGTCGACTACGTGGTGCAGACCGGTGCCGGGGTTTGGGCGCCCAAGCCGCGCGACGTCGTCACCACCCTCAAGCGCTGGGAGGAGCGGCCCGAGCTGCGCGAGCACGCCGCCCGCGTGTCCAAATCGCTGGCCCGCCCGCACGCGGCCCGCGACATCGCCCACGTGTTAGCCGAGCAGGTGGGTTGATTGTTCGAGCTCGTCGAAGACCGCAACGGCGTCACCCTCAGGGTCGACGGCTCCGATCAGTCTTTCGTCGACCTTGAAGACCCCACATTCTTGGTATTCGAGTACGTTCAGCGCGTCGCCGAGCTGCTCGACCAGATCGCCGAGCCCGGCCAGCGCATCCGTGCCGTACACGTCGGCGGCGGGGCGCTGACCATCCCCAGATACCTGGCCCACACCCGTCCCACTTCCGCACAGATCGTCCTAGAACCCGACGTCAAACTCACCCAGGCCGTCAGGGACAAGCTTCCCCTGCCCCCGCGCTCGGGCATCAAAATCAGGGCCACCGACGGGAGAACCGGGCTTTCGGCCATGCCCGAAAACTACGCCGACGTCATCATCGTCGACGCCTTCAACGGGGCCCGCGTTCCCGCCGAGCTGGTCACCCGCGAGTACTTCGCCCAGCTCGCCCGCGTACTGAATAACGCCGGAACCGTGATCATGAACATCACCGACAAAGCGCCCTTCGCCTGGGCGAGGAGGGTGGCCGCCGGGCTGCTAGAGCGCTTCCCTGAGGCCTCACTGGCCGCCGATCCGGGCACGCTGAAGGGCCGCCACTTCGGAAATCTCGTGCTGGCAGGGGCGAAGAACATCGACGCCGACTACCTGCGCAGGCGGGCGGCCTCGGCCACCTTCCCGGCGCGCGTCCTCGATACTGCGGGGGTCGAGCGTTGGGCCGGCGGCGTCACACCCTTCACCGACGCCTTCACCCAGCCCTCCCCGGATCCCAGAGATTTTGGGGTGAACTGGCGTTAGACGTCGAACCTACTTGGCTTTAGCGGCCTTCGGGTCGGCCTCGGGCGCCTCTTCCTGTGCGGGCTCTTCCTCGATCGGCTTAGCGGGCCCGTCGGGCGCATCGTTGCCGGGGAAGGCCGTGAACAGGCCGCGCAGGGCGGAAAGCTGCTGGTTGATGGCCTCTTGCCTCGCCTTGGCCGCGTTCACCTCGCGCTCGGACTCATGCCGGATCTTCTCCGCCGACGAACGCGCGGCGTCGAGAATCTGCTTGGCCTCCACGTTGGCGTTCTTGACCGTGACCTCGGCGTACTCCTCGGCCTTGGATTTCAGTTCCTCGGCTTCGGCGACGACGGCATCGCGATCCGCAACAGCGCGGGCGTGGGCGGCCTCGTTCTTCTTCACCTGCTCGGCGAAATCGGCGGCCGCGTGATCCTTGCGGTCGGCCATCGTCTTCTCGAACTCGGCGGCTTGGGCAGCTGACTTGGCCTTTTGGGTGTCGTAGTAGGCCTCGGCCTCTTTACGGCGGGCGACGGCCTCGCGGTCGGCAGAGTCGACGATCTCGTCGGCCTGGCGCTTGGCGTTCGCCATCGTCTTGGCCGCCTCGGCGTCGGCCCGAGAACTGACGTCCTTGGCATAGGCCTCGGCGTCGCGGCGAACCGCCTGCGCGGCGGCCTCGGCCTGCTCGGCGACCTTCGTCGCCTCGGCCTGGGCGTTCGCGCGCACCTCGGTGGCCTCCTCTTGGGCGAGCTCAAGCATCTTGCCGATGCGCACGCCCAACCCCTCAAAGGTGGGGATGTTCTCGGCCTTGGCCTGCTTGGAAAGCTGCTCCTTGTACTGCTGGGCCTGGGCCGCAGCCTTCGCGGCCTCGTCTTTGCTGGTCGCCGCAGCCTGTCTCGCGGCGTCCAGATCCTTCTTCAATGCGGTGATGGCCTGGTCCACCGCCGCGGGCTCATAGCCCCTCACAACTGTGCGAAATGCCTCAGACATTTTCTGTTCTATCCTCGTGTGCTGGCACTGAAAGCGCCTCAATTACGCCGAATTGCTGCGCCAGCTGAGACTCTATCTCATCGCGGCGCTTCTTCGCCTCGCTCATCTCGCGCCTTGCCGTCTCTTGCAAACTGCGGGCTTCGGCGCGGATTTGGTCGGCTTCTGCTCTGGCTTCGGCCAACACCGTGATGGCCTCCTGCCTTGCGCCTTCGAGCTGCCGGTAGGAATCCTCGCGGAGCTTGGAAAGTTCCTTATTGGTGTTCTCCTTGAGTTCCTTCATCCCGGCTTCGAGTTCAGCCTGACGTCTGAGGCCCCTTTGCTCCACCTCCTCGGCCTGGGTGCGGGCTTGGGCGAGCAGCCGGTCTGCCTCGGACTGGGCCTCGGAGATGAGCCGATTGGCTTCGGTCTTGGCCTGCCGCAGCGTGGTGTCGGCCTCGGAGCGGATCTGCTCGGCGTACGTCTTGGTCTCGCGGGCGACGCTCGTGGCCTCGGTTTGGGCGTTGAACAAAACCTGGTCGGCTTGTTCTTGCTGGCTGCGGGCGTACTTCAGAATCTCCTCGTAGGCCTGCTGCTTCAGCGCCGTCACCTCAGATTCGACGGACGCCAACATCGTCACCGTCTCGTGTTCGACCTGTACGGCCTTGGCCTTGGCCTGCGCGATGTCGGTTTCGGCCTGCGCCGCGTCGGCCGCATAGGCGTTCTTGGCGTCCTCGTGGGCCTTGGCGAGCAGCTGCGCGCACTCCTCTTTGACGGCCTTTTGCTGCTGGGCCATCTCCGCCTGCGCGTGTTCGACCTGGGCGCGGACGTCGGCCAGCAGCTTGTCGCGCTCTTCTTGGCTTTCGCCGGTCACCCTCTCGATCTCGCGGTCGAGTTCATCGCGGCGGCGGGTCTCCTCGGCCTCCAGCTCGGCGTAGCGCTGGGCGATGGTGGTATCGGATTCCTTGATCCGGTTGGACAGCTGACTACGGATTTCTTCGGCGCGGGCGTTCACATCGTCGACGATCCGGGTCGCTTCCTCCCGAGCGTTCGCCACGATCGTGTCGGCCTGTACCTGGGCCTGGGCGACGGCCTGGTCGGCCTGGCGTTTGGCGTCCTCGGTGATCCTGGATTGCTGCTCGAAGGCGTCCTGGCGGATGGCCTTGGCATCCAGCCCGGCGGCGGCGACCCGGGCCCGGCCCGTCGCCTCCATCTCGGCCTGTTCGCGCCGAAGCTCCTCGATGCGCTCCTTCATCTTGTCGATTTGGGCCTGCGTGTTCGCGGCCTTGTCGCGCTCCTTCTGGGCCTGCTCCTCGGCGTTGGCGATGATCTCGTCGGCCATCGCCTGCGCGGCCTGCAGCACGAACTCCACGCGATCCTTCACCGCTTGCTGTGTCTCCACCACGGGCTTGGGCTCGGGGGCGTCGTCGGCAAACACGCGCTGGACGTCGAAATCGGGAAGCGGCTGGGCGGCCGGGGGTTCCTCCGGGCGGGGGAGCTCCAGCACCTCGGCCACGCTCTCTTCAGGCGCGGCATCAACTCCCGGGGGAGGGGGCAGCACCGGCTCCGGTTCGGGTTCTTCATTGGTTCCGTCGGCTTGGATGAGACGACGCAGAATGCCGCCGAGGCCCATCTGCAGTGCAGGTTCTTCCTCGGGGATCTGGTTTTCGGGCATGTTCTCGGCCATTCCCCATTTACCCTTTCGGTGGCACGCCGCCGGTTCGCTCACCTGTCCGACCATTGACGCGGGGCCGAACTCCGGCCCAAGTGGCAGTCTATGGCAAGCGGGGACGTCCTCGCTTGGCCGGGTGCCGATTGCCCAGAATTGTCTCAAGCGATACTCGACGTTCATTGCCTATTAGACTCGCCGCTATGCGTTACATCTCGACGCGGGGCGCTGCACCTGCGGCTGCCTTCGCCGACATTTTGCTCGAAGGCCTAGCCCCCGACGGCGGACTCTACGTGCCCGAACAGTACCCGTCGGCTGCAGGAAAGCTGGACACTTGGCGTTCGATACTCGACGCCCAGGGGTACGCTGCGCTCGCGGCCTCGGTGCTGTCCTTGTTTGCCCCCGACATCGAGGCTGGGGAGCTAGAGGGTGTGTGCTCTAGGGCCTACAACGCATCGGTCTTCGCAACCCCCGAGATTGTGCCCGTCACCCGTCTGGCCGACGGCCGTTACCTCGCGCATCTGTCCGACGGGCCGTCCGCGGCATTCAAGGATCTGGCCATGCAGTTCCTGGGCCAGATGTTCGAAGCCGAGCTTTCCCGTCGGGGCCAATCGCTGAACATCTTGGGCGCTACAAGCGGAGATACCGGATCATCTGCCGAGTATGCGATGCTCGGCCGCTCCCACATCCGCGTGTTCATGCTCACGCCCGAAGGCCGGATGACGCCCTTCCAGCAGGCGCAGATGTACTCCATCGACGATCCGGCGATCGTCAACATCGCCGTCGACGGGGTGTTCGACGACTGCCAAGACCTGGTCAAGGCCGTCTCCGAAGACCTCGATTTCAAGGCCAAATACTCGATCGGAGCGGTGAACTCGATCAACTGGGCGCGGGTGGCGGCCCAGGTCGTCTACTACATCGCCTGCTGGCTGCGGGTTTCCTCATCCGCTGACGAGCCGGTGTCTTTCTGTGTCCCGACGGGCAACTTCGGCAATATCTTGGCCGGTCACGTCGCCCGGCAGATGGGCGTGCCGATAAAGCACCTGATCCTGGCTACCAACGAAAACAACGTTTTGGATGAGTTTTTCCACACCGGGATTTATCGGGTGCGGCCCGCATCGGGCGTGTTCGCGACCTCGTCCCCGTCGATGGACATCTCCAAGGCCTCCAACTTCGAGCGGTTCGTCTTTGACCTCTTCGGCGGCGACGCCGAGCGCGTGCGTCACCTGTTCGGGGAACTGCTGCCCTCGCAAGGGTTTTTCGACATTTCCTCGACACCGGAGTTCAAGTCCATCCCCGAACGCTTCGGCTTCCTCTCCGGCTCCTCCACCCACGCCGACCGGCTGGCGGCGATCCGCCAAGTGTGGGCGTCGGACAAGGTGATGATCGACCCGCACACGGCCGACGCGGTGACGCTCGCCCGCCGCTTCGTCCTGCCGGAGCCGTGCGTCGTGATGGAGACGGCCCTGCCGGTGAAATTCCAAGCCACCATGGAAGAAGCCATCCACCTTGACCCGCCGCGCCCGGCCAGGTTCGCCGGAATCGAAGAAAAGCCCAAGCACTACCGTCTGATTGGAAAAGACGTGGGCGAGCTGAAGGGCATTATCCGGGAGGTCGTCGGGGATTGATGGGTGCGGGAACCCCGTCCCCGGGCTGGACCCGGTCGTCCCCGGGCTGAACCCGGGGCGGCCGCGACGCCAAACCACCGGATTTCCCTACCTCGTCATTCCCCGCTTCCCTACCTCGTCATCCTGCGCGCAGTCGCAGGATCTCTTCTCCGAACCACCACACCCATCCCGCACTTCAACCCCTGTCAACCCAGCCCCAACCGCGCGATTAGACTTGCCACCCTATGAGCGCACAAATTCTGGACGGCAAGGCCGTCGCGAAAGCCATCAAAGAAGAACTCACCATCCGCGTCGCTGAGCTGCAGCGCAAAGGCATCACCCCCGGCCTTGGAACCGTCCTAGTGGGCGACGATCCGGGCTCCCACTCCTACGTGCGCGGCAAGCACCGCGACTGCGCCCAGGTAGGCATCGCCTCCCACCGCGTCGACCTGCCCGCGAGCGCTTCCCAGGCCCAGGTCGAGGAGGGCATCGCATCCCTGAACGAAGACCCGACCTGCACCGGCTTCATCGTCCAGCTGCCGCTGCCCAAGGGCCTGGATGAGAACCGCGCGCTGGAGCTGATCGACCCCGACAAGGACGCCGACGGCCTCCACCCCATGAATCTCGGACGTCTGGTGCTCGGCAAGAAGGCACCGCTTCCGTGCACCCCGCGCGGGATCGTCGAGCTGCTGCGCCGCTACGGCATCGAGCTGAACGGCGCCGAGGTTTGCGTGGTGGGGCGCGGCATTACGGTGGGCCGTCCGCTGGGGCTGTTGCTCACCCGTCGAACCGAGAATGCGACGGTCACCCTCACCCATACCGGAACCCGCGACCTGGCCGCCCACACCCGGGCCGCCGATATCGTGGTGGCCGCGGCGGGCGTCCCCGGCATCATCAAGGCGGACATGATCCGCGAGGGTGCAGTGGTGCTGGACGTGGGCGTCACCCGCACGGAAGAGGGCCTGCGCGGCGACGTCGCCCAAGACGTCTACGAAAAAGCCGCGTGGATCTCCCCCAACCCGGGCGGCGTGGGCCCGATGACAAGGGCAATGCTCCTGACGAACGTGGTAGAGCGCGCCGAAGAACTCGCCGGGTTGTAGGGCGTTTGGGGTTCCCGTCTCCGGACTTGATCAGGGCCGTCCCCGGACTTGATCCGGGGCGGTTCCCAGGCCGCATCATCGGCTTTCCTTTACCCCGGCAGTTAGGTTTTCCCTTACTCGTCATCCTGCGCGCAGTCGCAGGATCTCACTCCCTACCCCGTCCCCGCGAACCCACTAGACTCGCCCGCATGAGTAATCCCGCCCGTAAGTCCCCCTGGCAGCAGGTGAAGGGCCAGTGGCCGCTTGCCACCACGCTGTTAGGGGTGTTCGTGGGCGTGGTCGTCGTCTATTTCGAGCACTGGCGTCTAGGGTCGACGGCCGTGGGCCTGTCCCTGTGCTGGGCGGCGCTGTGGCGTGCGGTTTTGGGTAACCGCGCGGGGCTGTTGTGCGTTCGCAACCGATTCTTCGACACGCTGTGCCTGGCGATCCTGGGTGTCGGCATCCTGGTGTTGGCCTGGATTGTCCCGCCGAGTCGGCACTGAGATAATTCCGCTGTACTATCCCACCTAGTCATGCTGCGCCTAGTCGCAGCCTCCGCCCCGGTCTCAAGGAGCGTGGCGACGAATAGCGTATTGCTTGTCTCACCTCGTCATCCTGCGCGCAGTCGCAGGATCTCGCTCCCTAATCCACACCTGGTCTCAAGGAGCGTGGCGACGCATAGCGTATTGCTTGTCCCACCTCGTCATCCTGCGCGCAGTCGCAGGATCTCGCTCCCTAATCCCCGCCCGGTCTCAAGGAGCGAAGCGACGAATAGCGTATTGCTGAGCGGTACGGGGGGTAGCGTGGCTGAACGCGGGATAACATGACGATTGCACTCATTCCAGTTCTCCAAGATCTGGCTATGAAGTCATCCGGCAAGGCCCACATTCATAACCAAGTACAGTGGTTTCATGTTCTTCGCGACGGCCACCCCCGCGCCCGGCCTCAAGGTAGCGTTCACCGACCGGCTGGACGGTAGCTCCAACCCCCCTTTCGATTCGTTCAACCTCGGGAAGACCGACCTCGACGATCCCGACGACGTACTGGCTAACTTCGACGAGCTGCGTCAGGCCCTCGGCGTGCGCCATATCGTGACGGTCAACCAGCAGCACACCGCGGACGTCCTGATCGTCAACCGTCGATTCTTGAACTCGTGGGGGATAGGGGCCGAGGTAGGCGACGCAATCGAGGGCCAGTCCCGCCTGCCGATCGCCGACGCACTGGTCACAAACGAGCGCAACGTCGCCCTCGCGGTGCGCGTTGCCGATTGTGTGCCGGTGCTGCTCGCCGACCCGGAACACCGAGTGATCGCCGCCGCCCACGCCGGAAGGGTTGGGCTGCTGGCCGGAGTACTGGAGGTGACGGTCGCCCAAATGCGTAACCTCGGCGCTCGGGAAATCAGCGCCTGGGTGGGCCCGCACATCTGCCCGGCGTGCTACGAGGTTCCGGAGCAGATGGCTCGCAAAGCCTGGGAACTCATCCCCGAAACTGAGGCGACAAGCGCAAAAGGCACTACGGCCATCGACCTGGGTGCCGGGGCCCAAGCGGTTCTGGAATCCCTGGGCTGCGGCGTCGAGATGCTGGATGCCTGCACCTGCGAAACCCCCTCCCTGTACTCCTACCGCCGCGACGGCGACCTAACGGGCCGCTCGGTAGGAGTGATCAGCCAGTAGGGCGTGCTAATTGCGCAGGGGACTACCCCTTGCAACCCCGGGCGTAGTGGGCACGCAGATTTCTAAGGTTGCTGCGCGAGCGAATCCGAGACGGTCGGGGTTTACCAGAAGGAACCGTCCCCACTGGTAAAGCTCATTCGATCTCAACAACGAGCAGCATCTTGTCGCCCTTGTTGGCCGTCGTGCCGCGCGTCATGGCGACCAGTACCGTCGCCCCATGCCGCTGGCCCTTCAGAACGGCAGCGAACTCGTTGTCGTAGTTTTCGTGGACGGTGCCGTCGAGTACCAGGTCGAACGAGCGCATCCCGTTGAGCAGGATTTCGCCCGTCGCCATGTCGTAGGAACGCAGCTGGTAGCTGATGGTTTCGGCGTGAACCAGTTTCGCCCCGGTTCCCTTCTTCAGGACGGCCCCGCACGGCTTGCCCTTCTTCACGGTGAACCCTCCGATGGGAAGCTGGTTCATGTCGCCGTCCAGCCAGTCGTTCTCTTTCAGATACGTGCCCAGCTGTGCGACCTCCGAGCACGTGACGGTGATCTGCGTCGGGTCGAACTCCACCGGCATCTCGGACGCGCTCGGTTCGGGGGTTTCTTCCGGCACATGGGTCTCAGAGATAGTCGGCTCCACATCGGGGCTTTGAATAGGGATAATTGGCGTGGGCGATGGGCTCGGCGTGATCACCGCTCCAACCACCCCGGGCATATTCGGCACAATGACGACCAACGCCAGCAACACCACCAAACAACTTCCCAGCACAATCAGGGCGGGGCGTTTGCTGCGCTTGCGCCGCTCCCGATTGGCGTCCGCAGTTAGTCCGCGCGGCGCGGGGCCCTGTCCGGGCGCTGAACCTTGGGTATAAGCAGTGACGGGTGCCGGGGCGACAGCGTGTAGCCCCTGCTGCAGGTGGGCTTGGGGAGGTGTGGGCGCCATAGCGGGAGCGGGCGGCGCAGCGACCGGATACACCGGCCCAGACGGAATGACGATCGCAGGCTCGGCCCCACGGCGCTTGCCCTTGCGTTTACGGGCATCTTGAGCAGCGCGCGCGGCCCGCTTAGCGGCCTCCGGGTCGATGTTTGGAACCTCGATTTGCCGACGTCCGCCGGGAAGTGAAAATGCCCTGGGCGGGGGCGGCGGCTCGTAGCTCAGCGGCTGTTCTTCCTGGGGAGACGAATCCAAGCTTCCGCTTTCTCTCCCCCAGTCTGTATTCCCCCGTCCCCGGACTTGATCCGGGGCGGGCTGCACGGCGGGAATCCCGCTCACGCCCGGCTGGCCAATCCCTGCATCGGTGTGGCCATCGCGAACTGAGCCGGGCATTAATGAGCTGGCTTCATCGGGGTTTGCGCCCAGGATCAAGTCCGGGGACGCAGTGGGGGTATCAAAACCCATTGTGGGGCCAGTAGGCGCGATGGCGTTTTCAGGAGTAATCGCGTCACTCGCTGGCGATAACTCTCCTCCCGGCCCAGCAACCGCCGCATCTTCAACGGGCTCGCCCAAGACCGCATAGCGCGAGCGCACCGCAGGGACGCCCAGTTCCGGAGAACCCGATTCTTCGGCCCACTGCGAAAACTCCACAACTCGGGCTGCCGGGGCCAACCCCGTCGGACGAACTGTCCCGTCGCCCGGATCCAGCACTAACTGCTCTGGCCCAGCATCCCCAACACCAGCATCCCCACCATCAACATGTCCCCCAGAAGGAACCGCAGACGTATTCGCAGAAACATCCTGAGACGGGTTCCAAGCCGCATCCCCAACGACGTCCCCAACAGCCGCGCCAGCCCCAACAGAAGCGTGGCGCCAATCCAGCCCGCTATCGGCCATAACGGAGCGTGCTAGAGCAATCGCCGCCGGATAGTCCCCAGGCCGGGCCTCCTTGTCCTTGGCCATGCACGCGCGCACGATGGCGTTCACCTGCGCCTCCAGCGCACCCCCGTGGTAGATCGGAACGCGCTCAGATAGATGCGCGATCATCGGCGGCCGCACCGAACCGGCGAACGGCGGGGCGCCCGTCAGCGCGAACCACATCACCCCGGCGGCCGAGTACAGCGTCGACGCCACGGACGGGATTCCCCCGAACGAAAGCTCCGGGGCCATATAGTCCAGATCCTGCCTGACGGCCCCAGGGTCGACGCCCCAATGCCCGCCAACCTCGATGACGGCCACCGGCGAGAGCGGGATCGTCGTCGGCGAGTGGGCCTCCAGCCACTGGGTCAGGTCGGCGAACAGCGCCAGGGCCTGCGGTTCGGTCAGCGGCCCCTTCTGTGCAACCAGCGAAGCGAGCGACAAGTCAGACCACGCCCCTGTTCGTCGGCGACCAAGGCTGCGAGGGCGGAACATACGTCTTCTTGGTCGTCGCCTTCTTCTTCACCTTTTTGGGCGGCTTAGGCACGGCCTTCGTCTTCTTCGACGTCTTAGTAAGCGGCTGGTATCCGCTCAACGTCCCCGAAACCGTAAAGTAAATGCGCTTGCCAGCGGCGGATGCGGGAATCTTGAACGTCTTCTTGGTCGCGTTCTTCACGGCCTTGCCGCCTACGTACCACTGGTATTTGAGCTTGGCCCCGGGCGTCCACACACCGATGGCGGCCTTCAGGGTTTTCCCGATCTTCACCGTCCCCTTGATCTTGGGCGTCTGCCCAACCACCTGACCCAGCACCGACGCCGTCAGCCCGGTTTTCTGGTGTGCCGAGGCCAGCCCCGGCTGGGAGACGATGACGATCGCGTACAGCTTGGTGCCGATGTCGGCTTCCCGCACGGTGTAGTTCGGATCGGTGGCGGTGTAGAAGGGCCGAACATCCGTCTCGTGGTACCACAGATAGGTGAGCGACGTCCCATCCGCGTATGGCCCTGCGGCTACGGTGATCGCCGTCCCGGCTACCGGGGTTCCGGTGATGGCGGGCGCGGCGTTGGGGAGGGTGACGCCTGGGACGGGCGGCGGTTCGTCGCTGGGATCTGCGTGTGCGGTGAGCGAACCGGCGCAAAGCAGCGCTGCTAGCACTGCCGCCAACGAGACCCTGAACCTCATACCTGCCTGCTCTCGCTTAGGGGATGGCACCACCCAAACCTCAAATCTTCTAGCCGGAGCACAGAACTCCGAACAAAACCTATCCGCCCTACTTGGCACGAATCTGACGTGAATCTTGCAATCGGCTGCAAATGGCCGCGAATCCATGCTAGGTTTCTCGCATTCCGGCTAACAGGGAAAAGCCGGAGGACGCAGGGGAACGCAATGGGTAACGACGCTCGTGTAGAGGATCGCCGCATCCTCTTACTGGAAGACGACAAGCAACTTCGCTCGTCGATGCACAAATCGCTGGCAGACGAGGGCTTCAAATTCGTGACGCTGGCGGGTACCTGCTCGGAGGCATTTTCCGAGATCTTCTCGGATCTGCCGCCGGAGCTGCTGCTGCTCGGGGCCTCGCTTCCGGACGGCGACGGAATCTCGCTTCTCAAGCGCATTCGCCGCTCTTCGGAGGTGCCGACAATCATGGTCTCGCACCGCGACGACCTCTTCTCGAAGGACGAGGCTTTCTCCGCCCACGCTGACGACTATCTGTCAAAATCCGTGCACCCGATTGAGCTCATCCACCGGGTACGCGCGGTGCTCAGGCGCTCCTACCCGAGCTCACAGGCGACGCGCTGCGGCCAGGCGGTTATCGACTTCGACCAAGGAACGATCACCCGCGGCGAGCAGGCCTTCGCGCTCTCGGGCACCGAGTTCGAGATTCTCAAGTGCCTGTCGGACAACCGCAACCGGGTCGTCAGCCACGAGACGCTGTGCAACCACGTCTGGGGCGGGGGGGCATCGTTCAGGGACGCGCTCATGAGCCACATCCACCGCATCCGCACGAAGCTGGAAGACAGCCCGAACCAGCCGCAGGCCCTGCTGACGATCCGCGGCCTGGGCTACAAGCTGGTGGTGGAGTGATGAGGGGCAGCGGCAAGGGGGAGCGCGGCGTCTGTCGGCATTCTGTGCAGTTTACCTGTCGTTCTGTGTGCCCTACCCGTCATCCTGCGCCTCTCTTACCCGTCATCCTGAGCCTCTCTTACCCGTCATCCTGCGCGAAGTCGCAGGATCTCAGCCCAACATCCAGCAAGCTTCAGCCCAACGCCCGGGCTGAAAGACAAATGAAAGAAAGATGCACGCTATACGTAAGTAGGCAGATATGTCGCTGTCATGTGCTGCGAGTAGCGTCGCAGTGATTCAACTATCCGATCGAGCAGTGTCGAACGGGGAAGACAAGTCAGGGGAGTCAAATGAATAAATATAAGGTGGCGAAGGGAAGAGGTACCGCCAGAAAGGCGATCGGTGCCACTACCGCATTCTTTTTGGCGGTTACAGGGTTGATCAGCACCTCCGCCACGGTGGCCGAGGCGGCCACATCCGAGTGCCGCGCCCGACAGTCTTGCTGGACCCAGAAACAACGACACGACTACGGCTGGCGCTTCGTTTCAGGCGATTATGCGACGCCTATAGCCTCCATCGGGGAGATTGCCTACAAGACGAGCGATACTGAGGCAAAGAAGAAGGCAAACCTGAAAAGCGTGTACTTCTGCCGCGACTACCTTGATCGTGCCCCGAACGACGACGTCAGGCCGAACCGCAACTACCAGCAGTATTACATTGGCTATTCGAACACGGTCTGGGGCGGTACAGAGACCAGGGCGAACGGCAACGACGCAACGATCCCGGCCATACAACAAAAAGAAGGCGCGGCTCTCGGCTGGCTGATGTGGAAGCTGGCGTCCGTGGCTGACTTCGACG
>JAISTE010000069.1 GCA_031272825.1 Propionibacteriaceae bacterium | reverse complement strand
ACCGTCCCATATGGAGAAGACTTGGTGACCTTCCCAAGCTCGGACGTGGGGGAGTACTGTCCCTTGGTCAGGCCGTAGATGCGGTTGTTGAACAACAAGATCTTGATATTGATGTTGCGGCGCAGCGCGTGGATCAGGTGGTTGCCGCCGATTGAGAGCGCGTCGCCATCGCCCGTCACCACCCACACGTTCAAATCGGGACGGGCGATGGCCAGGCCCGAAGCGATGGCCGGTGCGCGCCCGTGGATCGTGTGCATCCCGTACGTGTTCAGGTAGTAGGGGAAGCGTGACGAACAGCCGATGCCGGAGACCACCACGATGTTCTCCTGCTTGATCTCCAGCTCAGGCAGCATCCCCTGGAAGGTGGACAAGATGGCGTAGTCGCCGCAGCCCGGGCACCACTTCACCTCCTGGCTGGAGGCAAAATCCGCTCTCTTGTAGGGCGTGTCAACGTGCGGGACATGGTCGAGTGCGTGCAGTTCTTCGATCATTTGCCCACCTCCTCGCATAGTTCGATAAGTCGCTTGGCGAGTTCGCCCTGTTTGAGCGGCACGCCCGAGACTTGGGTGAACGATTCGACGTCGATCAGGTACTTGCCCCGGATCAAGAACGCCAGCTGCCCCAGGTTCAGCTCTGGGACGATGATCTTCTCGTAGCGCTTCAACAGATCTCCGAGGTCGTTCGGCAGCGGGTTGAGGTGCTTCAAGGTGAAGGTGGCGATGTCGTAGCCCTGGGCGCGGATGGAGTCGGCCTCGGACTTGATGGTGCCGTCCGTCGAACCCCAGCCGAGCACCAGCACCTTGGCCTTGCCCGATGGATCGTCGACCTTGAGCGGCTTGTAATCCAGCGCGATACGCTCGATCTTCGCCTGCCGGGTGCGCGTCATCTGGTCGTGGTTGGCGGGCGTGTAGTTGACGTTGCCCGTTCCGTCGGCCTTTTCCAAACCGCCGACGCGGTGCTGCAGGCCCTCGGTTCCGGGAAGCGCCCAGGCGCGGGCCAGATTCTCATCGCGCTTATAGGGCAAGAACTCGCCGTTCGGCCCGTTGGGTGCGGTAGCGAACTTCGGGTCGATCGGCTCAATGTCGGCCAGGTTGGGAATCAGCCAGGGCTCGGAGCCGTTGGCCAGGTACGAATCGGTAAGCATAATCACCGGCGTGCGGTACTTCACCGCGATCCGGGCCGCCTCCAGCGCGGTGGCGAAGCAGTCCGACGGAGTGAGCGCGGCCAGCACAGGAACCGGAGCCTCGCCGTGCCTGCCAAAGATGGCCGAGAGCAGATCGGATTGCTCGGTCTTGGTGGGCAGGCCGGTGGACGGGCCGCCGCGCTGCACATCTACGACGACCAGCGGCAGTTCCAACATCACCCCCAGCCCGATGGTCTCGGTCTTGAGGTCGACGCCGGGGCCGGATGAGACCGTCGCCCCTAGGGCTCCGCCGAAAGAGGCCCCGAGCGCGGCCCCCGCGGCGGCGATCTCGTCCTCGGCCTGGAAGGTCAGCACGCCCTGGGACTTGGCCGCCGAGAGGAAGTGCAGCACATCGGAGGCGGGGGTGATCGGGTAGGCGCCGAGGAATAGCTGCATCCCGGCCTTGGCCGCTGCGGCCATCAGGCCGAAGGCGGTCGCGCGGTTGCCCGAAATCTGGCGGTAGGTGCCCTTCTTGGTCTTGGCCCTGGGCACTGAGTAGCGGCTCGGGAAGATCTCGGTAGTCTCGCCGAAGTTGTATCCGGCGTTGAAAGAGGCGAGGTTGGCGTCCCTGATGGGGCCGTCGAACTTGTGCTCGATGAAGGTGCGCGTGGGTTCGGTGGGCCGGTCGTAGAGCCAAGACAAGATGCCGAGCGCGTAGAAGTTTTTGGTGCGAGCCGCATCCTTGCGGCCCAGGCCGAAGGGCTCGGCGGCTTCTTGGGCGCGCTTGGTCAGGTTCAGCGAAAAGACCTGATAGTCCTCTAGCGAGCCGTCTTCAAGCGGGTTCGTCTCGTAATCGACCTTCTTGAGCGCTCTGGGAGTGAACTCGTCGGCGTCGGCCAAGATGGTGCCGCGCCAGCGCAGATCGGCGAGGTTGGCCTTGAGCGCGGCGGGGTTCATCGCCACCAGCACATCGGGCCGGGCCCCGGGCGTCAGGGTTTCGGTATCGGCGAAATGGATCTGGAAGCTAGAGACCCCGGCTACTGTGCCTTGTGGCGCGCGGATCTCGGCCGGATAGTTCGGCAGTACCGAGAAGTCGTTGCCCGCCTGCGCCACCTCTTGTGTGAAGCGGTTGCCGGCCAGCTGCATCCCGTCCCCGGAGTCTCCGGCAAAGCGGATGACAACGTGGTCGAGGGTGATGTGTTTCATATCGTTCCTCGTCAGATTCTCGCGGTGTTCGTCGAGATCAATCGGTTTGCCTACGGGCGCAATGCTAGAAGCGAACCCCAATCACTTGAGAACCCAAGCGAAGATTGTAAGGGCACCCTATGTTGCTCGCAGGGATTCGGCGGACTTGTTGGGAATAATGTCTGATGGGTGTGGCGGGCGTGCAACTTGTGCCGGGGATGAGGGCCAACCGTCCGTCGTTACGCTCCGAGCAGCATCTCTTAGACTTGGGGGGTGCAAAAACAGCTGGTGAGGATTGCGAGCGGCCTCGGAACCGCCTGGAAAACCCCGGGCGTGAAGCGCGGCTTCGTAGCCTCGTGGCTGCTCTTCGCCGGCTCGCTCACCCCCGCCTACCTGCCCCAGGCGACCCCATGGTGGGATACCTTGAGGTTCGTTGACGAGTGGTGGCTCTCCCTTACCGGAACGGCCTTGATCGTCGCGGCCATGGTGCTTTACATCTCCGCCTGGCTGGCCCTGCGCTCGGCGGTGCGCGTTACGGTAGCGCACTGGGCGGTGCTGTTTTGGTGGTGCCTGCCGCTGCTGGCCGCACCCCCCATCTTCTCCCACGACGCCTACGCCTATGCCGCCGAGGGCTGGTTGTTGCGCAACGGCCTCAACCCCTACGACAACCCCATCTCGGTACTTCCCGGCGGCTTCGCAGATCAGGCCGCCTGGGCATGGCGCTACACCACCGCCATGTATCCCCCCTTGTCGTTGCGCATATTCGAGGTGATGGTTCTGATTTCGGGCAACATCCCGTACCTGGCCACGCTCCTCATTCGCATTCCGGCGCTGATCGGCGTGGGGCTGATCTGCTATCTGCTTCCAAAGGTGGCCGAGCGTTCGGGTGCATCCGGCCAGCTCGCCGCCTGGTTCGGCGTGCTGAACCCGATCCTGATCGTCGACTTTGTGGGCGGGATGCACAACGACGCACTGATGCTCGGCCTGGTACTGCTCGCCATCTGGTGGGCCCAGGGCGGGCATTTTTGGCAGGCGGCGGCGCTGGTGGGCGTCGCGGCCTGTGTGAAGCAACCTGCCTTCCTGGCCTTCTACCCGGTCGCGCTGATCGGACATCCGTGGAAACGACTGAACTGGGCAGATTCCACCCGCGCGCTGGGCCGCTTGTTCCTGTCCTTGGCCACCTCGGTGGTGGTTTTCGTGGGCATCACGTTCTTGACCGGCTTGGGCTTTGGCTGGTGGGACGCGGCCGCCGTGCCGGGAACCATCATCACCATGGCGCCGTTTACCCTAGTGGGAGCCGGGCTACAGTGGGTAGCCGACCTGTTCTTCCCCGCGGCGACAGGCTCTTTCCTGCTCACGTTCACACGGCTGCTCGGATTGGCCTTCGCATTCGGTGCTTTGGTTTTCCTCGGTCTGGGCCAAGGGCGCACGCGACCGCTGTACCTGCTCTCATGGGGTTGGCTGGCCTTCGCCATCGGTAACACCTCGCTCTACACCTGGTATCTGACCTGGGGCGGCCTGCTGCTGCCGCTGGCCAAACCCTCCGGGCGGATCATGCGCTGGGCCGTCGGCTTCACAGCGTTCTTGCTCGCCTACGGCGCGGTCAACGTCTCGGTGCGCAACGAGGTGTGGGTGATCGGATTCGCCGGGTTGGCCGTCATGTTCTGGCTGATCTGGAAAGAACTGAAGCCCAGCCCGGCTGCGGCGTAGCCCATACGCAAGATCGTGAACGGTTTTCGGTGATTACCTCGGTTTACTACGACGTTTACTGCTGAATACGCCGAGCGGAACCTGCGCTTGGTGCGGTTTTCGTTCACGATCTTTGTTGCAGGGCATTTTTCCTGCAACGGCGTCGGGTCAGCTGTATTCCACTACCACAGCCGCGTGGTCGGAGAGCCTGGAGGCGTAGTCTTCGGCGCGTTCCACTTTGTCCGATACCGCGCGGGACGCTAGTCCCGCAGTGGCCAGCTGGTAGTCGATCCGCCATCCGGCGTTGTTGTCGAAGGCCTTGCCGCGCCAAGACCACCACGAGTACGGGCCCAGGGCGTCAGGATTGAGGCGGCGCACGACGTCGAACAGCGTTCCCGGCGCCAACACCTCGTCGAACCACCGGCGTTCCTCGGGCAAAAACCCGCTCGACTTTTGGTTGGTCTTCCAGTTCTTCAGATCCTGGTTCTCGTGGGCGATGTTGAAATCGCCCATCACGAGAAACTCTTTCCCGTTGTCCTGGGCGGTTTTACAGGCCTTATCGAGGTAGGGACGGAACGCGGCGATGAAGTCCATCTTCTTGCGGTACTTCTCGGCCTCGCCCTCGGAATCGTCAAGAACCCCGCCCTTGGGCAGATACAGCGACGCCACCGTCAGCCCGGGAAAATCGGCCTCCAGATAGCGGCCCTCGTGATCTTCGGTATAGCCGAACCCCTCGCGGACTTGCTCGGGCTCGTCCTTGGAAACGAGCGCGACGCCGTTTCGGCCCGGGACGTCGCCGGGAAAGTAGGTGAGGTGGTAGCCGCCGAAGACGTCGGGCAGATCCTCGGGTTTGCAGCGCATCTCCTGAATGGCAAGGATGTCAAGCCCTGAAGCCGGAAGCCACTGGCCGAACCCGCGCTTGGCGCACGCGCGGATGCCGTTCACGTTGAAAGTCCCAATGAGCATGGGGGACAGTCTAACCAGTGGCTGTTCATCCTCATTTTTCTGGTGCCTGGAGAACGAAATCCGAAGGTCATTGCTGGGCCCAGTGCGTCGGCGTAGAGTACTCTTTACGAACACATGTTCGATTATGGGGAGGAAAGGCGATGCGGCGTTACGACGAAGACATCGAGGTCGCCTGTGACATGGTCGACGGGCGGTACCAGCCGGTGAAATTCTGTCGGTCTCACCGTTGGTGGCGCATCGGCGAAGTGTTCAGCAAGTGGGTGGAGACGGCCGACTGGTGGCGCTCGGGATCGGTCGATCCCGACGGCGACATGCTCGGAGAGGAAGAGGTCTACCGGGTTGGTGCCCGTCCAGTCGATGGCGGCAGCGACGGGGTGTACGAGCTGGCCCGCAGCTGGTCGGGCAGCTGGAGGTTGAGGGGAGTGATGGATTGAAGTTCGCGCACACGGATACATTGTCCCGCCCGCGCCGCCCCGAGCTCACAAAGTTCGCTCATCTGCGCGTCGCATCCGGGTTCTCTTTCCGCTTCGGGGCCAGCCAGCCAGAAGACCTGGTTGCCGCCGCCGCGGCCGACGGCCAGTCCATTCTCGCGATCACCGACCGCGATGGGGTCTACGGCTCGGTCAGGTTCGCCAAAGCCTGCATGGCTGCCGGAATAAAACCCGTAGTAGGGGCCGATTTAGAGATTGCCGGAAAGCCGACGGACGGACGCAAGCCCCGTGCAGTCGTACTCGCTACCCCCGGGCACTGGGGCCAGCTGTGCCGCGTGATCAGCCGCTTCCACGCCCGCGGCCCGATCTTCCCGGCAGATATGGAAGAGGGGCTGGTGGTCTTGCTGGGGCAAGATTCCGCGCTGGGGATGGCGCTCGCCGCCGGGGACGACGCCCGCGCCCGGCTAGAGCTCCAGCGGTGGGAGGCCAGCCCGGCCCGGGTCGTCGTAGCGGTGGCCTGCCTGCTCGCTCCCGCCGGGAGGCCGGGGTGCCTGGATCATGCCGCGAAACTGCTCGCATTTGCGGACGCCCAGCGTGTGCCGTCGGTGCTGGTAAACGATGTGCGCATGGCGTCCAAATCTCTTTCGCCGATCTGCGACGTCCTGGATTCGGCCCGCAACCTGGCCCCGCTCGCCAGGGGTTTGGCCGCGGCCAACGCCGAGGGACACCTGAAGACCCAGGAGCAGATGATCCAGATCGCCGAGCAGGTCTCGCTTGCTGCGGGCAGGCCGAACCCGGAGCGCCTGGTATCCGACACGAACGCGTTGGCCGAGTTTTGCGTCCTCGATCCGGTGGCAGATATGGGCCTGGGCCAGACGCACCTGCCGGAGTTCAGCGCTATCCGAGCCCAGGCTGCCGACGAGCGTGGCGAGCTGCGCAACCGCTGTGAAGCCGGGTTGATTAGGCGCTACGGAAAGGTAAACCGGGAGACCCGCGAACGGCTGGAACACGAGCTGGAGGTGATCGCGGGCTTCGAGTTCGAGCGTTACTTCCTCACGGTTTCCGACATCGTGGACATGATCCGCGGCCGGGGGATTAGGGTAGCCGCGCGCGGCTCGGGGGCGGGATCGCTGGTCAACTACCTATTGGGCATCTCGGGCGTCGACCCGATGGCCTACGGCCTGGTGTTTGAGCGTTTCCTCTCCCCGCTGCGCAAGAAAACCCCGGACATCGACATCGACGTGGAATCAGCCAGGCGCCTGGAGTGCTACGACCTGATCTGGGAGCGTTTCGGCACTTCACGCGTGGCCTGCACCGCGATGGTGGACACCTATCGGGTGCGTCACGCCATCCGCGACGCCGGCAAGGCGCTCTCCTTCCCGCAAGCCGAGATCGATCTCATCGCCAAGTCGTTTCCGCATATCCGCGCACGGAAGGCGCGCCAGGCGCTTAGGGAATTGCCCGAGCTTGCCGCCCTCGACGAGCGCCGGCTGGAGCTGCTGCTGCGCGTGGCCGAGGGGCTAGATTCGCTGCCGCGACACCTGGCCATGCACCCTTGCGGGGTACTGCTTTCCGACACCACCTTGGCCTCGCGCACGCCGCTGCAAGCTTCGCCGGACGGCTATTCGATGAGCCAGTTCGACAAGGACGACGTGGAAGATCTGGGCTTTCTAAAGCTCGACGTCCTGGGTGTGAGGATGCAATCATCCCTGGCCCACGCTGTCGCCGAGATCGAGAGGGTCGACGGCCAGGCACCAGATATCGACGCCCTCGCCCCCTACGACGACCCGGCCACCTATGACCTGATGGCCCGCTCGGATACCATCGGCTGCTTCCAAATAGAATCCCCCGGGCAGCGCGAGCTCCTGGGCAAGTTCGGCCCCGAAAACTTCAACGACATCATCGTCGACATCTCCTTGTTTCGGCCAGGACCGGTGAAAGCCGACATGGTCGTGCCCTTCCTGGACGCACGCCTGGGCTGGAAGGCGCCGGTCTACCCAGATCCGAAGCTGAAACCGGCGCTGGAGGAAACCTGCGGGGTGATCGTCTTCCACGAGCAGATCATCAAGGCGGTTGCGGCGGCCACCGGCTGGAGCTACGCCGAAGCCGAGGCGATGCGCCGGGCGCTGGGCAAATCAGATCCGGAGCAGATGGAGCGTAACCGCTCAAAGTTCGTTGCGGCCTCGGTGAAAAATGGCATCCCGGAGCGCACCGCCTCAAAGCTCTGGGCCGATCTGGAAGCCTTCGCCTCCTTTGGTTTTTGCAAGGCCCACGCCGCCGCGTTTGCCTTGCCCACTTATCAGTCTGCCTGGCTCAAGCGCCATCACCCGGCGGAGTTCTTCGCCGGGGTTCTTACCCACGATCCGGGCATGTACCCCAAGCGCCTGCTGGTTGCCCAAGCGAGGCTAAGCGGTGTGGGGGTACTGGGCGCGGACGTCAACGCCAGCGAAGATACGTGGCGGGTGGAGTGGGGAAACCCAGCCGAAACCGCTAGTTCGCCCGTCGTTTTTGGGCAGGAGGTGGGGACAGCGGACGAAATCGAAAAGAAAAGAGCCAAGGCCGTCCGCGTGCCGCTGACCGAGGTAGACGGCATAAGCGAGTCCGAGGTCAGGCGGATCATCGCCAACCGTCCCTACACGTCGCTCACCGATTTCGCGAAGCGCGCGCGCCCTTCCGCGCCGGTCTTGGAAGGCCTGGTTCGCATCGGTGCCTTCGATTCGCTCTACCCAGGTCGTACCCGCCGCGACTTACTGCTGGCCGCCTCCGAGCTATCCCTGGCGGCCCGCGCAGACAGGAGGACGGGTGAGGGGCAGCTGGCCTTCGACTTCGATTCCGGCCCGGGCGACATCGAGCCGACCGGTCTGCCGCCGTTCTCCCTGCACGAAAAGATTGAGGCCGAGCTGGACGTCCTGGGCTTCGAGGTGAGCGCCCATGTGCTGAGCGAAAAGATCCCTGAGCTGCGCAAACGCGGGGTGACGTTCGCCGGCGACTTGCTGGGGGCGTCGGAAGATCCCGAAAAACGCAGACGTGTGCTGGTGGCCGGGGTGAAAGTTGCAACCCAGACCCCGCCGGTGCGCTCGGGAAAGCGCGTGGTCTTCCTGACCCTGGACGATTCGACCGGCCTGGTCGATTGCACCTTCTTCCAAGACGTCCAACAAAAGTACGCCACCACGGTCTTCGGCTCCTGGCAGCTGCTGGTAGAAGGAGAAATCAGAAGGACGGGAAAGCGCGGCATCTCCATACTCGCCAAGCGCGCCTGGAGCCTGGACGAGGGCGCAAGCCGCAAGCTCTGGCACGCCTCCCCGGGCAGCTCGTCGTGGTAAAGGCTCAGCTAGTCAAAGCACCCTTGGAATACCATCCCCCCAAAGAGCTAATAAAAAACGTCGATTCGAATCCCTGATTTTTGTTTTGCGACGTTTGTTCGGATAGAGTCTTTCACCGGTTGGTTTCTATTCGGAGGTTTCGCTTGCGCAAGCATGTGTCTGTCTTTTTCTGTTCGCTATTAGCTCTTGGCTTTCTGGCTCCGGCATCCTCGGCCCATGCCCAGGTATCGGACAGTACCCTATTCTTTGATGGGGACGGCAAGCTATATCTTGCCCCGCAGGACTGCACTCATGTCCACGCCGGTTGCTTTGTCAACTACGATAAGAAGACCTGGCGCGAGGCGACTAAGAACGACTATTCAGGTTCCTTCTCCTATGCGGACGGTGTCATCACCATGGAGGATCTGAAATTCGAAACCACCGCATCTGATGGCTTCATCATCTGGTACCGAGCCGCCGAGCAGCCCGCTCACCCCGAGCTGGAGGTGCGGTTGCAGGGGGATTCGCAGGTAGAGGCCCTCAGCTATGGAATTACAGGTCGTATTGATGATGTGCGCTTCACCGGCCCGGGCAAACTCACCGGCATCGCCCGCGACACAGGCAAGTACTTCCCGCATAAGGGCATTTTGTTGGAAGAGCAGCCCGGCTGGGTCACCATCGACGGGCCCACTTTGGTTGGGCAGGTGGAAACGCCTTCGAACGGCAATGCCGAGGGGGTAGCAATCCTTGCTGATCTCAATATCAAGAGCGGACAGCTGAAAGGAACTGTTTCGGACGTACCCAACGCCGATGGAACTTTGGGCGACGGTTGGAGCAGGGCAATCTCTACGGCTTGCTCGGTGAAAATCGCCAGCGGAGCGACGATGATCGCGCAAGCTGGCCTGACGAACGGTCGTTCCATCGGATTGGAGGTCGGCCAGGGCAGCACTGGGGCGGGTGGATCCACCCAGAATTGCAAGGACAAAGGAATCGCGGTTTCGGGTGCCTTGAAAGCCAGCGGCGGCGAGATCGTCGGTGGGGATCCGAGTGCCTTCCGGCGTTCCTCGGGCATTGAGACCACCGCGGATGTGATTGTGGATGGTGGTTCCCTGGAAGCCTCGGGTGCCGACGCCAATGGTTATTCCTACGGGATCTTCGGGGCGGACGATCAGCCTGTCAGCTTCAGACTCAAATCGGGTTCGATAAAGGCGCAAGCTGGCCGGGGCAAGTACTCCTTAGGCATCGGATACTTCCAACAAATGACTATGGAAGGCGGCGACATGCTCGCCCAGGCTGACCGGGCCGTGGAAGTGGACGGCAAGAAGGGATATTCGGCTGGGGTATATACCAAGGGAATACTCTCCGTGAACGGTGGAACGTTCCGCTCTTTGAGCGAGAATTCGGAGAAGAGCTACGGGGTGGTGTCCTTCGGCGGCACCGCCATCTCGGACAAGGTGGAGTTGTTTGAGGCTGCGGCCTGGTCGGGTGCTACCGCGGGCGGGGCTATTTCTCCGACGAGTTCCCTGGTGCCCTCCAACCCGCCCGTTCCTTATGCCTGGGGGGCTAACGATGAGGGTGTGGTTGAGCATATGTATCAAGATCTGCCCTACGATCCGAATACGGCAAGAACCAACCGGAAGCTGGTGATCACCCACGATTTCGCGCAGGTTCCCGTTGATGCTCCCACGACTGAGCCTGGGAACACTCCTGATCCTGGGAACACTCCCGATAATGGCGACACGTCCGAGCCTGGCAATACCCCTGCTCCTGGTAGCACTCCCCATCCCGGCATCACCCTTGAGCCGAGCAATACGACCGACTCGAGCAATAGCTCGGAATCGACCAGGTCGAAGGATTCAATCGTTGGCGATCCGACGGATGCGAACGAGGACATCTCAGAAGACTTAGAAGATTCAGATGGAGAAAACCTGCTGCCGATCACAGGATTCGCGGCTATCCCGCTTGCGGCAGTGGGCGTGATTGCAGTGATTACGGGCCTAGCTTTGCGGTTACGCCGTCGCTGAATCCCGGCAGCTTTTCGTGGTGAGGCTCAGCTGCTCAAAGCACTCGTGGAATACCATCTCTGCGAAGATTCGCCTTCACCCTTGACAGCCTTGTGCGAATTGAACCCTCGCTCTTGCCCAACAGCGAAGCGATGTCCGAGATCGACATGTCGTTTACACAAGCGAGCAGCAGTACCGTTCGATCGGTGCCGGAAAGTTGCTGCAATAACTCGCCAATGCAAAGATTGGTGATGACTTCCTCGTCTTGGCTAGGCAGTGATTCTAAAGGAAGATCTCCGGGCTCCGAGGGAACCTCATTGCGGGCATGACCGGATCGATAGCTATCTCCAATCTTGTTCTTCAATATCCCGAATAGCATGGGCAGAGAGCATATTAGCCCGCTCTCCACGTACTTTTTCCAGGCCGTCTCGATGACTGAGGCAACC
>JAISTE010000023.1 GCA_031272825.1 Propionibacteriaceae bacterium | reverse complement strand
GTCGTAAGCCCGCGACCCGCATATCTTGCGGTTGACTTGGTGTGAATCCAAGGCCGACGGTTAAAGTCCGGATGGGAGAAGCACGTACGGTTTGTGCCGTACATCGACGCCCCGGGCCGCCGGAGGCAATATGAAAGCTCTTTCGCGGGTAGCCCCGCCGGTAGTGCTGTTCGCGCTTCTGCTGGCCCTGTGGCAGTTGGCCGTAACTCGATCGAACGTCCCGGCGAACATCCTTCCTGGCCCGATCCTCACCTGGACCAGGCTGCTCGACCTGCTTGCGGGCCCGCTCTGGGGGCCGCTCGGCATTACCCTCTACGAGGCCCTCGGCGGCTGTGTCTTGGGCATCGCGGTGGCGGTGCCGTTGGCCGTCGTGCTGTTCCATGTGAAGGTACTGGCCGCGGCCGTCAACCCATTCTTGGGCGCAACTCAAGCGATACCCGCGGTGGCGCTCGCGCCGCTGCTGATGCTGGCCGTCGGCTACGGCACTACCCCGATCATCTTGCTGTGTGCGTTGATGGTGTTCTTTCCGATTCTCGTCTCGACGGTGCTGGGCCTGCGGCACGTCGACGCCGAAGTCAAGGAAGCCGCCCGGCTCGACGGGGCCGGAGTGTGGGGAATGCTTACCCAGATCGAGCTTCCGCTATCCCTGCCCGCGATTCTTTCCGGGGTTCGCAATGGCTTCACCCTCTCGGTGACCGGCGCGGTCGTCGGCGAGATGATGATCGGCGGGACGGGCGAGGGCCTGTGCTCGATGCTGATGGCCAAGCTCGGGTTCGACACGGCAGGGATGTTCGCCATTATCTTCGTTCTGTGCGTGGTCGCCGCTTCCATCTATTCCCTTGTCAGATGGCTGGAGCACAGCTACTCAAAAACACTCGGATAGGAATCAGATGAGAAGAATCGCATTCGCCGTCGCGGCATTACTGCTGGCCGGATGCGCCGGGCCAGCCCCCGCGCAAACCACAGCGGACACCGTGACGCTGGGCATGAGCTACATCCCCAATATCCAGTTCGCCCCCTTCTACGTGGCCAAGGCTTCGGGCAAACTCGACGGCATTGAGCTGCGCCACCACGGCTCCGGAGAATCGCTGTTCGGGGCGTTGAGCGCTGGACAGGAGCAGTTTGTCGTTGCCACCGGGGACGAGGCGATGCAGGCGGCCGCTGAGGGCGTCGACGTGGTGGCCATCGCCCCTTACTACCTGGAATACCCGGTGAAGGTCCTTACGCTGGCCTCCTCGGGGATTTCGACCCTGGCCGATCTCAAAGGCAAGAAGCTTGGGGTTCCCGGGCGCTACGGCGAGTCCTGGTTCGCGGCCCTGCTGGCCCTAAAAACCGCCGGTTTGAGCGAATCCGAGGTGGAGATCGTCGAGATCGGCTACACGCTGCAGGCCGCGGTCACCACCGGCAAGGTCGACGCTGCCATGGGCTTTTCCAACAACGACTTAGTTCAGCTGCAACTCGCCGGAATGGACGTGCGCGCGCTGGATATCACCGACGGCGAACCGCCGCTCGTGGGGGCGAGCGTGTTCACCACCCGTGCGTTCATGGCTTCCAACCCCAAGGCGGTGGAGCAGGTGAAGAAGGCGACGGCAGAAGGTATCGACGCGGTCGCGGCTGATCCCGCGGCAGCGATCGAGACATCGGCAAGCCAGATCGCCGACCTGGATAAGGTCGCCGCCGAGGCAACGCTCAAGGCGACGATCGCCGTCATGGCACCGGACGGGAAAGCCGCCACTAGCTTCGATACCGGTAAGTGGGAGAAGATGGGCGAGTTCATGCTGGCCGCCGGGCTGATTAACGCCATTCCCGATCCGCTGCCGGTGGTTGGGGATTGAGATCCCGCGTACTGCGACTACGCGCAGCATGACCTCGCTTCGCTCGCGCGCGGGATGACGAATCAGAGGACACCAGACAGCAAGAGTTACTTCGCGCGAGTGTCGTTCGTAGGCTCCGCTGCCGTCCTCCCCGGGCTTGATCCGCTGCCGTCCCCGGGCTTGACCCGGGGCGGCTCCCAACAGCTCATAAGCCGGACAATTAGCGCGCTGACTCCCATTGGCTAACATTGCCCCATGTCTGAGATTACTGTGCCTGGGTGGGATGAATACTTTTTGGGCATCGCGAAAGCGGTGGCCGCGAGGGCCAAGTGCACCCGTCGACGGGTGGGGGCGGTGCTCGTCACCGACAAGCGCATCATCGCAACCGGGTACAACGGCGCCGCCTCCGGGCTGCCAGACTGCCTCGACGGGGCCTGCCCGCGCGGGCAGCTCGGATACGACCAGGTTCCGGGCCTGGGAGACTACGACCGGCCCGGGACGCCGGGCTTTTGCATCGCCATCCACGCCGAGGTGAACGCGCTGCTGTACGCCACCCGCGACACCCGCGGGGCTACCGCCTACATCACAGACCAGCCCTGCCCCGGCTGCCGCAAAGCGCTGTCGGCTGCGGGCATCGTGCGAGCGGTTTGGCCCGACGGGGAGTTTGATCAGGCAGGCCTGAGCGACTGGTCAAAGCACTGAGCTGTCTTCGGTCAGATTTCTGTACCCGGACTTCAGTTGCCGTAGCAATTGAGATCCCGCGACTGCGCGCGGGATGACGAATGGGGGACCCGGGATGGAAAGGACCGGGTTTGTGGTGGCCGCCCCGGATCAAGTCCGGGGACGGGTAGCTACAACTACCGCAGTTCGCTGCTAATGCCGCTTGGTGCGGTTCAGCGAGCGCAGGAAATCGGGATCGTCATCGGGGGCGATCGGGCCGCGACCGCCGCCACCACCGCCGTTGCCGCGACCGGTATTGCGCGGACGCCCAAAGATCAGCCAGGCGATCGCACCAATGCCCGGAAGCAGCAGAATCGTTACGCACCACAGCCACTTCGGCATGGCCCGAACTTCGAGGGGATCGGATTGCCATAACTCCACCAACGCATAGATCATGAGCGCGGCGATCACGATAAAAGGCAAAACTCGACCCATACGCCATAGGCTACCCTGAACCGGTGAATCTTCGTGCCGTCGCAACCTGTGAACTTCCTGAGGCACTAGCATTTGCGCTTGCCGGAGGGGATCCAATCGGGGTTATCCCTGATCTGAACCCCGAACCGTACCTACAAATGCTGGCAACCTCCGTCCCATTGGAGGACGCCCGAACTGCGGTCGTCGTCGGAACTTCGGGTTCGACCGGGGCACCCAAAGGGGTGATGCTGAGCGTCGACGCCATCAACTACTCGACCAACGCCACACACGAGTTTCTCGGCGGCCCGGGGGAGTGGGTATGCACGCTTCCCGCCCACTACGTCGCCGGAATGCTGACGATCGCCCGCGGGATTATCGGCGGGTGCGGCTACCGCTTCGGCGATCCTGATTTACACGACCTGCCCCAGGCGTCGAAACGTTCCTATATTTCCCTGGTTCCCGCACAGCTGCACAAGGCCCTGCGCTCGCCGCGGCATGTGGAACTCCTGGGCGGCTACGCGGCCATCTTGCTCGGCGGCGCTTCGATTCCGCCCGGAATGCTGGAGCAGGCGGCGGAAGCTGGGCTCAACGTCGTCACTACGTACGGCATGGCCGAGACCTGCGGCGGTTGCGTCTACAACGGGACGCCGCTGCCGGGCGTTTCGCTCGATTTCGAGCCGGGCACGGGCCGGGTACTCATCACCACGCCGACGGCGTTCCTGGGGTACCGGCTGGATCCTAAGAGGACTGCTGCGACGCTGATTGAGTCAGGTACCGACCCGGCGAGGGTTAGATCCCGCGACTACGCGCGGGATGACGAGGTTGGGAAGTTTCGGGATGACGAGGTTTCTTCCCCTCGTCATCCTGCGCGCCAGTCGCAGGATCTCCGGGGTGACCCGGATCAAACATGCGCCCCCACAAACAACCCAACTCCAACCGTCATAACGAATGACCGCGGCCACATCGCCCACGGAAAGCTCGCCATCGACGGGCGCATGGACGACATCGTCATCTGCGGCGGGGAGAACGTAGATCTCGCCCAAATTCAGCGCCTGGCCGATGCCCGGTTTGGTACCGGCGAGGACGAGCGGGTGGTGGTATTGGCCGTCCCGGACGACCGTTTCGGAACCCATATCGGGGCAGTTACCCGATCAAGGAAAAGTGCCCAGGGCGTCGATGCGTTGAATAGCGAGCTCGGAAGGGCCGCCAGGATTCGAGACACCCGGGTGTTGAATGGCCCGATTCACACCGCGAGTGGGAAGATTGACCGCAAGCGCCTGTTGGCTCAGCTTTGGAAAGGGATAAATGGCAACACCCAGTGAATGGCTGGAAGGCGTGCGGCTGCGCACCCTTCCAGCATCTGTAGCACCTGTTATCGCCGGTTGCGGCATCGCTTGGCACGAGGGCAGCTTCAACGCGGTGCTTGCCGCGCTGGCCTTGGTCGTGGCCCTGGCGATCCAGATTGCCTCCAATTTCTCCAACGACTATTCCGACGGCATCCGCGGCACCGACGAAAACCGTGTCGGCCCGCTGCGCCTGGTGGGATCGGGTGCCGCGACCCCCAAGCAGGTACTCGCCGCCTCGCTGGCGTGCTACGCGCTGGCTGGCCTCGCTGGCCTCGCGATCGTGGTATTAACGCAACAGTGGTGGCTGTTGGCCCTCGGGGTCGCCTGTTTCGTCGCCGCCTGGTTCTACACCGGCGGCAAACACCCCTACGGTTACCTGGGCCTGGGCGAGATCTTCGTCTTCATCTTCTACGGTCTGGTGGCGGTGCTGGGCACCGTTTACATTCAGGTCGGCTCGGTGGGGCCGTCGGCCTTCTGGGCCTCGATCACTATCGGCGTGATGGCAACCGCCATCTTGGTCGCCAATAACCTGCGTGACATCCCCACCGACATCGCCTCGGGCAAGCTCACGCTGGCCACCAAGCTCGGCGATCGCGGCACGCGCAACCTGTACTTCGCCATGATCATCGTCGCGATGGTCGGAGTGTTCGGTGTGGCCTGGACCTCGGGCTGGTGGGCGCTGCTCGGCTGGGCGATGATCCTGACTTTGGTGGCCTCGCTGGGCCTGGTGTGGAAGGGCGTCACCGGCCCGCAGCTAGTCGGAGTGCTCAAGCAAACCGGAATCGCCGAGGCGGTGTGTTCGGTGGGCATGTGCGTCGGCCTGGTGCTCTCTTGATCGTCTACTCGATTCCGCTCAAGAACCGCTTCCGAGGCATCGACCGCCGCGAGGGTGTGCTCATCAAGGGCGACGCGGGCTGGTCCGAATGGTCTCCGTTTCTCGAATACGGCCCCGACGAGGCCAAATGGTGGTGGCGGGCGGCCATGGAGGCGGCCGAATTCGGTTTTCCCGAAGCAGTGCGCGAATCCATCCCCGTGAACGTCACCGTTCCGGTTATTTCACCGGATGCGGCCTATGCCCTGGTCGAGCAATCGGGTTGTTCGACGGCCAAAGTCAAGGTCGCCGATCCAGGCTCGACCCTTGCCCAGGACATGGATCGGGTCGAGGCCGTGCGTGCGGCGCTCGGGCCGTCGGGTTTTGTGCGCGTCGACGCCAACGGCGCCTGGGAGCTCGACGAGGCCGTACACAACCTGCGCGAGCTGGGCCGCTTCGACCTTCAATATGCCGAACAGCCAGTGAGAGCCACCGAAGACCTGGCCGAGCTGAGGTTGCGCCTGGCCCGGCTGCTGATCGACATCCCCATTGCCGCCGACGAATCCATCCGCAAAGCCCAAGACCCCTATCTGGTGAAGCGGTTGGATGCCGCCGACATCGCGGTACTCAAGGTTCAGCCGCTGGGCGGGGTGCGCCGCTGCCTGCAGATCGCCTCCGATCTGGGCCTGCCGGTGGTCGTCTCATCGGCTATCGAAACCTCTGTCGGCCTGCGCATGGGCGTGGCACTGGCTGCTGCATTGCCCGATCTGGATTTCGCCTGCGGGCTGGGCACGGCCACGATGCTGACGCAAGATGTTGTGGCTGACCCGCTCGTTCCCGTGGATGGGATGTTGCCGGTGCGCGACGTCGAAGTACAGCAAGGCGATTGGCTAGCCGATGCTGAAACTACCGCTCGCTGGGAGCGCCGAGCCGATAGCATCGCCGGGTGAGTGCACAAGAGAGCGCCAACCAGATCGTCGCGCAACTGATCGCCCAAGGGGTTCGGCACCTCGTGCTGTGCCCGGGTTCGCGTTCGGCACCGCTGGCGCTGGCCGCCGCCCAGGCCGAGCGTTTGGGCCTTGCAAAGCTGCACGTACGCACCGACGAGCGCGGTGCGGGATTTCTGGCGTTGGGCGTCGGAAAGACGGGAGAACTGGCGGCCGTCATCACCACCAGCGGAACCGCGGTGGGAAACCTGTTGCCCGCGGTGATGGAAGCTTCGCACTCTCGTGTACCGCTGCTGGTCGTCTCGGCAGACCGCCCCGCCGACTGGCCCGGATTCGGGGCCAACCAAACCACTTGCCAGCAAGGCATCTTCGGCGGGTTTGTTCGCTGGAGCACTGAGATCGACGACCGTGACGGTGAGCGTTCGTGGAAAGCCCAGGTATCCCGGGCGTGCTTGATCGCCGCGGGAGCGTTTGGGGGAGCGGCCGGTCCGGTGCAGCTCAACGTGCACCTGCGCGAGCCGCTGGCCGAACCCGGGTTGGGGTTGCCTGCTGCGTCGAAAGTGATCGGGCCTGAGCACCGCCGGCCCGAGCCTGCCGCGATCCCTAGCGACAAGACCGTCGTCATCGCCGGGGACGCCTCCGACCAAGAATCGGCGCGCTATCTGGAGATGCTCGGTAAGAACTGGCCGGTTCCGGTCGTGGCAGAGCCGAGCAGCGCCCTGCGCTGCGGCCAGGCCCTGCGCTGCGGGCGTCTGGTGCTCAACACGGAGCTCGCCGACGAGGCCCAGCGCGTCGTCGTCTTCGGGCATCCGACCCTCTCGCGCTCGGTAACCCGGCTGCTTTCGCGCTCGCACGTCGAGGTCATTTCGCTGGGCTCGGATCCGACGCGAAATGCCAGCCGGTTCGTTGAGGCCGTGGAGTTCGCTGGCGGGGGTACTTGGCTCGAACGCTGGCAGGAGGCCGATAAGAGAATCGCTGCCCGGGTTGATGAGCTCGCCGAGCTTCGCTTTGAAACCGGCCTGAATCCGCTGGCTGTGGCTGGTGTTATTGCCCGCTGCGGCCAGAGCGTGTTTGTGGGGAACTCTAACCCGATAAGGGATTTTGATCTCGCTGGCTTTTCTGAAGTCGTTGGGCCAGGCACAGAAGCTGCTTTGGCCTCGCGCAGCGTGAGGGAGCATCAAATAGTCCGCGCCAACCGCGGCCTGGCAGGTATCGACGGCCTGGTCTCGACCGCCGTCGGCATCGCCCTTGCCGAACCCGGCCCCCACATCGCGTATCTGGGCGATCTCTCCTTCCTGCACGACGTGAACGCCCTAGCCATCGGTACCGAACAACAGCCCGATCTTACGTTTGTCGTCGCAGACGATTCCGGAGGTTCGATCTTCTCGACCCTCGAGTACGGCGGCCCTGAGTATGCGCAAGATTTCGAGAGGGTATTCGCCACCGACAGAAGAGCCGATCTGGTTCAGGCGGCCCGGGCCATGGGCGTCGAAGCTGAGCGGGTCGAAAACCTGGAAACTCTCACCCTAAAGCTAAACCAGCCGGGGGGAATGCGGGTACTGGTTGTGGGCGTCGACAGAGAACATCGCTCAGAGTTGAACGCGGCATTGGAGGCGCTGAGATGAGCACGGTTTCCCAAGCCTTCGAGCTGCTGCCCTGGTACGGCTGGGCGGCACTGGCCTTCTGCGCGCTGATGGCGGGCTTTTCCAAGACGGCGATCGGCGGGCTGGGCACGTTCGTGGCCGTTGGGCTAGCCATGATCTTCCCTGCCAAAGAGTCCACGGGCGTCGCGCTGTTGCTGTTCATCACCGGCGACATCGTGGCGATCATCACCTACCGCCGCAACGTCGACTGGAAGCTGCTGGCCCGGCTCGTTCCACCGGTGGTCGCCGGGGTCGTGCTCGGTGCGGTGTTCCTCTCCTTCGTCGACGACGCCGCCATGAAGAAGACCTTGGGCGGCATCATCCTGGCCCTCAGCGTGCTCTCGTTCTTCCCCAAGCTGCTGCCCGCCGACAACCGCGCGGTCGGCTACGGCTACGGAACGCTCGCGGGCTTCACCACCATGGTGGCCAACGCTGGAGGGCCGCCGATGAACCTGTACCTGCTGGCGCTGGGCTTCGATAAGTGGAAGTTCATCGCCACCCAGGCCTGGTTCTTCTTTGCGGTGAACTTGTTTAAGGTGCCCTTCTCGGTGGGCGTCGGCATTCTGACGACGAACAGCCTGCTGGTTGCGCTCGCCCTTGCCCCGGGTGTCCTGCTCGGCACCTGGCTGGGCCGGGTGCTGATCAAACGCATCCAGCAGAAGGTCTTCAACACCGTGGTTCTCATACTTACGGCTGTGTCCGCTCTCTATTTGTTGGTGTTCTGAGGCTTTCGTTACATTTTTGTGACCTACGCTCATTATCGTTTCCGCCCGGAAAGGGGACTGATGAGCGCCGAAACCGCCGAAATCCAACAAGCCATTGACTCCGATTACTCCCTAGAAGCAGTGCCGAAGGACGCCCGCAGGGGCTTTTGGGCCGTCGGCTTCGTGATGCTCGGATTCACGTTCTTCTCCGCCTCCATGTGGGTGGGCACCTCCCTGGGCACGGGTTTTGATCTGGCCGGATACTGCGCTGTCGTGATTCTGGGCGGGGCGATCCTGGCCGTATACACCGGCTTCCTGGGATACATCGGGGCCGACACCGGGCTGTCCATGGATCTGATGGCACAGCGCGCCTTCGGCCTAAAAGGCTCGTTCCTGCCCTCGGCGCTGATTTCCCTGACCCAGATGGGCTGGTTCGGCGTGGGCGTGGCCATGCTGGCCATCCCGATCTCCGACCAGCTGGGCATCTCACCTTGGTGGATCATCATCATCGGCGGTGCGGCCATGACCGCCTCGGCCTACTACGGCATTCGCGCGATCGAGTGGGTGAGTTTCGTCTCGGTTCCGCTGATCGTCATCCTGGGCCTGTACTCCATGGGCTCGGCAATCGCCGACACGCCCGGAGGCCTGGAATCCATCTTCTCTAAGTCCGACGGCCTGAGCCTGCTCACCGGCGTGGCTATGGTCGTCGGCTCGTTTATCTCCGGCGGCACGGCGACGCCCAACTTCACCCGCTTCGCCGCCTCCACCAAATCCGCGGTGGTGACCACGGTCGTCGCCTTCTTCGTCGGCAACACGCTCATGTTCACGTTCGGGGCGGTCGCCGGGGCCTTCACCGGACAGAACGACATCTTCTACGCCCTCATCGCCCAGGGCTTGCTCATTCCGGCCATCATCGTGCTAGGCGGCAATATCTGGACGACGAACAACAACGCCCTCTACACGACCGGCCTGGGCTTTTCCAACATCACCAAGATCCGCAAGCGCCCGCTGGTGCTGGTGGCGGGCATCCTCGGCACGGTGTTGGCCATGTGGCTCTACGATAACTTCGTTACCTGGCTGAACGTGCTGAACGCCACCTTGCCGCCCGTGGGCGCGATCTTGATCGCCGACTACTTCAGGCACCGCGAGAACTACCGTTCGCCCGTCGCCCCGGATCGGCAGGTGAACGTCTCCGCGGTGGTGGCCGTCATCGCGGGCGGGGCCGTGGGCAACTTCCTGGATTGGGGCATCACTTCGATCAACGCCATGGTGGTCGCGGTGGCCATCTACTTCGTTGGGGAGTTCGCCGCCAAAGCTGCGAGAAAATAGCCCCATGCTGATTCGCGATGTGCGCATAGAAGGGGCCGAGCCCGCCGACATTCGAGTCGAGGACGGAGTCTTTGCCGAGGTCGGCTCGCTGGAGCCGAAAGAGGGCGAGGAGATAGTCGACGGCGGCGGGCGGCTCGTGCTGCCGCCCTTCGTCGAACCCCACGTCCACCTGGACACCTGCCTGACCGCCGGAGATCCCGAGTGGAACCAATCCGGCACGCTGTTCGAGGGCATCGAGCGCTGGGCGCAGCGCAAGGAGAGCCTGAGCGTGGAGGACGTGAAGGCCAGGGCGGGCAAGGCCATTCGCCAGCAGGTCGCTTTCGGCGCGCAGGCGGTGCGTTCGCACGTGGATGTCACCGATCCGAACCTCATCGCGCTGCGCGCGCTGGTCGAATTGCGCGAAGAGTTGGCAGACTACGTAACCTTGCAGCTGGTCGCCTTCCCGCAAGAGGGCATCGAGTCCTTCCCGAACGGGCGGGCGCTCATGGAGAAGGCGGCCGACCTGGGCGTCGACTGCATCGGGGCCATCCCGCACTTCGAGTTCACCCGCGAGTATTCGGTCTCTTCGCTGGATTTCGCCTGTCATCTGGCGGCCGAGCGGGGCTTGCTCATGGACGTCCACTGTGACGAGATCGACGACCCCGAATCCCACGGCCTCGAAACCCTGGCCGCCCGTGCCTACGAGCTGGGCCTGGGGGAGAAGGTGACGGCCTCCCACACTACGGCCATGGGCTCGTACAACGCCGCTTACTTCACCCGGCTGCTGCGGCTGCTCAAGCTGGCGAAGATCAACTTCGTCGCCAACCCCTTGGTGAACATTCACCTGCAAGGCCGCATCGACACCTACCCCAAACGCCGTGGAGTCACCAGAGTAAAAGAGCTTGTGGAAGCCGGGTTGAACGTCTCGTTCGGCTACGACGACATCTTCGACCCCTGGAACCCGCTGGGCACCGGAAACCAGCGCGACGTGGTCTACGCGGGCCTGTACATCACCCAGATGATGGGCTACCAGCAGATCTGCGATTCCTACCGCTTCATCACCCACAATCCGGCCCGCGCGCTGGGGATCACGGACTCGTACGGCATCGAGGTCGGGAAGCCGGCCAACTTCATCATCCTGGACGCCGAAACCTGGTACGACGCCCTCAACTGGTCTGCTCCGGTAATCGGCAACTATCGCGCGGGCAAGCTAATCGCCGCGACGGCCCCGGTAGAGCGCGAAGTGTTCTTCTGAGAAGACTCCGCGCATTCGCGGTACCTCGTTCCCGTCCCCGAGATTGCTTTCCCGTCCCCGGGCTTGACCCGGGGCGGGGTTACGACAGTTATCCATCCGACGCACACCCAACCTCGTCATCTAGCGCGCAGTCGCGGGATCTCACCTCGCATATCAGTTTCCGGGATATTCGGCGATTCTGGTGGTGTACTCGTAGACATTGAACGTCGGAGAATCCCACTCGACGTCCTGGGTTAGTACTCCCGATTCACCCAGTCCCTGCCATTCGCCGATCCAGGTGGTGGTCACGTGTACTGTGGATTGGCCTTTGGTTCGGAAGTAGTGTCCGCATGAGGGTGAGCGTGTGGTTTGGGGCCCGTCGGGGTAGGCGGTGGTTTTCACGTACGGTGTTGCCAGCTGGTGGGCCATGCAGGTTTGGATGGTCTTGTTGTCGCTCATCTGGTTTTTCTCAACAGCCTTGTAGTAGTCGATATCCGAGGGGTACTTGTCTTTGGCTTTCTGATCGTCCCAGTTGATGGTGATCTTCTCGACTCTGGCGGTGAGGGTGATTTCTCCGCCTGCGCTGGTTTCGACCTTTGGTCCGAATGCTTCTTCGGAGCGGTTGGCTGCTGAGACCCAGATGGGGACGTTGACGAGTTGTTCGTAGATGTTGCCGCCGATGCCGGTTCCGTCGAACTGCATCGC
>JAISTE010000011.1 GCA_031272825.1 Propionibacteriaceae bacterium | reverse complement strand
GAGGGTTTGGTTGCCGCCAGGCGCGTGTTGCACTGGCGGATCGGGAAGGCGTCGAACACCGCAAGTTGGATTTGCTCCAACACCCCGCGGCTGTGCACCGGCCCAAATGCCGGGCCGGTCGGTGGCTTCGTGACCAGCGAGAGGCGCGGAAAGGCTTCCTCCGTCAGCTTCAGCCAGTGCTTACGCTCGGGGTATTTCGAGCGGCGGTTGTACCTGGGGGAATGGGCGGCGATCAGCCGGATCTCCAGCACCTGTGCCTCCAGCTCGGTGCGGCAAACCGTCGGCACCACCTCGGTGGCGATACGCACCATCTCGTCCATGCGCGGCCTGGTTTCGGCAGCCGTGAAGTAGTTAGAGACGCGCGCCCGGATATTGCGCGCCTTGCCCACGTAGAGCACCTGGCGGCGGATCACCCCGTCGCGGTCGGGCAAGTCGGCGACGAACTCGTACACGCCCGGGGCCGCCGGCAGCTTCTCGGCCAGTACCCGCTTCGCCCTGCGCTCCTTCGACACGTGACGGGTGAACTCGGCCAACTCCTCAAACGTAAAGACGTTCAGCGAACCCACGCGCTCGATCAAAGCGTGCAGCACGTCCACCGTCGCCCTCGCGTCGTCCAGCGCTCGGTGCGACGGCGTGACCTCGGTTCCAAAGTAGGCCGCCAGTGTGCCCAGCGTGTAGTTGGGAACCTCGTCGCGCAGCAGCGCCTGCCGGGCCAGTGCCACAGTGTCCAACACCTTGAAGCCCGGCCAGTCGTAGCCCAGCTCCTTGGCAAAGCGCCGCAGGAAACCCACGTCGAAACGCGCGTTGTGGGCCACCAGCACCGAGCCCTCGGCCCAGGCCAGGAACGACGGCAGCACCGATTCGATCCCAGGGGCGTCGGCCACCATCGAATCCGAGATGCCGGTGAGCTTCGTGATGAACGCCGGAATGTGGGAACTGGGTTTCACAAAGGTTTGGAATTCCCCGAGGTTCACCCCGCCGCGTACCTTCACCGCGCCGAACTCGGTGATCTCGGAATCCTGGCCCGTGCCCGTCGTCTCCAGGTCAACCACCACGAACGTCACCTCGCCCAGGGGGGTGCCCAGGTCGTCGAAAGTGGGCTGAAGCTCGGTTTGTCTCACGAATGTCTAGGGTAATAGCCCCTTCATACAATTCCGGGGCGCGGTGGGCAAGCCGGTGTGAAGAAGTCGGCTCGGAGCAGGGATTGACAACTTGATTTGCTTATTAGTCCCCCCTTGGGATTGACTGGCAAAGTACAACCACCTTGAAAGGAAACCCTCGAATGGACGTCATTATCTGCAAGGACGCGGCAGAAGCCGGGCGCTACGCAGCGGCAAAGATCGCCATGGTCGCGAAGGAGGTCGGCAACCGCTTCGTGCTCGGCGTGGCCACCGGCTCCTCCCCGCTGCGCACCTACCAGGCGCTCGCCGACCTTGTGGACTCTGGGAAGCTCGACATCTCCGAGGGGTCGGCATTCGCCCTCGACGAGTACGTCGGCCTGCCGAAGGGCCACCCCGAGTCCTATGCCGAAGTCATTCGCAAGACCGTCACCGAACCGCTGCACCTCAAGCCCGAGAACGTCCACGTTCCCGACGGCTTTGCCAAGGATCTCAAGCAGGCGGCCCTCGATTACGACGCCGCCATCAAGGCCATCGGCGGGGTCGACGTGCAGATCCTCGGCGTGGGCTCCAACGGCCACATCGGCTTCAACGAGCCGACCTCGTCGCTGGCCTCGCGCACGCGCATCAAGACCCTCACCCCGCAGACCCGCGAGGACAACGCCCGCTTCTTCGACTCCCTGGAGCAGGTGCCCCACCACTGCCTGACGCAGGGCCTGGGCACGATCATGGAGGCGCGCAACGTCGTGCTGGTGGCCGACGGCGAACACAAGGCCGAGGCCATCGCCGCCGTTGTGGAGGGCCCGATCACCTCGATGTTCCCCGGTTCAGTGCTGCAGATGCACCAGCACGCGACCATCATCGTCGACGAGGCCGCCGCCTCGAAGCTCAAGCTCGCCGACTACTACCGCGACATGCTCGAGCACCTGCCCGAATGGCAGCGCGTGAAGGTCGCCTGATGATCATCCAAGCTGAAGGCCTGTGCCTGGGCAAGGAGCTCAAGCCCGGGTTCGTCGAGACCGCCGACGGCAAGATCACCCGCGTGGAGAACGGAAAGTTCCACGGCACCCCCGATGCCTCGGTTGAGTACCTGGCTCCGGGATTCGTGGACGTCCACTCCCACGGCGGCGGGGGAGCGGCCTTCACCGGCGGGACGGACGACGCCCGAACAGTGCTGGCCACCCACCGCGCCCACGGAACGACGACCATGATCGGCTCCCTGGTAACGGCCACCATGGACGAGCTCCTGGAGCAGATCGTCGCCCTGGAACCGCTGGTTCACTCCGGCGAGCTGGCCGGCATCCACCTGGAGGGCCCGTGGATTTCCCCTTGCAACAAGGGGGCCCACGATGCCACCAAGCTGGCGGTGCCGGACAAGGAATCCATCGACACGATCCTGGCCCTGGAACCGGGCCTGGTGAAGATGGTGACCATCGCGCCGGAGCTCGAAGGGGCGCTGGAGGCCATCCGTCGCTTCGCTTCGGCGGGGATCGTCGCGGCCTTGGGCCATACCGTCGCTGACTTTGACATGGCGGTGCGCGGGCTGCAGGCCGGGGCACGCGGGTTTACGCACCTGTTCAACGCGATGCCGGATCTCAAGCACCGCGATCCGGGTCCGGTGCTCGCCGGGCTGCGCGATGCGGAGGCCTACCTGGAGCTGATCTTCGATACTCATCACGTCGACCGTCACCTGGTCTCGTGGGTGATCGGGGCCGAGCCCGAGCGCGTGGTGCTGATCACCGACGCGATGGAGGCCGCCGGAATGCCTGACGGCAACTACTCCTTGGGCGGCCTGCCTGTGAAGGTCGTGGATACTGTGGCCAGGCTCGTCGACGGCGGCTCAATCGCCGGTTCGACGATCTTCCTGGAGACGGCCGTAATGAACGCCGTTGCCAACGACATTTCGCTGGCGCACGCGGTGTGGATGGCCACGACCAATCCGGCCAGCTATCTGGGCCTGCAGGGCGTGGGCAAGCTTGAGGCCGGCTTCAAGGCCGACCTGATCGAGCTTGACGCCACGGGCAAGGTTCAGCAAATGTTCTGATCGAGCGAATCAAAGACGGGCGGTTGCCACCGGCAGCCGCCCGTTTTCGTTGTTGTAAACCTAGATAACAAATCCATAACGTTTTGCTCAGAAGTTTGACTAACCCGTGTAAAGGTAGTTAACTAACAAACATGACGCACACAGAGGTGAAGGAGCCTCAACGCAGGACGAGGCGCAGGAAGCCCAGCAGGGCACAAGATCAGCGCCGCTCGAATCTCGCGCTCGTGATGTCTACGCTCTACGAGAACCCAGGGATTTCAAGGGCAGATCTCGCCCGGCTCACCGGCGTCACCCGCGTAACTTCCGGAGAGCTGATCAAGTCGATGATCGCCGACGACTACGCCGAGGAGCTCGGCGTCATCCACGAACAACGCCCGGGCAAACCCTCGACGAAGCTGCGGATGCCATACGAGCGCCATAACATCATCGCCATCGACATGTCCGGCTCGCGCTCGGTCACCGGCGCGCTGTGCACGCTCGACGGGCAACTGCTGAACCGCGTAGAACACGAGCTAGACGGCAAGACCGGCCAGGACGCCGTCGACGAGCTCATCGCCACGGTACGCGAACTCGAAGCCGCCGCTGAACAGCACGTGGTCGGCGTCGGTGTCGGAACCCCAGGGTTCGTCGGCCCGGAACCCGGAGTCGTCACCTCCACCAACCTCGAATGGCACGCGCTAAATCTCAAAGCGGCGCTGGAGAAAGAGCTCGGAATGAGCGTCGATGTCGAAAACGACGCCAACAGTGCGGCCCTGGCTGAACACCGTTTCGCCGAGGCCCCCGACGACTTCATCCGCATGCAGATCTCCCGCGGCGTCGGCTCCGGTTTGTTGTTGCGCGGCGAGCTCATCACCGGCCCGTTTGGAGGCGCGGGGGAGTTCGGGCACGTGGTCGTCGATCCGGCGGGCGGCACCTGCTCGTGCGGCAAGGAAGGCTGCCTGGAGACCTGGATTCGGGTTCCGGCCATGCTCCAGCGCATCGAGGAAAGCCATGATCGCGATGCGGTGCTCACGCAGGCCGGCCAAAAGCTCGGCGAGGCCCTCTCCTTCGTGTTGGCCACCGCCGACATCGTGGACGTCATCTTGGGCGGGCCACCGGAACTGCTCGACGGCACCTTCCTCGAAGCCGCCGCCCAGACCGTACGTGAACGCACTCGGATCGAAGCTCGGCCCGAGGCGTCGATCAAACTCTCAACCCTCGACGAGGATGCGGTATTGCTCGGGGCCGCAGCCATCGTTATGAAGAATCAACTCGGGGTCTCCTGACCCCTCCCCGGCAGTGAAAGGAAAACAAATGAAGCGCACAGCAGCACTTCTCGCAATGGTCACCTCTGGTGCCTTGCTCTTCTCGGCATGTGGTTCGCCATCGAACGCCGGGAACAGCGCCGCCCCGAGCAATAGCTCGAGCGAATCAGCGGCGGCCGGCCAGAACATCACCTTGTGGCTGGCTGGCTCCGACACCCCCACGGCCCTCCGCGAATATCTCCAGGAGACCTACAAGAAGAAGACCGGCGGCACCCTCAAGATTGAGGAGCAGACCTGGGGCGATCTCGTCACCAAGCTGACGACCGCTCTGCCCGATCCGAACAACACCCCCGACGTCGTCGAGGTCGGCAACACGCAGTCCCCAACCTTCACGAACGTGGGCGGATTCTCCGACATCACCGACATGTACCAAGAGCTCGGCGGCGATAAATTGCTGCAGTCTTTCGTCGAGGTCGGCAAGGTCGGCGACAAGAACTACACGCTGCCGTACTACTACGGTTCGCGCTACATGTTCTACCGCAAGGACATCTACAAGGAGGCCGGTGTCTCCGTCCCGAAGACGCTCGACGAGTTCAACTCCACCGTCGTCGAGATCGCCAAGAAGAACCCCAAGAAGATCGACAACTTCTCCGGCTTCTTCATCGGCGGCCAGGACTGGCGCAACGGCATCTCCTGGATCTTCGCCAACGGCGGCGATCTGGCAAAGCAAGAGAACGGCAAGTGGGTCTCCACCATGTCCGATCCCAACACCATCAAGGGTCTGACGCAGCTGCAGAACATCTACCAGAACGCCTCTAAGGCTCCGGCCACCGCCAAGGATCAGTCCCCGTGGCTGTACATCAACGACACCGACACGGACGTTGAGAAGGACGCCACGACCGAAGAGGTCACCAAGGAGACCCCGACCAAGCTTGGCGCCGCCACCATCATGGCTCCCGGCTGGGCCCACTGGTCGATCGGCAAGCTCACCAAGGTCAAGGACGAGAAGACCGGCAAGATGAAGGACGCCCGCGAGTGGGACGGCAAGGTGTTCGGCGTCTACCCGCTGCCCGGCAACGACGGCAACCCCGCCCCGGTGTTCGCAGGCGGCTCCAACATCGGTATCTCCGCCAAGTCGAAGAACCAGGAAGGCTCCCGTGAGCTGCTGCGGATCATCTTCTCCGACGAGTACCAGACGCTCCTGGGCGAGAACGGCATGGGCCCGGCCAACTCCGATTTCAACTCCACCCTGGGCTCTGATGAGTTCGCCAAGGCCCTGATCGACTCCGCCTCGAACTCCAAGCTCACTCCGGCGGCCGTCGGCTGGGCGCAGGTCGAAGACAAGAAGCTCCTCGAAGAGCTCTTCTCCAAGATCTCGACCGGCGGCGACATCGCGGCACTGACCAAGGAGTACGACGCCAAGGTCACGCCGATCCTGAACGGCGAGGGCTAGGCGCCCACTCGGCATCCCGCCCGCGCCGCCTAGCGCGCGGGCGGGCACCCACACCGATACCAGCTTTGCCCTCGGTACCCAGTCCGGGGGCAAAGCACCCCATAACTCTTCACGAAAGCACCTTCATGAGCTCCATTGCAGCACCGCCGCTCGCACAAAAGAAGCGCAAGTTCCACATCGCTCCCTACATGCTGATCCTCCCGGCGATCATCGTCTTGCTCGCCGCCTTGGCCTATCCCGTCGGCTGGCAGATCATCACCTCCTTCCAGGAATACGGCCTCAAGCAGCAGTTCGGCCAGCCGCCCGAATGGGTGGGCGGGGCCAACTACGTCAAGATCTTCACCGATCCGCAGATCTGGGCCGTGATCCTGCGCTCTATCGCCTTCTGCCTGGTAAACGCAGCCCTGACCGTCATCATCGGCGTGGCGCTGGCCGTGTTGATGAACTCCATCGTCAAGGGGGCTCGGCTCGTGCTGCAAGTCGGCCTGCTGCTCGCCTGGGCCATGCCGGTCGTGGCGGCCATGACCGTCTGGCTGTGGCTGTTCAACTGGTACTCGGGCGTCATCAACTGGGTGCTCGGCCCGGCATTCGCCAACCACAACTGGCTGGAAGACCCGATCTCCTTCTACGCCGTCGCAACCATCATCGTCGTATGGATGTCGGTGCCCTTCGTCGCCTTCTCCGTTTACGCGGGCCTGACCCAGGTATCCGGCGAGGTTCTCGAAGCCGCCCAGCTCGACGGTGCCAACGGCTGGCAGCGCTTCACCCAGATCATCTTGCCGCTCATCCGTCCGGTGCTGATGATCGTTTTGCTTCTGCAGATCATCTGGGATCTGCGGGTGTTCACCCAGATTCAGATGCTTCAAGACGCCGGGGCCGACTACAACTCCACAGACCTGCTCGGTACCTTCATCTACCGCACCGGGGCCGGCTCGGCCAACTACGGCATGGCCGCCGCCATGTCGGTGTTCGTGCTGGTGCTGACCATCGTCCTGTCCGCCCCCTACGTCCGCTCTTTGCTCAAGGAGGACAACAATGGCTAGCCAAACCCTCGCCGCGCCCGAGCGCGCAATCGAAAACGTGAACGTCAAGCCCGCTACGAGGGCGGTCACTAATCCCGGCCAGCGCGGAGCCCAGCGCCGCAAGCTGTTCAAGGGCCTGCGCTCGATCATCGCCATCTTGCTGGCCCTGGTCTGGGTGTTCCCCGTGTACTGGATGATCTCGTCGTCCCTGCTGCCAACCGCGGTGCTCGAATCAGGAACCCCGCGCTTCTTCCCGTGGGGCGGCTCCCTCGATAACTACGAGGCCGTGTTCGAGATGGGTACCTTCTGGCCGGCGCTGCGCATGTCGCTGACCGTCACCATCATCGCCGTGGCCGCATGCCTGCTCTTCGCCTTCCTGGCCGCCCTCGCCATCTCGCGCTACCACTTCAAGGGCCGCACGTCCTTCGTGCTCGCGGTGCTGTTCATCCAGATGCTGCCCGCCGAAGGCCTGTTCATCGCCCAGTACAAGATGCTGGCTTCGCTGAACCTGATCAACAACGCTCTCGGCCTGGCCGGGCTCTACACGGCCTCCGTCATCCCGTTCACCGTGTGGATGCTGCGCGGTTTCGTCGCCGGGGTTCCGGCCGACCTGGAGGAATCGGCCATGGTCGACGGCTGCACCCGCACCCAGGCCTTCTTCAGGATCACCTTCCCGCTGCTGGCCCCCGGCCTCGTGGCCTCCGGCGTCTACGCCTTCTTGCAGGCCTGGAACGAGTTCACCGTCGCCTTGGTCATCATGCAAAGCGAGGAAGCCCGCACCCTGCCGCTGTGGCTGCGCGCGTTCGTGCAGGCCTCGGCCTCCCGCGCCACCGATTGGGGGCAGGTCATGGCCGCCTCTACGCTGGTCGCCGTGCCGGTCATCATCTTCTTCCTGCTAGTCCAAGGCCGCATGACCTCTGGCCTGGTCGCCGGGGCGGTGAAGGGCTGATGCTCTCACTCGGCATCGACGTCGGGGGCACGAAGGCGGAGGCCGTCACCCTCGACGCCGAAGGCAAGATCCTCGCTCGCCAGGTCGTCCCCACGATGAAGGGCGCCGAAGGGGTCTACCAGACCATCGGCGCGCTGACCGGCAGGATGCAAGAGTGCCTCGGGGTGGAGGCGAAGGCTTTTACCTCGGTCGGCGTCGGTATCCCCGGCCTTGTAGACCCGGCGACGGGTGTGGTCAAGACCGCAGTCAACCTCGACCTGGCTGAGGCGCCGCTCAAGGCGATGCTGGAGCGCGATTTCTCGGTTCCGGTCGCCATCGAGAACGACGTCAAGGCCACCGCCCTCGGGGCCCTGCGCTTCGCACGCACCCCCGCCTCGCTTACCTACATCAACATCGGCACCGGCTTCAGCACCGCCACCGTCATGGACGGGCGGGTACTGCGCGGCAAGAGCAACGGGGCCGGGGAACTGGGCCACCTGGTGGTCGAACCCGGCGGCGACCTGTGTGGCTGCGGTCAGCACGGCTGCGTAGAGACGGTCGTGGGCGGCAAATACCTGACAGTGCGGATGCAGGGGCTGGGAGTAGACCTGCGCGCGCTCTTCAACACCGACACTGACAGGGCAAAAGCCGAAGTCAAACGCATACTGTGTGCGATGCGCACCCTGGTCGAGGCGGTGCTGACCGCCTACGATCCCGAGGCCATAGTCTTAGGCGGCGGCATCGTAGAGGCGGCACCGTGGTTGACTGAGGCCGTCAAGACCGTCTTCGAAGAAGACGCCAAAGAATCAGAATTTATCGCGGGGCTGGATCCGGCGGCTCGAATCTTCGAGCTGCGCACGTCTGACCCGGTGGCGGCCATCGGGGCCGCGCTAGTTGGAAGGATATAAATGAGGGGATGTAAAGCGGTGGTGCTGGCCGCCGGAAAAGACGAACGAACCAGGGAGCTGTTGCTCAGGCCGCTGGCCGACTCCACGGTGATCGAAGCCACGCTCGCGGACGTGGCCCAGGTCGTCGGTAAGGAAAACGTCATCATCGTGGTGGCCGAGCACGACAACCGCGTGCGCGAGCACCTGGGCGAATCCTGGACGTACGTCGTACAGACTGTGCAGGCCGGAACCGGCGACGCCGTGCGCTGCGCCCGCTTCGAGCTCGAAGGCTTCGACGGGGATGTGCTGGTCGCCTATGGCGATACCCCGCTGATCCGTCCGGCCTCCTATCAAGGCCTTTTGTGGCGGCACCGGCTCAAGGACGCACACTTCTCCGTGCTGACGGCCCACCTGGACGATCCCTCCGGCTACGGGCGGGTGATCCGTGGTGCGGACGGCGAAATCGAGGAGATCGTCGAACGCTCCGACCTCGACGAGTCCGACGCTGCCACCACCGAGGTCAACGTCGGCGCGTACATCGTCGACAACGCGCTGCTCATCCCCACCTTGGACGAGCTGGCCGAACGCGGCGAGCACCGGCTCACCGAGCTGGCCGAGGCACTGATCGAAGCCGGGGTGAAGGTATCCTCCTACGCCATCCTCGACCCGGACGAGGTGCAGGGCATCAACACCGACGCCGAGCTCCAGGCCGCCTCCGACCTCGTGCTCAAGCGGCTGTTCGCCCCCTCCCACATGGTCGAGACCGGCGAGATCGCCTTCGGTACTGGCGGGTGGCGGGCCAAGATCGGCGAGAGCTTCACCATCCACAACGTCAGGCGCCTGTGCCAGGCGCTGGCCAACGAGATCACGCGCAACAACCGCGAGCCGATGGGCGTCTCCATCGGCGGCGACCGCCGGTTCCTCTCCGGCGAGTCGGTGCGCAATGCCGCGGAGGTCTTCGCCGGGAACAACATTCCGGTGGACATCCTGGTCGGCGACGTCCCGACGCCTCTGGTCACCTTCGCCGCCCCCTATCTGCACAACGCCTACTCGCTGGTGTTCACCGCCTCCCACAACCCGCCGGAGTGGAATGGTCTGAAGGTGTTCCGCGAGGACGGCTCGCTGCCGCTGGCCGATGAGACCGACCGCATGACGGCCGAGGCCAACTCGCTGACCCGCCAGGACGTCGTCTCCATCGACCTTGAGCTGGCCAAGCGCTGGGGTCTGGTCAAGGAGGTCGATCTCTACGTTCCCTACGTGAAGGCGGTCGAGAACATCGTGGACGTCGACCAGATGCGCGCGGCGAAGGGCCTGCGCGTGGTCGTCGATCCAATGTACGGAACCTCGCAGCTCACCCTCGGCACCATCTTGTCGGACGCCCGGGTGCGCACCGAGTTCATCCACTCGGGCCACAACCCGCTGTTCGGCGGCATCTCCCCGGCCCCCGATCCCGAGCGCCTCACCACGCTGATTGACCTGGTCAAGCGCGGAAATTTCGATCTCGGCATGGCTACCGACGGGGATTCTGACCGCATCGGCATCATCGACGAGCGGGGCCGCTATGTTTCGGCCAACGATCTGTTATTGGTCATCTACTGGTACCTGCACGAGGTGCGCGGCGAGCGCGGCGGGGTGGTGCGCAACATCTCCACTACCCACCTGCTCGACCGGCTGGCCGATCACTTCGGTGAAAAGCACGTCGAAACCCCGGTGGGCTTCAAGCACATCACCGCGGGAATGCTTCAGATCGACGCGCTGATGGGCGGCGAATCCTCCGGCGGCCTGACAGTGCGCGGACACATCCTGGGCAAGGACGGCATCTTCGCCTGCGCGCTGGTGGTAGAGATGCTGGCCCGCACCGGTAAGCCCTTCTCGAAGCTGCTCAAGAAGGTCTACGACATCACCGGCAAGCTCTACTCGGTGGAAACCTCCATGCCCGCCACGCCCGAGCTGCGCGTCGAACTGCCGCGCATCATGGCTGCGGCCGCGCCGAAGGAGGTGGCCGGGTACCCGGTCGAAGCCATCGATTCCTTCGACGGCATCCGCATCACCTTGGAAGGCGGCGACTGGGTGCTGCTGCGGTTCTCCGGCACCGAGCCGATCCTGCGGCTCGTCGCCGAGGCGAGCAGCAAGAAGAAGGCCAAGGAGCTGGTCGCCTGGCTCGAGCGCTTCGCCTCGGCGAAGTAGGGGGAGCAAGCACATGCAATACGGACATTTCGACAACGACGCCCTCGAATATGTGATCGATCGGCCCGATACGCCCGCCCCCTGGATCAACTATCTGGGGCAGCGCGACTGGTGCACGGTGATCGACGGAAACGCCGGGGGATACTCCTTTTACAAATCGAGCGAACACGGGAGGGTGACCAGGTTCCGTCCCAACGCGGCGAACCGGCCTGGCCACTACCTGTACGTGCGAGACGACGACACCGCCGATTTCTGGACGGCCTCCTGGCAGCCGGTCGGCGGGAACCTGGGCGAGCACAAGTACCGCACCCGCCACGGGCTGGGCTACTCGGTCTTCGAGTGCGAGCGGGAGGGAATCGGCGTCTCACAACGGGTTTTCGTACCCGTTGACACCGATGCCGAGGTCTGGGACGTAACCGTTACCAACCTGTCGGAGGAAACCCGCAATATCTCCTTGTTCGGCTACGTCGAGTTCTCCTTCCACTCGGTGCAGATCGACAACGAGAACTTCCAGATGTCGCTCTACGCCTCCGGGGCGGACTACGCAGATGGGATCGTCGAGTACGACTTCTACTACGAGCCCTGGACGTACCACTACTTCACCTCGACGCTGGTACCCGATTCGTTCGACACCTTGCGCGATTCTTTCCTCGGCGCCTACCGATCCGAATCGAACCCGCTGGCCGTGGAGCAGGGCGCGTGCTCCGGCTCCCAGGCGACCACCCAGAACCACTGTGGGGCGCTGCAAAACAAGCTGCAGCTCGCCCCCGGCGAGAGCGTGCGCCTGGCGTACATCCTGGGCTATGGGCGGCGCAGCGCGGGTGTCGAGATGCGTTCGCGCTTTGCCAATCCCGAGGCCGTGGACGCGGCAATCGAAGAGCTGGCCGGGTACTGGGCGGCCAAGCGCGCCACGCTTCAGGTGGAAACCCCCAGCGAGGACATGAACACGCTGCTGAATACCTGGACGCTGCTCCAGGCGGAAACCTGCGTGGTGTGGTCGCGCTTCGCTTCCTTCGTCGAGGTGGGCGGACGGACGGGCTTGGGTTACCGCGACACCGCTCAGGACGTGATGAGCGTGGCCCACACCAATCCCGGCAAGGTGAAACAACGCCTGCTGGAGCTGCTGCACGGCCAGATGTCGGTCGGCTACGGGCTGCACCTGTTCGATCCTCTCCTGTGGGAGGAACGCACGGAGATCCCCGGCGGGGTGAAGCTGCCCACGGTCGTGCCCACCAAGAGCACCGACATGGTGCACGGGCTGGCCGACGCCTGTTCCGACGACCACCTTTGGCTCGTTCCCTCCGTGCTCGAATACGTGGTGGAGACCGGCGAGCTTTCCTTCCTGGACGAAATCGTGCCGTTCGCCGATAGTGAGCTGACCGCCGCCGAGCGCGAGGGCGTGCTGGGCGACCTGGCTGGCCGCTTTAGCGCGAAACCCGCCACGGTGTATGAGCACCTGCGCCGGGCCGTCGAGTTCACGGCGCACGAGGTCGGGGACAACGGCGTGGCCAAGGGTCTGCGCGCGGACTGGAATGATTGCCTGAACTTGGGCGGCGGCGAGACCGCACTGGTTTCCTTCCTGAACGCCTGGGCGGCCGGGGCCCTCAAGGAGGCCGCCGTCGCGCTGGGCCGCACCGAGGACGCCAAGCGCATGGACGAGATCATCGCCTCCGTCGAGAAGGTCGCCAACGCCGAGCTTTGGGACGGGGATTGGTACCTGCGCGGCTTCACCCGCGAGGGGGCCAAGATCGGCTCGGCTTCCAATGAGGAAGGCAAACTGTTCTTGGAGCACATGCCGTGGGCCGTCATCTCCGGGGTCGCGCCGTATGATCGCGGGATCTCGTCGATGGACGCGGTGGGGGAGAAGCTGGCCAGCGAGTGGGGGACACACCTTTGCTGGCCGTCGTATACCAAAGTCGACGACTCCATCGGCTACGTCACCCGCGTCTATCCGGGGGTGAAGGAGAACGGCTCGATCTTTTCGCATCCGAACGCCTGGCCGATCATCGCTGAGGCGATGCTGGGCCGCGGCGACCGAGCCTGGCGTTTCTACGAGACCATGGCTCCGGCAAGGCAAAACGACATGATCGAGACCCGCGGGGCCGAGCCGTACGTCTACGCCCAGTTCGTCTATGGCCGCGATCACGAGTGGTTTGGTAAGGCCCAGAACCCGTGGCTGACCGGCACAGCGGGCTGGATGTACACAGCGGCGACGAAGTACCTGCTCGGCGTGCGCCCGACCCTCGGCGGCCTGATCGTAGATCCGTGCATCCCAGCTGATTGGCCCGGTTTCCAGATTCGACGCCAGTGGTGCGGCGCAACCTACGAGATTTCGGTTTCCAATCCGAACGGGAAGATGGCCGGGCTTTCGTCGGCGATGGTCGACGGCCAGCCGGTGGAGCTATCCCAGGTCGGCTCGCGTCAGGCGCTGAAACTGCCGCTGCCTGAGGAGGGGAAGAGCTACCGGGTGGAAGTGGTGCTGTAAACAGCACCCTCGTCATTTAGCGCGTAGCGAAGCGTAGTCGCAGAATCTCACCTCAGATCCTGCGACTACGCGCAGGATGACGGGGTGGGGTTTCGCTAAATGACGAAAACACTAGGCGGGCTCGAACTCGAAGACCTGCGATAGGAAGGTGAGCTCCGCCTCCTGGGCGGTGAGCAGCGATTCGGGCTTGCGGAAGCCGTGGCCCTCGCCCGGGAACATGATGAGCGTTACCGGCAGTCCCTTTGCCTCGACGGCCTGGGCCATCTCGGTGGCCTGGGCCGGAGGCACGACCTTGTCGTCCTCCCCCTGCAAGATCAGCATGGGGCAAGTCAGGTTATCCAGGTGATAGATGGGGGAGCGATCGATGTAGACGTCCCGACGCTCGGGGTAGGGTGCCACCAGGCCGTCGAGGTAGCGCGATTCGAACTTGTGCGTGTCCTTGGCCAGGGCTTCCAGATCGCCGATCCCGTAGTACGAGATGCCGCCGGCGAACACATCCGAGCTTGTCAGCGCCCGCAAGGTGGTGTAGCCGCCCGCCGAGCCGCCCTTGATCGCCACCCGATCTCCGTCTATAAGCCCGCGGGCAATCAGCGTCTCCACGGCGGCGACGCAATCGGCCACGTCGAGTACTCCCCACTGGCCTTGCAGCCGGTCGCGGTAGGCGCGCCCGTAGCCCGACGAACCCGAGTAGTTGACGTCCAACACCGCGATGCCCCTGGTCGTCCAGTACTGGTAGGACTTGGAAAAGTGCGGAGAAGAAAACGACGTCGGCCCGCCGTGGGTCAGCACGATTACTGGCGGCAACTCGCCCTCGACCCCGGTCAGATCGCCGTTTGCGGGCGGGTAGAACCAGGCGTGGGTTTGACCTGCCGCACCCTCGAAGTGGATAGGGGAGGCCTGGGAGATTTGGTTTTCTGCCAAGCTTCGTTCGCCTGACGAGAACAGGGTCTGTGCGGTACCTGTCTCCCAGTCGATACGCACGTACTCGTCGGGCCGGTCGATATAGCCGAAGTGGGCCAGTGAATAGCGCCCGGTTCCGGGCAGGTAATTGCCTGTGGAGACCGCGTCGAAGGGAAGCTCCTCCAGATCGTGCGAATCGATATGGAGCTTTCCGAACTTGGCGAAACCGTCCTCAAGCCAGGTGCAGCCGATGGTCTGGGCGTCGATCAGCGTGTACGGGGCCGGGTGCGGGTTCCACATCGGCTGGCAGAAGTCCGCGTCCTTTGGATACAGCGCGACGGTTGTGCTCCCGTCCCAGTGATAGAAGTTCCAGTATCCGGCGGCGTCGGAGATGAAGATGAGCGTGCCGTCTGGGCTCCACATCGGGTAGACGTTGGATGCGTGCTCGCCGCCCCGGATCAAGTCCTGGGACGGGGTTATGGCGTCTGTCGTCCCCGGTCTCCGAGCCGACGTCCCCGGCCTCCGAGCCGGGGCAGGCCCCGCAACAACGCTGACGTCTTCGGGGTGGGCTAGCGGAGCTACGCACACTCGGGTTGTGTCCCAGGGCATGTTGGGGTGATCCCACTCGACCCAGGCCAGGCGTCCGTCTTCGCTGAGGGTGGGGGAAGCGTAGAAATCGGAGCCCGTGCTTTCTTTCCCGTCCGCGCAATCGTGGGTATCCGAGCTCTCTTTTCCGCTCACGTCATCTACATACCCGCGGCGGGCATCTCCGCACAGAACCGATACGCCCGAGCCGTCCAGTGCCGCCGAGACGATGGTCGTGAGCGCTTCTGCGGAACCCGAGTGGTCTTCGCGCACGGCCAGCGCAATTCCCGCTGATGGGTAAACCGAGATCGAGCCGTAGCGGTAATCCCCGCCGGGGGCCAGCAGCGAATCTACCCCGTCGCGCAGCAAACGCAGCTCGCCGGAGGGAAAGTCCGAATACACGACGACGCCGTCAGATACCGCCCAATCGCCGCCTCCGTACTCCTGCAGCGCCGAGCGCACGTAGCGCCCGGGAAGTAGCTCGACGAGCCCGCTGTAGTCCGGTTTGGAGTCCCCGTCGCACTTGAACAGCCGCACCCGGCCCCCGTCTTCGGGGTCGGGCACAGAAAAGTAGCAGGTTTCGCCGTCGGCAACACCGAAGTAGAACGATAGGGAAATGCCCTTGCTGGCTAGCGCTTCGGCGCTAATCGGCGACGGCCAGGAGCCGTATGGTCTGTGCATACGGCCATGCTATCCCTTACTCGGAGGCACCGACTTTCTCGCGCTCGTCGTAGATAGACAAAGCGCTCTCGCGCAGCTTGGCTTCGTGGGCCTGTCCGTGGTGGGCACAGAAGTAGAGCTCGCCACCGGAGGGAAGGACTACTCGCATATAGGCCTGCGCGCCGCAGCGATCGCAGCGGTTGGCCTTCGTGAGGGTCTCGAACATCTCAGCTGTCATATTTGCTCGCTTCTTCATTGCCTCCCCTAACTGTCTGCGCGAGTTGTTTATTCCCGTGCTCCTTCTTCGAATTTCTTGTTCGCAAGGCTACACGCCCAAACCCAAAATGAGTCCCCATATCGGACTTTGTGTGGATGGCGAGCCGCTCATCATCTATCCGTCATCTCTCCCCTCACCACTCGACAGAGATCCTGCGACTGCGCGCAGGATGACGAGTGGGTTGCGGGGTGGTGAGTGGGTTGCGGGGTGGTGAGTGGGTTGCAGGGTGGTGAGTGGGTTGCAAGATAACGAGTGGGTTGCAGGGTGACGGAATAGTTCACTCGCCGCCCAGCAGCTTCTCGATCTCGGCGTCCAGCTCGTCTTGCTCAGTAGCCACGCCGTGTTCGGCGTAGGGCAGCGGATCGGCCAGATCCTCGGCCGAGGGCAGCAGATCCGGGTGTTTCCAAGAGGCATCGCGTTCGGCGTCGCCCCTGAAGTTGGAAACGGCCGCCCACAGGTTCCTGGCCTCGCGCACGCGCTTGGGGCGCAGATCCAGCCCGAGCAAGGAGTGCAGCGCCTTGGAGATCTTTCCCGACGCCCGTCGCCTAGCCACCATCTCGGCCAGCCCCGCGGCGCTCGGCATCCGGCCCTTGGTGGCCGAATCCACTACGGCGTCCACCCAGCCCTCGACCAGGGCGATCAAGGTCTCCAGCCTTCCCAAAACCTCCAGCTGCTCGTCGGTACGGGCGGGATTGAAGATGGAATCGGCCACCTTCATCCCCATCTGCTGCAGCCCGGCGATGTCACCGGCCTCCATGCCCTCGCGCATCTGAGAATCCAGGGCGTCCTGCAGGGCCTCCGGGTCGATGTCGATCTCGCGCGCGTAGTGCTCGACCAGCGCCAGCAGCTGCGCGGGCAGCCAGGGTGCCGCACGGAAGAGCCGAGCGCGTGCCGATTCGCGCAGCGCCAGATAGAGCCACACGTCGGAGGCCGGAACGTCCAGATCCGCGGCGAAATCGGCCACGTGGGCCGGGATCAGCGCGACGACCGGCTCATCGGTCAACGGAAAACCCAGGTCTCCAGGACCTAGCACGGTGTCGGCCAGCGAGGCGAGCGCCTGCCCGATCTGCGAGGAGTACACCCCGGCACCGGCGGCACGCATCATCGGCCCCATCTGTGCCTCCATCCCCGGGATCGACATCCCTGGCGGCACTAACCCTTGGAGTGCCACCGAGAGCGAATCCACGATGGGCTTTTCCAGCCGCTTCCAGGTTTCGAAGGTGCGCTCCAGCCAATCGCGCGGCGTCCAGGCCTGCGGCAGCGAGGGGACGGCCTCAAACGAGGTGGAGGCATCGAGCCAAAGATTGGCGAGGTAGACGGCGTCGGCCAGGGCCTTGCGATCGGCCTCGGTTACCAGCGGGCTGGTTCCCAGTGCCCGACGGGCGATGTCCAGCGTCAGGTTCCAGTTCATTCCTGATGCCGGATCGGAAGGGCCGAATCCGGCCAGGTTGGTGTTGAACGCCGTCAGGGCGTCTTGAAGTTTGTCCATCAGCTGTTGGGGGTCGATATTGCCGTCGGCGTCGGGGGTGATGCCGAACTGGCGCAGGTACGCGCGCAGGGCGTCCTCGTCGAAGCCGTCGGGAAGGCCGAAATCAGTCATGAGAGTTCCTCCTGGGCCAAGCCTAGACGATGGATCGCCGGCCAAACCCATCCCCTATACCCGTTCGACTAGGCTTAGGGGAAATAGAAGGGAAATCCATGAGGATCAGGCAGGTTGTGTCCGCCGCTGCGCTCTCGGTGTTGCTTTTGCTGGTTATCTTGCTTGTCCCTACCCCTTACACCATCTGGAGCCCGGGGGATACTTACAACTATCTCGGCGAGATCGACGGCAAGCCGGTGATCGAGATTGAAGACGAGCCGGTCGACAAGCCGACGGGCCAGCTGCTGCTCGCCACCGTCGGTACCACCGGGGATCGCAATTCCAACTTGCTCTCCGTCGCCCTCTCCCAGCTCAGCCAGGCCCAGGAGGTACTGCCGGCCGATTCGGTGGTGAACGGCGACAACCCGCGGCTGGTCAACGAGCCCGAGCCTGAAAAGCTTGTGATCCGCGAGGACAACGCCGTGGTCGCGGCCCTTAGGCAGGCTGACCGCCAGATTATCGAGCATCCGCAGATAACCGTCGTCGCGCCGTCGGGCCCGGCCAACAACATCTTGCAGGTCGGCGATCTGGTGACGCAGATCAACCAGGACGCCGTTAGCACGCAGGCCCAAGCCGAAGCGGCCATTGCCGATCTGAAGGTCGGCGACACGGTGAGGGTGAAATTCATCCGCGACAAGGAAGACATGGATGCGATTATGATCGTCCAGGCCACCAGCCGCGATTCGAAGATCCCCACGCTCGGCCTGCAGTTCACGACGTCCTATTCCCATGACGAAATCGTCAACATCAACAAGGCCTCCAATCCCGAGGGGCTGATGCTCTCGCTGGCTATCTACGACATGCTGACCGAGGGGGAACTCACCGGTGGGCAGATTGTCGCCGGGGCGGGTAGGATGAGCGTTTCAGGCGAGGTAGGCTCAGTGGACGGTATCAGGCAGCGGATAGCGGCAGCGAAGCGCGATGGCGCGCGCTATTTCATTATTCCCTCCGGAAATTGTTCCCAAGTAGCCTCTGACGAGGGTTTGACCCTGGTAAGGGCTTCAACCCTCGCTGATTCCATCGAGAATCTTCAAGCCGCGTTGAGCGGAAAAGTAGTGAAAGGCTGTGAGTAGATGCAGGTGTCAGTTCCCCAGATGCCCTCGTTGCCAAAATTTAATTTCAAGAATCCGGTATTGGTGGCGCTGGTAATCCTGATCGTTTTGATCGGGGGCTTCTTCGTCTTCACCGATGTCTGGACCAGCAAGCTGTGGTTCGATCAGATCGAGTTCCCCCAGGTGTTCACCACCTTGCTGCTAACCCAGGTGCTCCTGTTCGTCGGCTATTTCGCCGTGATGACGCTCATCGTCGCGCTGAACATGTGGTTCGCCCTGCGCGCCCGCCCGGGGGCCGCGCGCACCGGCCAGTCCGAGATCCTGGATCGCTACCGGCTGATGATGAGCCGCAGAAAGTGGCTGGCTATCGGCATCCCGGCGATCATCCTGGGCCTGTTCTCCGGGGTTTCCGGCCCCGGCCAGGCGATGACGTGGATCTCGTTCGTCAACCGTCAACCCTTCGGCGACGCCGACCCCTACTTCGGCATGGACTCCTCTTTCTATGTGTTCGAGTACCCGCTGTGGCGCCAGCTCACCGGCTTCTTCATGGGGGCCCTCATCATCTCCGCCATCGCCGCCGCGGTCGTCTACCTGGCGGCCGGAAACCTGGTCAACGTCAACGGCAACCGTCCGTCGCTGACCGACGCCGCGCGCACCCACTTCTCGATTCTCGCGGCCCTGGTGTTGGTCGTCTTCGGTATCCAGTGCCTGCTCGATCGCTTCGGCTACATGATCTCCTCGGGCACGCTGTACACCGGCATGCAGTACACCGATTGGAACTCGCGCGTCGTCTCCAAGCTGATCTTGGCCGTCATCGCCTTCATCTGCGCGGCGCTGTTCATCGTGAACCTGTTCGTCCGCCGCTGGATGATTCCGCTCAGCGCGCTGGTGATCATGATCGTCTCCGGCATCATCTTGCAGCTGGCCTACCCCTTCGTCATCCAGACCTTTGAGGTGCAGCCTTCCGAGATGATCAAGGAACACGACTACATCGACAAGCACATCAAGGCCACGCGCACCGCCTACGGCGTCGATGGTGTCGAGCTGCAGGACTACTCGGCCACCTCCAAGACGGAGGCGGGGCAGCTCAAGGATGACGCCGAGGCCCTGCCGGGCATCCGCCTGGTAGACCCTGCGAAGGTCGGCCCGACGTTCGAGCAGCAGCAGCAGGTGAAGGACTACTACTCCTTCCCCTCGACGCTGGACGTCGACCGCTACGTCATCGACGGCACTGAGACGGATTCCATCGTCGCCGCCCGCGAGCTCAACCAGGCCGGTATTCCTGACAAGAACTGGTACAACCTCCACATCAAGTACACCCACGGCAACGGGCTGGCGGCCGCCTACGGCAACCGCCGCGAGGCCGGCGGGCTGGATTGGATCGAGAAGGATCTGCCCGCAACAGGTAAGCTCGGCGAATACGAAGGCCGCATCTACTACGGCGAACAGTCCAATAACTGGGTGGTGGTCGGCAAGGTCAGCAACGAGGACATGGAGCTCGACACCCCGACGACCAACAACACCTACGAGGGCAAGGGCGGCGTGCCGATCGGCAACCTGTTCAATCGGGTGCTGTACGCGGCCAAGTTCGCCGACTACAACCTGCTCATCTCGCAGTTCGTCGGCGAGAATTCCAAGATCCTGTACGACCGCACGCCCAAGCAGCGCATCGCCGAGGTGGCCCCTTGGCTGACCCAGGATCAGAACATCTATCCGGCGGTCGTCGACGGCAGGCTGGTTTGGATCGTGGATTGCTACACCACATCTGATTCCTTCCCGAACTCGCAGAAGGTTGACATGTACACGGCCACCGCTGATTCCGAGCGCTCGGGCGGCTACTTCTCCGGCCAGTCGGTCAACTACATCCGCAACTCGGTCAAGGCCGTCGTCGATGCGACGGACGGCACGGTCTCCCTCTACGCGTGGGACGATTCGGATCCGATCCTCAAGACCTACGAGGCCGCCTTCCCCGGCTCGCTTAAGCCCAAGTCCGAGATCTCCGAGGACATGCTCGCGCACATGCGCTACCCCGAGGATCTGTTCAAGGTGCAGCGCGAGATCCTCGCCCGCTACCACATGACGAACCCTCGAGACTGGTACACCTCTCCTGACCTTTGGGAGGTTCCTGCCGATCCGGTGCAGCAATCCAACACGGCGCTGCAGCCGCCCTACTACCTGTCGATCAA
>JAISTE010000008.1 GCA_031272825.1 Propionibacteriaceae bacterium | reverse complement strand
CCGATGACCTGGGCAAAGAGCTCACCGTCGATGTCACCATCACCAAGCCTAACGGCGGTACCGACACGGCTTCGAACATCACGGTCGGCACGGTGAAGAAGGCGAACAAGATCGAAGGGTGGAGCGTCGAAATCTCCAATTCCGAACCGTTGGTCGGGGACACGGTCATTGCCGAGATCAGCTCTGATGCGGACGGCTGGACACCCGCCTACCAGTGGAAGCTCACCGACAAGAACGGCAACACGACTAACATCTCGGGTGCCACCTCGGCCAGCTACAAGATCACATCGGCCAACGTCGGAAAGACCCTGACCGTCGAGGTCAAGCTAACTAGGGCAGGGTATGAAACCCCTGAGCCCAATGTTTCGCCAGGGGTCGAACTCAAGTCGACCTTCGACAACTTCACCCCGGCCATCTCTGGATCGGTGTTGCTTGGCTCCGCGCTGAGCGTAACCGGGCTTCCGTCCGCGTCCACCTATCCGAATACCACGCCCCTGTACTCGTGGAAGGTTGCGGGTATCGAGGTTGGAACCGAGGCGACTTACACCATCGCCGAGGCTGACCTGGGCAAGAGCATCACCGTTACCGTTACGATGGCCGGCCAGGGGTACACCAGCAAGTCCGCCACGTCGGCTGTGCTGGCTATCGATAATGGTTCGATCGCCGCCTTCACTCCGGTTCTTACCGGGATTGCGAAGGTTGATTCGGTGCTGGTCGTCACGGGCATTCCGGATGTGTACTCGCCTGCCAACGGATATGCCGTCACCTATCAGTGGCTGCGCAACGGCACGGCAATCTCGAAGGCCATCACCAGCACATACCGGCTCAACAGCTCCGATCTGGGGGCTGCTGTTTCGGTGCGGGTGACGTTGAACAAGTCCGGGTATGACCAGCTTGTGGTTGTCTCCGGGGCGCTCACCGTCGAAAAGGCCGACGAGAAGGCCTCCGATCCCGAAGTTCCCGCCGGAACCGTGACGCCGGTCATCACCGCAGGTGCTGCGGGCGACACCATCACGCCGGGAGACAAGGTCACCGCGGGCGAGATTCCTGAGGGCTACACCGCCACCTACCAGTGGCAGCGTGATGGCAAGCAGATCTCGGGGGCTACCAAGTCCAGCTACACGCTGGTGAACGGCGACCAGGGCCACACGCTCACCGTCGTGGTCACCTTGTCCAAGGACGGGTACTCCGACACGGCGTTCGCCTCCGCGGGTGTTACCGTGCTTGAGAAGACCGCGGTGTTCACCCCGAAGATCACCGGGACGGCCAAGGTTGGCAAGACCCTGACCGCGACCGGCGCTCCCAGCGGCTGGACGGTCAAGTACCAGTGGCTGCGCGACGGCAAGAAGATCTCGAAGGCGACCAAGAGCACCTACAAGGTGGTATCGGCCGATTCCGGGCACAAGCTCACTGTGCGGATGACCGCCACCAAGTCCGGCTACACCAAGACGGTCAAGACTTCGGCAGTCAAGTCGCAGGCCAAGCTCAAGGCCACCTTGACTCTCAAGATTCCGACGGCGAAGGCGAACAAGAGCGCCAAGGTGACCATCACCGTCACCGCTCCTGGGATCAAGAAGCCGAACGGCAAGGTCAGCGTCAAGGTCAATGGCGTGACCAAGACCGTCAATGTGAAGAAGGGCAAGGCCACCTTCAAGACCCCGAAGCTGAAGAAGGGATCGTACAAGATCACCGTCAAGTGGATGAGCAACGCCGAGATCAAGTCGGCGAGCAAGAAGGGGACGCTCAAAGTCAAGTAATCGATAGCGAAAACAGCGGGCGCGGGGCTGAGGCTCCGCGCCCGCTGTTTTCTTGACGAAACGCCGCGATAAGGTTTGCACTCTCGGGGTGAGAGTGCTAAGAATGTACTTGGCACTCGACATGGGAGAGTGCCACTAAGACAACAACGAAGAAGGACTTACCAGGACATGGCTAAGCTGATTGAATTCGACGTCGAAGCGCGCCGGGCTCTCGAGCGCGGGATGAACACCCTCGCGGACGCCGTACGCGTCACCCTCGGCCCCAAGGGCCGCAACGTCGTGCTTGAGAAGAAGTGGGGCGCTCCCACGATCACCAACGACGGCGTTTCTATCGCCAAGGAGATCGAGCTCGAGGATCCCTACGAGAAGATCGGCGCAGAGCTGGTCAAAGAGGTCGCCAAGAAGACCGACGACGTCGCTGGCGACGGCACCACCACAGCCACCGTCATCGCCCAGGCGCTCGTGCGCGAGGGCCTGCGCAACGTCACCGCCGGTGCCAACCCGATCTCGCTCAAGCGCGGCATCGAGAAGGCCACCGAAGCCATCGTCAAGCAGCTCGCCGAGATGGCCATCCCGATCGACTCCAAGGCCCAGATCGCCGCCACCGCCTCGATCTCCGCCGCGAACGAAGAGGTCGGCGCTAAGATCGCCGAGGCCATGGACAAGGTCGGCAAGGAAGGCGTCATCACCGTCGACGAATCCAACACCTTCGACCTGCAGCTGGAGTTCACCGAGGGCATGCGCTTCGACAAGGGCTACCTCTCCTCCTACTTCATCACCGACTCCGAGCGTCAGGAAACCGTCCTCGACGAGCCGTACATCCTCATCGTCTCCTCCAAGATCTCCAACCTGCGCGACCTGCTGCCGGTGCTGGAGAAGGTCGTCCAGTCCGGCAAGCCGCTGCTGGTGATCGCCGAGGACGTCGAGGGTGAGGCCCTGGCAGGCCTGATCGTCAACAAGCTCAAGGGCACCTTCAAGTCCGTCGCCGTCAAGGCCCCGGGCTTCGGCGACCGCCGCAAGGCCATGCTCGGCGACATCGCCGTGCTCACCGGCGGCCAGGTCATCTCCGAAGAGGTCGGCCTCAAGCTCGAAGACACCACGCTGGATCTGCTCGGCCAGGCCAAGCAGGTCGTCGTCACCAAGGACGAGACCACCATCGTCGACGGCAAGGGCGACAAGGCCGCCATCGAAGGGCGCGTCAACCAGATCCGCAAGGAGATCGAGAACACCGACTCTGAGTACGACCGCGAGAAGCTGCAGGAGCGCTTGGCCAAGCTGGCCGGCGGCGTTGCGGTTATCAAGGTCGGTGCGGCCACCGAGGTGGAGCTCAAGGAGCTCAAGCACCGCGTCGAGGACGCCGTGCGCAACGCCCGTGCGGCAGTCGAGGAGGGCATCGTGTCCGGCGGCGGCGTCGCGCTGCTACAGGCTGCGAAGAACGTCAAGCTCGAAGGCCTAGAGGGCGACGAGCTGATCGGCGCCAAGATCGTGGAGACCGCCTGCTCGGCCCCGCTGAAGCAGATCGCCGCAAATGCCGGCCTCGAAGGCGGCGTCGTGGCGGAGAAGGTCGCTAACCTGCCGGTCGGCCAAGGCCTGAACGCCGCCACCGACGAGTATGTGAACATGATCGACGCCGAGATCATCGACCCGGTCAAGGTCACCCGCTCTGCCCTGCAGAACGCGGCCTCTATCGCGGCCCTGTTCCTCACCACCGAAGCGGTCATCGCGGACAAGCCCGAGAAGGCCCAGCCCGCTCCCGCCGGAGGCGAAATGGGCGGAATGGATTATTAGGACATCTAGTATCCTTCGGGTCATCAATCTTCTATTGATCCAACCAACTAACAAGGGGAGGGCGGCGCAAGCCGCCCTCTCTTTTTCTATGCGGCTAAGCTCGAAGACATGAGCGGCGAATACGACCTCCACACGCACTCGGCGGTTTCCGACGGAACCGACCGGCCCGCAGAACTCGTGCGCAAAGCCAAACGCCTCGGCCTGAAGGCCATCGCCATTTGCGACCACGACACCTTCGGCGGCCTGGCCGAGGCGCGAACCGCCGCGGCGGCCGTCGGCATCAAGTTCTTGGCCGGGGTGGAGATCACCACCGACCTGGGCGCCTCCGTCCACCTGCTGGGATACGGGTGTGATTCTGAAAACCAGACGCTGAACAAGCTGCTCGCGGCCAACCGTCAGGCCAAGGATGACCGCACCCCGCGGATACTGGCCAAGCTTGCCGAGCTCGGAATGCCGCTTTCCATGGAAGACGTGCGCAAGTGGGCCCCCGAGCACGCTGCGATACAGCGCCCGCATATCGCCGACGCCATGGTGGCCGCCGGATACGTGGTCAACCGCGACGAGGCCTTCGCCAAGTACATCTCCGAGACCGGCCCTGCCTACGTGCCCTCCGTTGGCGCGGAATTGCCGCTGGCCGTCCGGGCCGTACGCGAGGCAGGGGGAGTGCCAGTCATCGCCCACCCCTGGTCGCGCGGCTCCCGCGAGGTACTCGACGAAGGGGCGATCGCCTGGCTGGCCGACCTGGGGTTGTTGGGCATAGAAGCCGACCACCCCGACCACAGCGCCGAAGACCGCGAGGGCTTGCGCAAGATAGCCAAGCACCTCGATCTGCTAGTCACCGGCTCGTCCGACCACCACGGCAAGGGCAAGACCCGCAACCCGCTGGGGGCCTGCAGCACCGCGCCGGAGGTGTTCGAGGAGATCGTGGATATGGCTGCGAGGCCGTGAGCGTCGCGTCCACTAGACTTTCCCCTTGGCAAAAGGAGAGAACATGAAAGACGCGGGCGAGCAGCTGGCCCATTCCACCTCATCGGCATCCCTGCGGCGCTCCGAGGAGCGCTCGAAGCAGATCGAGGCAGAAATCGACAAAGACCCAAGCAAGTTCCGGGTGCTGACCGGTGATCGTCCTACCGGAAACCTACACATCGGGCACTACTTCGGATCGCTGGCCAACCGCGTCGAGCTCCAGAACAAGGGCGTCGAGACCTGGGTACTCGTCGCCGACTACCAGGTCATCACCGACCGCGACGAAACCGGCCCGATCCGCGAGCGCGTCTACTCCCTAGTGGCCGACTACCTGGCCGTCGGCATCGACCCGGCCAAGTCCGTCATCTTCAACCACTCCATGGTTCCGGCCCTCAACCAGCTGCTGCTCCCGTTCCTATCCCTGGTCACCGAGGCCGAGCTGCTGCGCAACCCCACGGTGAAATCTGAGCTTGAGGCCACTGGCAACCGCGCGCTCTCCGGCCTGCTGCTCACCTACCCGGTACACCAGGCGGCCGACATTCTGTTCTGCAAGGCCAACCTTGTGCCGGTGGGCAAGGATCAGCTGCCGCACCTGGAGCAAACCCGCGTCGTTGCCCGCCGCTTCGACGAGCGCTACGGCAGGGCCGTTCCCGAAGAGCCGGTCTTCCCGCAGGCCGAGGCTCTCTTGTCTAAGGCCTCGTTGCTGCTGGGCATGGACGGGCACAAGATGAGCAAGTCGCGCGGCAACACCATTGAGATCGGCATGAGCGCTGATGAGACGGCCAAACGCATCAAGAAGGCCGTGACTGACGCTGACCGTCATATCACCTACGATCCCGAGAACCGGCCCGAGGTTTCCAACCTGGTGCTGCTCGCAGCCCTGACTTCGGGAAGGACGCCCCAGGAGGTTGCAGAGGAGATCGGCGACGGGGGAGCCGGGCAGCTCAAGAAGCTGGTCACCGAATCCGTCAACGAGTTCTTCGCCCCGATCCGCGCCCGCCGCGCCGAGCTGGCCGCCAATCCCGACTACCTGCGCGAGGTGCTCTACGCGGGCATCTCCAAGGCCAACGAGCGCGCCGACCTCACGCTTGACGAAGTGCGGCAGGCCATGGGGATGGTTTACTAGCGCTGCTCGTCATTCTGCGCGTAGTCGCAGAATGACGAGGTAAGGGCCCGCCCCGGATCAAGTCCGGGGACGGGGTTTGCCTGTCCTGGGGACGGAGTATCCGCTACGCGAAGTACCGCGTCCCTACGGCGGCGATCGGGAGTGTTCCTTGGGTGCCGGAGCCGTCGCGCCGCGGATCGGGCTCGGGAAGCTCCGCAGGGGTTCCCGAGGCAGCCGAGGCGATGACCGGCGTCGGGCCGGCATAGGCGAGCAGCAGCGTGTCGAAGCCCTTTAAGAAGCGCTGGCAGCGCACGCCACCCGTGGCCCGGCCCTTGCCCGGATAGAGATCGAAGGGCGTCACCTTCACCATTCCGGCATCCGTCCCAGGCAGTGCCGTCGACGATCCAGCGATGGTGACCACCGCCGTGTCCGTGGTTGCACAGGCGCCGAAGAAGATAACCGAGGCGCCATCGGCGAGCTTGATACCGGCGATGCCGCCGCCGTTACGCCCTTGCGGGCGCACCGAGGAAGCCGGGAAGTGCAGCAGCTGGGCGTCGGAGGTGATAAACACCAGCTCGTCGAGATCGTGCTTGAGCTCGACGGCCCCAACCACCTCGTCGCCGTCGGCCAGCTTGATGATCTCCCACGAATCCTTGCCCAAGATCTCCGGATTTGTGCGCTTGACTACGCCATGTTTGGTGCCCAGGGCCCAGCCGTAC
>JAISTE010000134.1 GCA_031272825.1 Propionibacteriaceae bacterium | reverse complement strand
TGGCAGCAGCAAACCCGACCCAGTCGTCAAACCAGACCGGAACCACTACCAAGTGCATTGACTTTAAGCACGCTGTTGAGTTCTCAAACTTCGTACACCCACCAAAAACCCGAAGCATTTTCAGCCCCGTGCCCCTGCCAGGCAACTCGGATAACCTTACTCCCCGATTCGAGATTGTCAAATCGACCTCCTCGACCGGTTCGCCGGGCCCTGCTGGGAGCTGACCGAAGCCATCTTCCCGAAGGCGCCCTTGGAGCTAGCGCTCCTTGGCTTCCGAACCACTTAGCTTGGCTTTACAAGGGCTTTCGCTCTTGCGCCGTACCGCGTGGCGAGAGGAAACATTACTCGAATCTTCGCGAAATGCCAACCCGAGCCGCCAGAATCATTCAGAAGTCTCACTGGAGTCGTTGACAGTCTCACTTCCTGCCCGGACTAGTAGCCCGCGAGCATCGCACAAATGGCGTACGTTGACGCTTTGTGGCGTTCCAGAGTGCTAGTCGATACCAAGATGAGCACCGCACGACTGGCGGAAGACTGGGTAGGGGACGCTAAGGATATGCGTCGGGGGTGTTGGCGGGTGGTAGGGGCCACGCTACCCCCTCAACTCCATAGGAAGGCCTGGCTCAACATCGCTTGGCGGTTGGCTAGGCTATATGCTGGCGGTGACGGTGGGATTTGAACCCACGGAGGACAGAATCCTCACACGCTTTCGAGGCGTGCTCTTTAGGCCGCTCAGACACGTCACCGGGGAGAACATTACCGTTCGACGGGCGGGTTCGCCAATCGCCGGATCGTTCTCCCCGGTTCGCATCCATGGTGTCAGGCGACCCGTGTGCCTTTCGCCAAGCGATGGTAGGGAATCGACAGGCGAGAGGTAGCCAGCAGCAGGAACCCGATTCCTACAAGGGCATAGAACCCCAAAGCCCAGGGCCAGGTCTCGCCCGAGTGGTTGGCTCTTCGCCATAAGGGGGTCACTGGCGTATCGACGATGATCCTTGAGCCGTCGTCGCGTGTGGCGACTACCCCGCCTTGACCGTCTGGGCCTACCGAGTAGCCGATGCTGTTGTAGTAGTCAGACGTATGATCCTCGTCGTACCGATACGGATACTTCACCGCGTACATCATCGAGCGGAGCGCACTCATCGTATCGCGCTCTTCGTAGTCGGGATCGACGCCGTATGCCGGGGCGTGCGGGGTGGCGTCGGCTAAGACCATGAACGGGTTGGGCGCCAGCATCCACCAGATGCGCTCGGTGTGGTCAATACCCACGTCGGTACTGTGCCAACCGAACTTGGAAGGATCCACCACCGGCGCTTTAGAGAAGTCCGAGTTTTCGTACGCCCAAGGGTTCTCTGTCTCCCACTTGTAGACCTCGTCCTTGAATGCCAGTTCATCTTCGTAGCTCATCCCCCAGTACTGGGCCTTTTCTGCCTGCGCTACGAAGGGCGTACACAACATCATGATGATCGGCAGCATGACGGTGATGAACAGCAAAGACAGGTAGGTGAAGGTGACTGACCCGGCTGTGCGGTTGAATACTGCGGACCAACCCAAGCCGACTGCGCACACTACGGCCACTTCCACCAGCAGCACGAGGAAACTCACCAGCAGCTGCCACGCCGAGACGTTGCCGATGAACATCGTCCAGATGATGAACGGGAGGGCGACGGCAAGGAAGGTTGTCGCGGCTGCGATGGCGGCCAAGAGTTTGCCGAAGGTGATCTCCAGGGCCGACAGGCGCGTCGCCTGGAGCACGGCAAGGGTGTTTTGCCCTCTGTCGCCGTTGATCGAGGTAGCGGTGAACATCGGCGCGACCACGATGCCCATGCCCAGGACGAACAGCATGATGAGGGAGAAAGCCGTGGGCCCGGCGTCGCGGGTGAAATTCGCGTATCCCGTTCCCAACGATTGTTCTTGCATCCACACGATCGTCATGCCAAGCCAGGTGAGGCCGCCGACGAACAGGAACCAGGCGATCAGTGCGACGATCCAGCGTTTGGAGCGCAGCCGCTGCTTAACTTCCAGGGAAAACACCGTGGCGAGCCCGTGCAGACTCAAAGAGTAGTTGCTCATTTTCGCTCCTCGTCCAAGCTCAAATAGGTCTCTTCCAGACGGCCTGACGTCGGGGCGACCGAGTACAGCGCAACCCCCGCCAGAACGGCGGCCTTGAACAGCTCGGCGGCCGACTCGTAGGAGGCCAGCGACACCACCACCTCCCCTGTCCGGTTGCCTTCCTTGTAGGGGATGTCTGCCGAATCCAAGAAACGGCGCAGGGAGGCCGGATCCAACGCTTCCAGACGCCAACCGCGGCGAACCTCGTTGCCGTCAGGTTCCCCGGTGTCGATCGTCTTACCTTGGGACAAGAAGACCGCGTGGTCGTAGACCTCTTCGAGCTCAGAGAGCACGTGCGAAGAGACCAGCACTGTCTTTCCCTCGGCGGCGAGCGAGCGCAGCATATCGCGCAGGTCTACGCGCGAGCGCGGGTCGAGGCCGGAGGCGGGCTCGTCGAGCAAGAGGACGTCCGGATCGTGTACCAGCGCCCGGGCCAGACCCAACCGCTGTTTCTGACCTCGGCTGAGCACGCGGGCGGGCAGTGAGGCGAACTCGTCGAGATAGGAGCGCTCCAGCAGCTCGGCCGCTTTGGCGACCGCGTGTTTCTTGTTCATTCCATAGGCCTGGCCGAAGATCGTCAGGATCTCCAGGCAGGTGAGGGCATCCCAGGTACCGAAGACGTCGGGCATCCAGCCGATGCGGCCCCGAGCCCGCGCGTCGTGGACGACGTCCAGCCCGGCCACGCTGGCCTCCCCCGAATCAGGGGCGAGGAGGCCCGCCAGGATGAGCAGCAGCGTCGTTTTTCCTGAGCCGTTGGGGCCGATGAGTGCGGTGACGGCACCCGCGGGTGCGTCGAATGTGATTCCGTCGACGGCCTTGACCGCGCCGAAGTGGCGAATCAGGGAATCGACGTGGATTCCGAGAGCCTGTGAGCTCTCCTTATCCGGGATGGCTGTCTGGGTCATGAGGCCAACCTACTCGCCGCCTAACTGCCCTGGCGTCACCTTGTCGGGCCTTGTGGTTCCTCCTTTCGGAGGACGTGCCACTGAGCGCTTGACCAGGGTTGGGAGTGCGGCGTGCACGAACGTCCAGATAGTGGCGTAGGCCTACCCCAGGGCACGCGATTGTTCTAGCCTTTGTAAAGACATATTGACATTTAGTTGTCTTTTCTGAATGGGAGGAACAGTGTACGCACACGTCTTGACGCAGCCGGGACGTCCGATGGAGATGACCGAACTCAAAGACCCCAAGCCCAAGCACGGCGAGGTACTCGTGGAGGTGGCCGCCTGCGGCGTCTGCCACTCCGACCTCCACGTCATTCACGGCGATATCGCCTTCCCGACCCCCGGGGTGATGGGCCATGAGATGTCGGGGACGGTGGTGGCCCTGGGCAAGGGCGTCAGCAACGTCGCCGTGGGTGACAAGGTGGCGACTTCCTTCATCATGCCCTGCGGAATGTGCGAGGCCTGCGGGCGCGGGCAGGAGGAGATCTGCGAGAACTTCTTCGCCCTCAACCGGCTCAAGGGCCACCTATACGACGACACCACCCGCCTTCACTACCTCGACGGAACCGATGTGACCATGTACTCGATGGGCGGCCTCGGCCAGCTCTCCGTGGTTCCGGCCACCGACGTGTTCAAGGTACCCGAGGGCTTGCCGCTGCCCGACGTCTCGGTGCTCGGTTGCGCGTTCTTCACCGCGTTCGGTGCCGTCCATACGACGGCCCAGCTTCAGATCGGCGAGACCCTCGCGGTCATCGGCACCGGCGGTGTCGGTCTGGCCGTAATCCAGGTTGCCAAGGCGGTGGGCGCGCGCCGGATCATCGCCGTCGACCTGGCCGACGACAAGCTCGCTGCCGCCCGCGAGGCCGGGGCAACCGATACAGTGAATTCTTCCAAGGTTGATCCGGTGCAGGCCGTAAACGACCTCACCCACGGGGGCGTCGATGTCGTGATTGAGGCGGTCGGCTTCGGCGGAACCATCGTTCAGGGTGCGCAGATGGTGCACGCCGGCGGCAAGGTCGTGCCCGTCGGCCTGGCCTCCGGAACGGCGACGGCGAACATCCCGATCAACCACCTCGTGCGCCGCAAGGTCCAATTGCTGGGTTCCTTCGGCGCCCGTCCGCGCCGCGATATGCCGATCGTTCTCGACCTGGCGGCCAAGGGTTCCATCGATCTGGACAAGGCGATCACGCGCCGCTACGCGTTCGCCGATGCCAACCAGGCCTACCAAGACCTCGACAACGGCGAGGTGGTCGGCCGGGCGATCATCGACTTCACCTTGGCAAGCTAGCCGAGCGCTTGCGAAGCTGCTGGGCGAGTACGAACCCGCTCAGCAGCCAAAGCAAGCCCAGGTACACGCCGAAGTTGGCCAGCAGCATCGCCGCCGGGCCGTAGGTGTACTCAACGAAGTGATCGTTGGGCAGCCACTTGAACGGCGAAACGGCCATCCACAAGCACAAAAACAGGCCAGAGAAGCGGTACCACGCGGGAAGTTCCCGGGTCTTCCACAGAACCACCGCCAGCGGGACTATCCAGACCCAGTGGTGAGACCACGAGATCGGCGAGGCGAGCAAGGCCGTCAAGCCGGACAGGCAAAGAGCAAGAGCCGCTTGCCCGCAGCGGTGGATCAGAACACAGACCGCGATACCCGCAACGGCCACCACCGCGATGAGCACCATGGCACCGGCCGTCGACCCATGGGTCAGGCGGATCAGCGCCCCCATGATGGATTGATTCAAGCAAAACGGGAGGCCGTCGTTCATGCCGGTGTTCCCGTGCAACAACCCCAACCAGTAGTCAGCGGAATACTGGAAGAACACCGCAAAGCCCACTGCTGTACAAGCGCAGAAGGTGAAGAACGCCGCGAGTCCGGGCTTGCGGCGTCCGGCAGAGAATAGGTAGGCAGCCGAGACGGCCGGGGTGAGCTTCACCGCGGCACCCAAGCCGATCAGCCAGCCCTCGGGCAACAGCCGTCGACGGAAGAACCTCCTACCCGGAAGCGAATCCAGGCAGACCAACCCAACCAGCAAAATCCCAACCTGGCCGTAGCCGATGGTGAGGTTCACCGGATCTACGAGCAGCACGCAGATGGTGGCGGCCAAGGCCAGCTTGCCGCCCGAGAAACCCAACCGGTAGAGCAGCGCCGTGAGCACCGCCACCGAAAGCGCATCCCACAAGGCCGTCGCCGCCGGCACCGAAAGCGGGGCGAGCAAGGTGGTGAACAGCGCCGGGAAAGGAGGATAGATCCACGGATAGCCTTGCGGGGCGTCGTAGAAATTCTGCCCGGCGAGCACCATCTGTCCGGTGCGCTGGTAGATCTCCAGGTCGAAGCTGTTTGGGTTCCACGGCCACAGGGTGGAGCCGGGAATCCGGTACCCGGAAACCACCAGCGAAGCCGCGTACGGGATCAAGAACCAGGCGAACGCGAGCAAAACACGACGAGCATTTCTCAATGAGGGCTGCATATGCGCCAAATGCTATCAGCGGGCAATGCGGCAGCTGCCTCCCTAGCTAGGCCGTCAGGCCCGTGTAGTAAACTTCCCCGGTTGAATCGTGCGCCTCGCCAGGCGGAAAACCGCAAACCACAGGAGAACTAATGAGATTCCTACGCTCATTCCTTGGCCTTGCACAGCCGGGGGAAGAACCGGTCGTCGTCTCCGCCTACCGCGCCAACCTGAACGCCGTCATGTACGGGGTCTTCTGCGCGATCTACCTGGGCACGAATATCTTGGGCCTGGCCGCCTTCACCATCTGGGATTTCGGCGGGGGCATCGTGTTCACATGCGGGTACGACATCGTCTTCTTCGTCAGCCTCTACGTGCTTTCGGACATCTTCGCCGAGGTCTTCGGATACCGCGCCACCCGCATCACCGGCATCCTGGCCATGGTCATGAACATCATCGTCTCCGGCTCTCTGTACTTCGTGAACACCTACGCGCCCGCCGAGTTCGTCACGATGGAAGGGAAGGCCGGCGGCACGAGCGTCTGGGGTTGGCTGCCTTCGGCGTCGATCCTGATGACGCTCGGCGGTTCCATCATCTTCATGCTCGGGGATTGGGTGAACGACGTCGTACACCGGTTCCTGCACCGGCGTCACCTGGCCGCACCCAAGCACGGCTACCGCAAGTACATCTCGCGTACCGTCGGCTCTTCCATCGCCGGGCGCACCTTCGACGCCGCCGTGTTCTCGTGCTGCGTGGCCGCCCCGATGATGGCCGCGGGACTCATCGACTGGGGCTGGGGCGAACCCTGGACGCCCGGATTCTTCGGCTGCATCTTCATCGGCGCGGTGCTGCTGCAAGTGCTGCTGCAGGTGGTGATCGAGCTGGTTTTCTCCTACCCCACCTACCGGCTAACTTCCTGGCTCAACACGAAGGTTAAGGCCGAGGACGAGAAAGCCGGAGTTGCGTTCAACCTTGTGAGGCCCGAAATCGAAAACTACGACACGCTGGCGATGGGAGTGTGAACATGCGCGTTTACTTCGCACAGGTGATGGACAACAAGGCCTACCTAGAGCACGCGCTCAAGGTACTTGCCGAGCTGGAAGGGCAAGGGCATTCGGTCTACTTCCCCTGGCGGGACGAGGGCCTGATCCTCGAAGACCAGGCCGGGGAAGATTCCTCGATGGCCACCTTCTACAAGGACGTGGAGAACATCAGATCGTGCGATGCCCTGGTGGCCTATATCGACGGCCTGGGCCCGGATTCCGGAACCTGCGTAGAGATCGGCATCGCCTACGCGCTGGGAAAGCCCATCGCCCTGTACACGACCGAGTTCAAGTACCTTCCGAAGGGGCTGGATCTGCGCGAGTGGATGCGCGGGTACGCCTCAGTGACCTTCGCCAACGAGGGTTCTGCCGAAATCCAAAACGAGCCGATGATCAACAACATGCTCTTGGGGGCCAGCAACAGGACGGTTTTCACCGATGCTGAGGGAATTCTGGGCTGGCTAGCTGCCCTGGCCTGAACCTGCTGCGCTGAGCTAGCGCGTCAGTTCGCGGCGCTTGCGGTGGGTGCGGCCCAGGTGGACGTCGCCCGCATACCCTGCGGTGAAGACCCTTGGAGCCGTGCGCTCCTCGCGCTGGAGCTTTGCCACAAGCTGGGTCATGGAAACCAGCTGGCGGTGGGCGTCTTCTAGCTGGGATTCGAGCTCCAAGATCCGACGGATGCCCTCCAGGTTTACCCCGGCCTCTTTAGAAAGGCTCTGGATGCGGCGCAGCTTGTAGATGTCGCGGATGGAATACCGCCGCCCTCTCCCCTGGCCCTTGGCCCTTCTGGGGACGACCAGACCCTGGCGGTCGTAGCCGCGCAGGGTCTGAGGATGCATACCGGCCAGCTGGGCCGCGACGTTGATCACGAACACCGGCAGGTCTGGGTCGGTCTTGGCTAACTCCCCCGCCGGGACTTGGGCTTGTTCGTCCTCTTCAATCGGAACGGACTCAGAGGACTCCTCCTCGGAGTATTCGAACTCAAGCGATTCGGCAGCCATCACGCGACCTTGGCGTAGGCCTCAAGCGCGGACTTGGCCTCATCGCTCAGGTGTTGGGGTACCTCGACCTCGATAGAGACCAGCAGATCGCCGCCGGCGACCCCCTTGCCCTTGGCGCGGAAGGTCTTGCCGTGGGCGGTGCCCGCCGGGATGCGCAGCTTCACCTTGCCGCCATCTAGAGTCGGGGCCTCAATCTGCCCGCCGAGCGCGGCAACCGGGAAGGATACGGGGACGGTGACCGTCAGATTCTTGCCCTTGCGGCCAAACGGCGGTTGCTCCTTCACTGTGATTTCGACGAACAGGTCTCCGGCCTGGCCGCCGTCGGCGCCCGGTTGACCCTTGCCCTTCACGCGGATGCGGGCTCCGTCCTTTACTCCGGCTGGGATGCGCACCTGCGTCGTGCCCCCGGTGCCGTTCGCGACCGTGATCGTCGCTCCTTCCAGCGCTTGTACCAAGGAAATCGACGCCCGTGATTCGATGTCCGAGCCGTTGCGGGGAAACTTGAAGGAAGCGCCGCCGTGCTGGCCGAACATACCCGAGAGATTCCCGAAGATGTCGTGGATATTGCCGCCGCCGAAGATGTCCTCCATGGACGGCCCGCCCGGGCCTCCTGAACCGGCGGTGAAGCGGTACCCCGAGCCGAACATGGCCCTGGCTTCGTCGTACTCTTTGCGGGTCTTTGGATCCCCAATGACGGAGTTGGCCTCGGAGATTTCCTTGAACTTGGCCTCAGCCCCAGGGTTGTCCTTGTTTTGATCGGGGTGGTACTGCCTGGCCAGCTTGCGGAACGCCTTCTTGATCTCGTCCTGTGAGGCGTTCTTGTCGACGCCTAGAACCTTGTAGTAGTCCTTATCGAGCCATTCGTTCGCACCCATTTCGCCTTCTTCCTATATTTTTCGCACCCAGCCGCCTTGAGATCCTATTCGTCGCTGCGCTCTTTGAGACCGGGGCGGAGACCCCGCGTGACGGCGAGGCGGATAAGCATGGGCTGGGCGCGGATCACCAGCGCCCAGCCGCTCGCTTACTCCGGGTTTGCGACGCCGACCCGCGCCGGGCGCAGCACCCTTCCGTTCAGCTTCACTCCGTGCTGCATAACCTGTGTCACCGTCGGCTCTGCCACCGGCTCCTCGGAGGGAACCTGCATCAGGGCCTCGTGGATGTTCGGGTCAAACAGGTCACCGGCTTCGCCGTACAGCTCGACTCCGTACTTCTCGCAGACCTTCTTGAGCTCGGTGGCAACGAGCTTGAAGCCGTCGGTGAGCTCGCCGTGCGTCTCGGCCGCCTCGATGGCGTCGATGACCGGGAGCAGATCCCGCACGACCGCCTCGATGCCCAGCTGGCGGGCATTCGCGCGGTCGCGGTCGACCCGCTTCTTGTAGTTGGCGTACTCGGCTTGGAGCCTTTGCAGGTCGGCGGTGCGTTCGGCGAGGAGCGCTTCCGGGGTAGGCGGAAGCGACTCGTCTGAAACAGCGCCGCCGACGGGCTCGTCCGCCCCCAGGCCCGCCGCGGCCATGGCCTCAGCGAGCAGCTGGTTGCGGGCGTCGTCCTCGGAGCCGTCGCCCTCGGCCGCGGTGTTTTCCGCGTCGTTCAGGGCGTCGTCCTCAGAACCATTGCCTTCGGCGAAGGGCTCATCCGGTTCTAGCAGGCCGCTGCTCACTTGGCGTCCTTATCGTCGTCGACGATCTCGGCGTCGACCACGTCGTCATCGGAGGACGTGGTGCGGTCGCGCTCGGCGTCGCCTTCGGACTGGGCCTTGGCCTGGGCCGCCTGGTAGATCTGGGTACCCATGGCTTGCGCCTTGGTGTTCAGATCCTCGACGGCTGCCTTGACCGCGTCGTTGTCGTCGCCCGCGAGGGCTTCCTTCAACTTGGCGACGGCCTCGGTCACCGGGGCCTTGACGTCGTCCGTCAGGACGTCCTTGTGCTCTTCGAGCAGCTTCTCGGTGCGGAAGGCCAGCGCGTCGGCCTCGTTGCGCATCTCGACGGCCTCGCGGCGCTTCTTGTCTTCCTCGGCGTGGGCCTCGGCGTCGCGCGTCATCTTTTCGATGTCGTCCTTGGAAAGGGCCGAACCGCCGGTCACCGTCATGGACTGCTCCTTGCCGGTGGCCAGATCCTTGGCGTAGACGTGGACGATGCCGTTGGCGTCGATATCGAAGGTGACCTCGATCTGTGGCACGCCGCGCGGGGCGGGCATCAGGCCGGTCAGCTCGAAGTTACCCAGGGACTTGTTGTCGCGGGCGAAGTCGCGCTCGCCTTGGTAGACCTGGATCATCACCGACGGCTGGTTGTCCTCGGCGGTGGTG
>JAISTE010000102.1 GCA_031272825.1 Propionibacteriaceae bacterium | reverse complement strand
TCCATCACTTCGAGTGCCGAGGGGTCGTAGTCATCCTTGGAGATGCCCGCTTTCGCCAGTGCTCCGTCATCAAGCTCCATGAAAGCCTGGTAGTAGCCTGACATCCTCTGGCCGTTCATGGCGGTAACGCAGGAGACCTTCCCACTTGCCATGTTCGCGTTGAGCTTCGTGAAGAAGTCTGCCCAGGGAGCAGTCTGGAGTTCAATCTTGATGTCGCTTCCGACGATGTCTTGAGCGATCTTCATTTGAGCGTTCAGGTTGTCGACGTTTTCGCTTGATCCCGCCCACATGTTCCACACGATGGTGTTCGAGTCTTGGTTCCCTGATCCACTGGAGCTGCAGCCTGCAAGCAGCAGCGAAATTGCGGCTGCCCCGGCTACGAGACACTTCGCCATATCCTTCATCAATCCCTCCTTGGGTGTTGCGAACTTATTTCGATGTCCGTATGAAGTTTTCCTAGTACTGGAATAAGTTGATTCTTGCACCTTCGGAGTCCGGGTGCAAGGGTTTTCGATAGATTTTGATAACAACCTTGTAACAGTCAGGTATCGTTGAGCGAACTAAGTTCTTTGGAATCGAAAGAAGATGCGATGAGAGCCAGCCACAGCCCCGCCGACGCCATCCTCGAAGCCCTGCGCGACGGCCAGGCCCACTCGCGCTCGGCCCTCGCCAAGGCCCTGCAACTCTCGCCTTCTACGGTCTCGCTCCACGTCGAGCGGCTGATCAGCAGCGGAATGCTCGAAGAGCTTGGCGACGGCGAATCCAGCGGCGGGCGCAAGCCTCGGATGCTGCGCATCTGCGCCGGCGCTGGACAGGTGCTCGCCGCCGACCTCGGTACCCGGCACGCCCGCCTGGGCCGCTTCGACCTAACCGGCCAGCTGCTCGAATCCAAGGAAATCCCCATCGAGATCGGTAAGGGGCCACAGGCCGTCTGGGCGCTTATCGAAGAAGAACTCGCTGCTTGGCTCGAAGACGCCAAGGGCATCGGCGTCTCGCTCCCCGGCCCGGTCGTTCCCGAAACCGGAGCCGTCGTCCAGCCCTCCAGAATGCCCGGATGGTCGGGGTTCGAATCCCGGCAATACCTAGAAGAGGCACTGAACCTGCCCGTGGCCGTCGATAACGACGCCAACCTGATGGCCCTGGGCGAGCACCGCACCCGCATGGGTAAGGCCGGGGATTCCATCACGGTCAAGGCCGGGGCCGCCATCGGCTCGGGCCTGATCCTGGGCGGCGAAATCCACCACGGGGCCACCAACGCCGCCGGAGACATAACCCATACGCGGGTGCAGGAGCACGGCCGTCCGTGCGCGTGCGGAAACACGGGATGCTTAGAGACCGTGGCAAGCGGCGTCGGGCTGGTGCAGCAACTCAAGGAGCTCGGCCAGGAGGTCGATACCACCGAGGACGTCCTGGCACTCATCGAACAGGCCGACCCGCAGGCCTCGGCCCTGGTGCGGCAAGCCGGAGGATTCCTTGGCCAGGCGCTGTCCGGCGTCGTCAATTTCACCAATCCCGACGCCGTGTTTATCACCGGCCTGCTGTCCAGCAACGAGCCGTTCCTGGCCGCCGTGCGCTCGCGCATCTACGAGAACTGCCACCCGCTCGTCACCCAGTCGCTGAAGATCGAAGCGGCTGCCACCGGGCGAAACGCGGGCATGACGGGCGCGGCCCAGTTGGTGCTCGATAGCCTTCATCAGAACGCAGCCTTATAGCGTTTAATCAAAAGGCCTCAATCCTCACCCGTAAACCTAGGTTGAAACGTTATGATGTGTCATCGCCCAACGGTGTTAGAGGGGACGACCCAGGCCCCCGTGCCTGGCAAGAATCGTTGTGTGGATGTTAGGGGATTTCATGATGCAGCAGGTGCCCGCTACTGAACGGTTGCGCTGGTTCACCCAGGCGCGCTACGGAATGTTTGTCCACTGGGGGGCCTACTCGATGCTCGGCGGCTACTTCCACGGGCGATCGGGGGGTAAGAACGCCGAGTGGGTGATGGAGAACCTCCAGGTCGGCAAGCAGGACTACGCCAACGAGATCGCCGCCTTCAACCCGCATCACTGGAACGCCGAAGAGATCGCGAAGCTGGCCAAGGCCGCGGGGATGAAGTATGTCGTCGTCACGGCAAGGCACCACGACGGGCTTTCCATGTTCGACACCAAAACCCCGGGATTTTGTGATTTCCAGCTGCACGGATCGACGGCCTACACCGGCCCCGACCCGATCCAAGCGCTCTCCGCCGCCTGCCGCGCCCACGGCCTGAAATTCGGCACCTACTACTCGGTGATGGATTGCCACGACGCCTCGCAATCCGAGTGGGGCGCGGTGATGCAGCCCGGCTGTTTCACCGATTACAAGGAGCGGATGAAGCGCCAGCTGTTCGAGCTGGTCTACGGCTACGACCCCGACCTGCTGTGGTTCGACGGAGAATGGCACCCCTGGTGGACCGCCGAAGACGGCCAGGAAATGTACGAGTACGTGCTCTCACTCAAGCCCTCGATCATCGTCAACAACCGGGTGGGCAAGCGCCTAGGCGTCAGCGTCGGAGACTACGCCACCCCCGAGCAAGAGGTGCCGCTCTACGGCCTGCCCTACCCGTGGGAGACCTGCGAGACGATCAACGATTCTTGGGGTTTTCATTCGGGCGATACCAACTGGAAGAACCCCAAATGCATCGTCGACGAGCTGGTCACCGCCATCTCCGGCGGCGGCAACTACCTGCTCAACATCGGCCCCGACGGCGAGGGCCGCGTTCCGCTCGCATCCCAGGACGTCCTGGTGAAGGTCGGCTCGTGGCTGGCCCGCCACCAGGAGGCCGTCTACGGCACCGACCGCTCCCCGATCGCCAATCCCCCTAGCGGCGTGCGGTTTACGGCCAAGGAGGGGAAGGTGTTCGCGTTCTTGCTCGACTACCCGGCCGGCGAACTGATCTGCGAGCTGCCTGCCCCGGCGCGCTACGTGGGGCTGTTGGCCTCGGGCAGCCCGCTGCCGTGGAAATCGGCGGGCAATCAGGTGATGGTGGATCTGCGCGGGCTGGCCCGCGACAAGTACGCGACCGTTCTGGAGTTCGCCCTCTAGTTCATAGCGGCGAGACGACGTCCCCGTTCACGTACGCCCCTTGTTCCAGGCGTTTGCACGAAGCCAGCGCCGGATCGACGCCCAACGCACGCAACACATCATCCGGACGTACCAGCGGAGCCTCCAGCTTCGAGATCAACTCAAACCCGCCCTCGACCGGCACCAAAGACAAGATCGCCGGACGGACGTCCACATCGCGGTTCTTCTCCTCCCTGCGCACGACCCAGGTTTGGGCCGCGTTCAGCTCGGCAATCTGCGCGCTGACGTCCCCCGGGGTTGCGATCAGCCACTTCGACGCCTCCATCGGCAATTCCGGGGAACCATCCAGTTCCCGAGCCGCCAGAATCCGGTAGCCGGTGGGGAGAGCCGAGTTGAGGCCGTCGACGATTTGGGGGATCTCGCGGTTCTCGGCCAGTCCGATGTCGACGAACTCGGCCTCAGACGACATACCCGTGGGCACGGCGTTGAGGTACGAGATGCGCGGGTGCGGCGAGAAGCCCGAGGAGAACGCCATCGGGATCGACGCCCGGCGCAAGGCCCGCTCGAAGGCACGGGAAAAGTCGCGCGACGAGGAAAAACGCAGGTTTCCGCGCTTGGCATAGCGCAGGCGCACGCGCTGGACGGGCGGCGGCTGTTGCGGCGGCTGCTTGCGGGCCATCAGCACACCTCCTTTGCTCTCGGGGCGGCGCCGACCGGCGCTTTAGCCGGGGCAACCGTAAGCGGAAGGAGTTTGCGGCCCGTCGGGCCGATCTGGATGTCGGTGCCGAAGGTGTCGCACACGCCGCAGTCGTTGCAGCCGTCCCAGCGGCAGTCGTAGACCTCGGCCCCGGCGATGGCGTCCTGGTAGTCCTGCCAAAGCCAGTCGCGATCCAGCCCGGCGTCCAGGTGATCCCAGGGCAGCACCTCGGAGCGCTTACGCTCGCGCAGCGTGTACCACTCCAGCGCGCCCTCTCCCAGGACGTCCTTGACCGCCTCCGCCCAGCGATCGTAGGAGAAGTGCTCGTGCCAGCCGTCGAATTTTCCGCCGCGGCGCCAGACTTCTTCAATCACGGCCCCGACCCGACGGTCTCCGCGGGCCAGCAGACCTTCGATAATGCCGGGCTTTCCGGGAGCAAAACGCAGGTTGATTGCCTTGCCGTAGCGCCTATCGGCGATGACGGCCTGCTTGAGCACGGTGAGCCGGTGATCGATAGTTTCGGCGCTCGCCTGCCCGACCCACTGGAACGGCGTGTGCGGCTTGGGCACGAAGCCGCCGATCGAGATCGTGCAGTGAATGTCGCGGGTGCCAGTGACCCTGCGCCCGGTCTCTATCACGCGGGCGGCCAGCGCGGCGATGGCCAGCAGGTCGTCGTCGGTTTCGGTGGGCAGGCCGCACATGAAGTAGAGCTTGACCGAACGCCAGCCGTTGCCGAACGCGGTTTCACAAGTGCGGATGAGGTCATCCTCCGTCACCATCTTGTTGATGACGGCCCGCATCCGCTCCGAGCCGCCCTCGGGGGCAAACGTGAGGCCAGAGCGTCGCCCTCCCCGGTTCAGCTCCTGGGCGAGGTCGACGTTGAAGGCATCCACGCGCGTCGACGGGAGCGATAGGGAAACCTGTGAGCCCGCGTAGCGATCGGCCAGGCCCGCAGCGATCTCCTTGATCTCGGAGTGATCGGCGCTGGAGAGGGAAAGCAGGCCCACCTCGTCCAGGCCGGTTGAGCAAAGGCCCGTCTCGACCATCTTGCCGATGGTTTCGATGCCGCGTTCGCGCACCGGACGGGTGACCATCCCGGCTTGGCAGAAGCGGCAGCCGCGCGTGCAACCGCGGAAGATCTCCACCGAGTAGCGCTCGTGGACGGTCTCGGACAGCGGGACGATCGGGCGGGCCGGGAGCGGCCAGTTGTCCAGATCCATCAGCGTGTGCTTGCCGACGGTAGCCGGAACGCCCGGGCGGTTGGGGGTGACGGATTGGATTGGGCTGAGCGGCGGACGCTGGGCGACACCAACCCCGTCATCTAGCGCAACCTTTACCTCGCCATCAAGCGCAACCTTTACCCCGTCATCTAGCGCGAAGTCGCAGGATCTCTCCCCATTCGGTGCACCAACTTGCGTTAGATCCTGCGACTGCGCTGCGCTTGCGCAGGATGACGAAATGGGGGCATAGGTGATGTCATAGAACGCCGGAACATACGCCAACTCACCCTGGGCTAGGGAAAGCAGCAGCCCTTCGCGGCCTCCCGGCCGTCCGTCGCGCTTCCAGGTGCGGATGCGGCGGGCAAGCTCCAGCGAGGCCTCCTCGCCGTCGCCGAGCACCACGGCATCCAGAAAATCGGCGACCGGCTCAGGGTTGAACATGGCATGCCCGCCGCCGATGACCAGCGGGTCGTCTGAACCACGATCGCGCGAGTGCAGCGGAATACCCGACAAATCCAGGGTTTCGAGCAAGTTGGTGTAGCCCAGCTCGGTGGAAAACGAGACAGCCAGGACGTCAAAATCACGAACCGGCAGGTGGTTTTCCCAGGTGAACTGGGGGATGCCGGAGCTGCGCATCAGCTCGGCCAGGTCGGGCCAGATGGTGAAGGTGCGCTCGGCCAGGCACCAATCCTCGCCGTTCAGGATCTCGTACAGGATCGCCAGGCCCTGGTTGGGCTGGCCGACCGCGTACGTGTCGGGGTACATGAGCGCGACGCGCACTTCGGCAGCGTCGAAGTCTTTGGAAACGGAGTTGACCTCGCCGCCGACGTACTGCACGGGCTTGGAGACCCGGGCGAGCAGCGGCTCGAGCTGGGGAAAGAGCGAACGCATCAGTCGACGGGCCCCAAAGGTGCGGTGTTCTCGACGACGAAGTCGGCGTGGGCCGCCGGGTCGCAGCGCTCCAGGTACAGGCGCTGGGCGTCAAGGAAGCGGGAGTTGGATTCGGCATACGGATCGGGGTCGAAGCCGTTGGAAAGTGCGAGACGGCCAAAGGCCTCGTCAAACGGCACTTCCAGCCACACCGAGTAGTTCCACACCTTGCGGGTCTCGGTGAATTCGCGGCGATGCAGGAACATCCCGTCGACGATCACCACCGAATCGTCGGGAGCGATGGCCCACTTGTGGGGACAGTCGCACTCGGCGTCGCCGTCGTAGTAGCGCAGCAGGTAGCGGCCCGAACCGTCGGGGCGAAGCGGCTCAATGACGTCCTCCATGAAGGCGGCCAGGTTGAAGGAATTCTCGTAGTATCCGCGCCCGGTGCGGTCGCCCAGCTCTTCACGGACGGCCTTGGGAAACAGGAAATCCTTCATCGAGATGCGCACTACCGGGATGCCGCACTCGGTCAACAGCCCGCCCAGGGTGTCGGCGAAATCGGCTTTGCCCGAACCGAGGACTCCGTCAACTCCCACGAGGGTGCGGGCCGAGCGGGTACGCAGCAGCGAGCGCAGCTTCTTGAGTGCTGCGCAGGCGTCCAACCTAACCAAAGTTTCTGCCATAGTCGGCAATCGTATCCCTGTTTGAGCCAGGCCCCAAGGAGCCGGGGGCCGTCTCGGTCGGCAGGTTGAGCTTGCGGGCCTGACGCACAAGGATGAAGGTAATGAGCGCGAGGAAGGCCACCCCGAGCAAGATGGCGGGGCTTCCGGTGCCGTCCTCGCGGTTGAACAAGCCGGTGCGATCGACGAACGGAACCATCCACAGGCCGAGCAGATTGTTGACGATGTGCACGCTCGTCGAAGCTTCCAGGCCTCCGGTAAGCCAAGTCATCGCGCATCCGGCGGCCCCAAAGCTGAAGTAGAACAGGTTCAGCCACGGATCTCCGGCCCCGTGCAAGAACATAAACAGCGTCGACGAAACCAGCCCGCCAACCAGCAACGCTCCAATCTTGTTGGGGATGAGAGAGCCGGTCGTGCGGTTTACGAACCCGCGGCACAGGTACTCCTCGCCCGCGCACTGCAGCGGGGTGGTGAGGACGATGACGAGCAAGAAGAACAGCGAATCGGCCTTCCATTCCATCCCGCCAAAGGGGTTCACCGGGTCAGCCAAATAGGCGATGCCGTAGTCAATCGCGAAGTAGAGAATCCACACCGGAAGGGTGATGAGCAGCGCCCTGCCGAACCAGGCCCAGCGAAAGCCGCCCTGGATGGAGGACATCCACTTGGGCCGCTGGCCGAAGAACAGCCAGGCCCACCACATCGCGAGCGGGATGAAGGCGGCCAGCGAGAGGTTGTTGGTAAGGAACCCGATTGGGGTCGTCATCAAGTCCATGACCGCGTTGATGGATTCTTGCTGGTCAGTGGTAAGCGGAATTTCCCCACTGAAGATTGCCCAGACGGCCAGCGGCATCTGGATGATCAACATAACTATGAACGCGACCGCGGCGAAGCTAAGCAACCCAACGATCGGCTTCCAGATCTTGTACGCCGGAGCGCGCAGGAACTGCACATAGTTGCGCGGCTCGGTCGGCAGCTTAGAAGGGGCGACGGGAGCGGTCGGATACCCGTACGGCTGCGGATAGCCGGGGATCTGTTGGTAGCCGGGGGTGGGCTGGAACTGGGCGTACGGCTGCTGAGACTCAACGCCGGGGTACAGCGGTTGCGGGTACTCGGTTCCCTGAATCCCACCCTCTGAAACCGACGGTACAGAAGAAGGAGCGGAAGTGAAATCCCCAGTAACTCCCTGGTTTTCGCCAACCCACGACGGCAGATCGGCGGGCGGCGGAGTCGTCTCCGGCTGCTGGTACTGGGTATTCTCTTGATCCTCGCTCATGCAACAAGCCTAACCGCCCGGTTGCAAGGAAGAAGCTCAGTCTTCTTCTTTCTTTAGCAGCTCCCTCGCCTCCCCGGCCAGGTAGACCGAACCGCAGACGATGATCCCGGCACCCGGGCCCGCGGCGTCGGCGATCTGGACGGCTTTTTCGATGGCCGCGGAGATGTCGTCGGCGGTGTGGACGAACTCGGGCGGGAAGAGGCCGGAGGCGCGCTCGGCCAGCTCGTCAGCGCTCAGGGCGCGGTCGAACGACGGCAGCGAGGTACACACGATCTGGGTCATCTGGGTGCGGAACTCCCCCAAAACCCCGGCGGCGTCCTTGTCGCGCATCAGCGCGACCACACCGATTAGAGGCTCGAAGTTGAACGACTCGGCGATGGCCCCCATCGTCGCGTGGGCGGCCTGCGGGTTGTGGCAGGTATCCAACAGGATCGACGGCGAGGTGCGCACGAGCTCCAACCGGGCCGGGGCCTTGACCGCCGCGAGCCCCTCCTCGATGACGTCCGGGGCCAGCGCCCGTCCGCCCAAGAACGCTTCCACGGCGGCGACGGCCAGGGCGGCGTTCTGCGCCATGTAGTCGCCGTAGAGCGGCAGGTACAGATCCCCGAGCGGCCCCTCGGCGGTATTTATCCTTATCACCTGCCCGCCGACGGCCAACTGGCGATCCAGCAAACCGAAGTCTGGCCCCTCGGCGCGAACCTCAGCGCCGACCTCCAGCGCCCGTTTGAGCAAGATTTTTGCAGCCTCCGGGGTTTGCCCGGCCAGCACGGCGACCGAGCCCGGTTTGATGATCCCGGCCTTTTCCGTCGCCACTTCTTCGATGGTCGAGCCCAAGATGTGGGTGTGATCCAGCCCAATCGGCGCGACGACGGCCACCGCCGGGTCTGCCACCGAGGTTGCGTCCCACGTGCCTCCCATCCCGACTTCCACGACGGCGACGTCCACGGGCGCGTCGGCGAAGGCCTGATAGGCGAGCCCGGTGATGACCTCGAAGAACGTCATCTTTACGCCGTCCAGCTCACGGGCGTCGACCATCTCGACGAACGGCATCACCTCTTCCACCAGCTCGTCGAACTTGTCGGCGGCGATGGGTTCACCGTCGATGGAAATCCGCTCGGTGACGTCGACCAAATGAGGAGATGAAAAGCGCCCCACGCGCAGGTTGAGGGCGCGCAGCAAGGATTCGATCATGATGGCCGTCGAGCCTTTACCGTTGGTGCCGGTGATCTGGATGACGGGGCAGGAACGCTGCGGCTCGCCGAGCAAATCCATAAGCGCGCGAATCCTGGAAAGCGAGGGGGCGACCTTGTTTTCGGGCCAGCGGGCTTGGAGTGCAGCGGAGATTTCGAGATGGTTCACGGTGGACAAGCCTAGGACAACTAAGCGCAAGCCAGGGAGTTAGACTGACCCGGTGACCATCTCTATCGAAGCGCTGCGCACGCGCGTAGCCGACCAATTCCCACAGACAGTCGAAGAACTGAAATCCCTTGTCAGGATTCCCTCCTACAAGGCCCCTTCTGCCCCGGCGGACGCGAAGGAGCGTTCGGCCAAGAGAGTGGCGGCCCTGCTTGAATCCGTCGGAGCCCAGGACGTCCAGATCATCCAGGACGTCGACGACGCCGGCGAACCCGGCGGCCCGGGAGTCATCGGCCGCATCCCCGGCCCGGAGGGGGCCCCGACGGTGCTGCTGTATGCCCACCACGACGTCCAGCCCGTTGCCAACGACTGGGACACCGACCCCTTTGAGCCGACCATCAAGGGCGAACGCATGTATGGCCGAGGTGCCGCCGACGACGGTGCCGGGGTGGCGCTGCACGTGGCCGCCCTGCGCGCGCTCGGCGAGGAGCTCGGCGTCGGCATCGCTTTCTTCATCGAGGGCGAGGAGGAGATCGGCTCCGACACGTTCGGCAAGCTGCTGGCCAAGTACCGCGACGAGCTGCGTGCCGACGTCATGATCCTGGCTGATTCCGAGAACGAATCCACCGACACCGCCTCGCTGACCACTTCCCTGCGCGGCATGGCCGAGGTGACGGTTACGGTTCGCGTGCTCGAACACGCCGTCCACTCGGGTATGTTCGGCGGCCCGATCCCCGACGCGCCCCTGCTGCTCACCCGTCTCATCGCCTCCTTGCACGACGCCAATGGCGATGTGGCCGTCGAAGGGTTGAAGCCCAGCGGGGTCGCCGATCAGCAGTGGGACGAGGCCGAATACCTGGAACTGGCCTCCGCTGTTCCGGGCCTGCAGCCCTGGGGTACCGGCACGATCTCCGACCGTGTTTGGTTCAAGCCCGCGATCGACCTGATCGGCTTTACGACGACGACCGTGGCCGAGTCCTCCAATACCTTGATTCCCGTGGCCTCGGCCAAGCTGTCTTTGCGCGTTCCGCCGGGGCTCGATCCGGTCGAGGCCCAGGATGCGCTGGTCAAGCACCTGGAGGCGCAGCCGCGCTTCGGCGCCGAACTGACGGTCGAAGCCGGGCATGCGGGCGAGGGCTATCTGGCCGACGTCAACACCCCGGCGGCCAAGACCGCCTGCTGGGCCTTCCAGGAGGCTTTCGGCAAGCCGGCCTCCTTCTCGGGTCTGGGCGGCTCGATCCCGCTGATTTCCGAAGTCAAGGCCGAGTTCCCAGAGATCGAGGTGCTGGTCACGGGCGTCGAAGACCCCGATTCCAGGGCCCACTCCGGCAACGAATCCGTACATCTAGGGATGCTGGAGAAGTGCGTCCTGTCCGAGGCGCTGCTGTTGGCCAAGCTCGGCGGCACGCTGGCGTAAGTCATTAGCTGCGCTGGCCCGCCCCAGGCACAAATCCATCCCCGGGTACTACCCGTAATTGGGTAACCAGTAGGTGAGTACCACCCATCGGGGGTGGCCGTCCCCGGACTTGATCCGTACTGTCCCCGGATCTGATCCGGGGCGGGCCAGCAAAACCAACTACTCCATCTGGACTTCCCCTCCACACACTCATTACGTAGCCTCACTCTCCCACCCCGTCATCCCCGTCATCCATACCCCCCACTCCGTCATCCCGCGCGCAGTCGCGGGATCCCACCACGCGTCACGCAAAACAACAACACCGCTTCTCGCCCCCACTCCGTCACTCCGCACCCCACTTCGTCATCCCGCGCGCAGTCGCGGGATCTCACCACGCCTTACGCAAGACGACAAGGCCGCTTCTCACCCATCCCCACCCCGCCCGGTTAAGCTTGTCCCCATGCAAAAGTCGACGCCGTGGGTGATCTTGGGTGGCCTGATACTGGCCCTGTGTGTCGGCGCGGGGCTGTGGGCGGCATCGCTGGCCGGGTCGGTGACAAAGTCCGGAGACCCGACGGTCGACCCGTGGGGCAACCCACTGGTTAGCGAAACCCCGACGCCGACCCCAGTTGTTCCGTCGATCACGCCGACGCCGACCCCCACTCCGACTCCCACCCCGACGCCGGAACCGACCCCCAGCGTCGTTGCGGTTTATTCGAACCAAGAGATCGGCTCAGCCACGGGCCTGGGCAAGGAATATCGCTACATCGTCAAGGTAATGTCCGATTCTGGGCTAGACCCGAACGCGCTTGTGACAGAGATTTCCCAGACACTGAACTCCCCCAAGGGCTGGAGTGCAGACGGCAAAACCCAGTTCGTCGCGGTGGCGGATCCAGCCAAGGCTGACATCACGTTCGACTTCTCGGCGGCGGCAACCGCGTCGGTAACCTGGGCCGACGGTGCCGTCACGTTCTCGACGGCCAGCTGGCAAGGCCCCTCCCCCACCTTCCAAGATCAGGTGGCCTACCAACGCTGGCTGGTCAACTACGGCACGGGCTTGGCGCTGGGCAAGCAACCGGCCACATGCCCCGGAGAAGGGAAAACAGCCCCGGTAATGATGGATCAAAGCGCCAATCTGGGTGGCTGCAAGGCCAACCCGTGGCCGAACCCGTGAGGGCTAGTTGTTGTAGTGGCGCCGCTACGTTCGCCCAATGCCCATAGAATTTCAGCCATGCGAACCGTAACCGGCACTTGGGAACTCAAGATCGACGCCAAAGGCCGTATCACCATCCCCAAAGCGCTGCGAGACAAGATGAACGACGACACCGTTCTTGTTATGGGAATGGGCGACCACTTTGAGGTGTGGGAGAAAGAGCGTTGGATGCAGCACACCCACGAATCCAAAGAATCTCAGACTCGTAGGGTTTGACATTGGTTTGCAATCCGTTATAAGCTGTGCGGCTCGCTGCAAACCGGAAAGGGGGTGACTGGATGAGTCGTCCAAGCGAACACGGAGACCCAGTCTCTAGTAAGCGCCAACAAGTTGGCGAGATGCTTGACAACTCAATAATCGTCCAAGACCCCCGCAAGGTCTGGGCGATCTAGCGCCAGGGAGGCGCAAATCTTGGGGCATGGCCCATAAACCGTCGCGAGGCGGAGAAAGGCGGGTTTGCCAACCCGCCGCCCGGAAACGGGTAGCCCATGCAAACCAAATGCCAGCCATGCGCAAGGCGTGGCCGACGTCCAAAGCCGCGGCGGGGAATGGCGAATGCTAACCCCAGGGAGCCAACGCAGCTTCCAACCGCAAACAGTGCGACGGGCGTCGAGCAGGCGGAAGGGTGAGAAGTCCGAGGCGTCAACCAAGGGCGGCACCCACGAAAGCCCGAACGGGAACGGCGGTTTTCGCTAGGGCCGAGCGTGTTAGTACCTGACAAGGAAAGCACATTGGAGGCGTGCGGCATTCCGAGGCTCAAAAGGTTTCGGAACCGCTGGGAGAGCACGTCTTCGGCGAGCCTGGCTCAAGAAATTGAGCATCTGAAATGGGTTCAGAAGGTACGGGTTTAGGTCCCGCTGCTTCAAAGCGAAAGTCTCTCCCCGCCAGGGCGTGAAAGTGCCTTAATACTCGACGGCAACGAATCGAGTGCTTGTCCAGCTCGCAAGGCTGGGCGGGTTCCATCGGTAATAGTGCAGCGCAGCGGTTTGGCCGCCGTTGCGCGAAGCGAAAGCGGTGGAGTAGCCCCTGGCGAAAGGAGTGGTTGCCCACCGCCCACGACGCCCACGGGCGCCGAAGGCGACGAAGCCACCAGGCATGGAAGCTACTGCGGGGACGCAGTGGAAAAGTCGGCAATCGGTATAAACCGGCGAAAGGCTTCTACCCAGGCGGGGTATTCTCACCCGCCTGGACACACAAACTTGAGCGTTTCAGTGCCGTTGACAGGTCGAGCCCTAGCCCCTCCTTCCATCTGCAGCGCCCAAGATCCAAAGAACTCAACAGCTGACGGCTTCCTAGATTCTGTGTTCAACGGCTGGATTGCGAAGGGCCGGGGGTTACACTCACACCCCACTGGAGCGGACTACGGGAATCGAACCCGCCTCTGCAGCTTGGGAAGCTGCCGTTCTACCGATGAACTAAGTCCGCAAGACTCCGCTAGTCTAGCCAATCTTGGCCGGGGAGTCACGCCGCCGCGCAAAGTGGATACACAGGAATGCCACAACTTAGCTTCAGCGGCGCGACGTAACTTTGCGGGCAAAGACGTCCAACCTGGAGGGGAAATGACCAAGAACGTCGTAAAGATTGTGCTCGACATTTTGTTAGTCGTCACGTTGACCTTGTTGTACTCGACGGCTGCACTCGGGCTGACCTTTCACGAGATAGCCGGGTTGATCATCGGCGGGGTGTTCATCGTGCACATCGCGCTGAACTGGAAGTCCATCAGCCAGCACCTGCCCAAGCTGTTCTCCAAGGGGCTCCCAGGAAGGATCAGGGCGGACTACATCGTCATCTTCTTGCTGTTGATCTCCTTCGTCATGATCATCGTCTCGGGCATCCTCATCTCCGAGGTGCTCTTCCCCGGGATCGGCGGGCATTCGCAAGCTTGGCGGATCGTCCACTACTTCTTCTCCGGGCTCACCATCGTCTTGATCGGCGTACACATCGCGCTGAACTGGGATTTCATCAAGGGCATGTTCGGCAAGCTGCTGCAGCTGCCGAAAACCGTCACCCGCGTGGTGGGCGCTGTCATGCTTGTGATCTTGCTGGCCATCGGCGCCTATTCGCTCGTCACCAGCAACTTCACCTCTCTGATCGGTGCTCCGGCGAGCAGCTCTGGCCGCGGCGGGCCGAGCGGCATTGAGGGAGGACGGAACTTCCCCGGACGCCCCGACAGCTCGGCTTCCCCCGCTGCCGAGACCCCATCTTCTGAGACCCCGGCTACACCCAACCCGTCTGAATCGCCTGCCGCAGTAGAGCCCGGCTCGGGTTCTGGCAACGACGGACGCCCTGAATGGCCCGGCGACGGCCAGGCTCCCCAATTCCCCGGAAACGGCGACGGCCAGGGCCCGGGAAGCTCCGACGGCTCGGGCCCGGGCAACTTCCCAGGCCGCGGTGACGGAACGGACGCCGGAAACGGCCAGTTCCCGACTGGTGACGGCCAGTTCCCGGGTCGCGATAGCGGCCACCGCTCCGGCGGCGGGCTGTCGAGCTTCACCGGCGCGGTCGTCGACATCATGACCTACCTGTCGCTGTTCGCGGTCTTCGGCGCCATCACCCGGCTGATCATGTGGCTGGCGGGTCGGCGCAAGAAGAGCGCGGTTCCGGCTGCTGCGGTAGTGCCTGGGGCGGTTGTTCCCGAGACGGTTGTTCCCGGAGCACAACCCACACCGGCACCCACCGCCGAACCTGCACCCGCCCAGCCGACGCCAGCACCGACCGTCGAGCCTGAGCAAACCCAACCGCCAACCGAACCCGAAGCGCCAGCGGCAGAGAATCCCGATGACCCCGGCGAAGGCCAACCATCAGCATAGAACGAAAAGGTCAGTGGGCGCTTAGCTATCAGCGGAAAAATCCCAAGTGATGGCTAAGCGTCCACAGACTTTTGTGTGAAGTGGACTCCACCGGCGGAACTAGTAGACTCACTCCTTGCATGCAAAGGTGCCGGGTGCGCTCCAACCGACACCAGACGTCCGGAGACAGTTGCCGTGCGTAGTGCAAGCGAACTGGAGCCCAATGAAGGAGACCCAAAAAGGTATGACTACCAAATTTGTTTACGAGTTCAGCGAGGGTAACGCGTCCATGCGTAACCTCCTGGGCGGCAAGGGGGCAAACCTTGCCGAGATGACCGGCCTGGGGATGCCAGTTCCCCAGGGCTTCACCATTACCACCGAGGCTTGTACCCAGTACTACGAGGACGGCGAGCAGATCAACGACGAGATCAAGGCCCAGATCCTCGAGTATGTCGGCAAGCTTGAGGCGCTGACCGGCAAGAAGTTCGGCGACGACGAGAATCCGCTGCTGGTTTCCGTGCGTTCCGGTGCGCGGGCGTCGATGCCGGGCATGATGGACACGATTCTGAACCTCGGCCTGAACCCGACCGTGGTAGAGACGATCGCGCGCAAGACGGGCAATGAGCGTTTCGCGTACGACTCCTACCGCCGCTTCATCCAGATGTACTCCGACGTCGTTATGGAGGTCGGCAAGTCCTACTTTGAGAAGCTCATCGACGAGATGAAGGACAAGCGCGGCGTCAAGCAGGACACCGAGCTCACCGCGGACGATCTCAAAGAGCTGGCCGAGCAGTTCAAGGCCGAGTACAAGGCGAAGGTCGGCGAAGACTTCCCGACCGACCCGATCGAGCAGCTTTTCGGCGCTATCAAGGCCGTCTTCCGCTCTTGGGACAACCCGCGCGCCAACTACTACCGCCGCATGAACGACATCCCCTACTCCTGGGGCACCGCCGTCAACGTGCAGTCCATGGTGTTCGGCAACATGGGCGAGACGTCCGGCACCGGTGTTGCGTTCTCCCGCAACCCATCGACGGGCGAGAAAGGCCTGTTCGGCGAGTATCTGATGAACGCCCAGGGCGAGGACGTGGTCGCCGGCGTGCGCACCCCGCAGCCGATCTCCCACCTGGCCGATCAGAACCCGGCCGTGTACGCCCAGTTCGAGCAGATCGTGGAGACGTTGGAGAACCACTACCACGACATGCAGGACATGGAGTTCACCATCGAAGAGGGCAAGCTCTACATGCTGCAGACGCGTAACGGCAAGCGCACCGCGACCGCCGCGTTCCGCATCGCCTGCGACATGGTCGACGAGGGCAAGATCGACGAGAAGCAGGCCGTCCTGTCCATCGATCCCAAGCAGATCGACGCCCTGCTCCACCCGCAGTTCGACGCCGCCGCGCTGAAGGCCGCCACCCCGATCGGCAAGGGCCTCCCGGCCTCCCCGGGCGCCGCCACCGGCCAGGTCGTGTTCACCGCCGAGGACGCCACCGATTGGGCTTCCCGCCAGGGCAAGGACGTCATTCTGGTTCGCCTGGAGACCACCCCTGAGGACATCGAGGGTATGCACTACGCCAAGGGCATCCTGACGGCCCGCGGCGGCATGACCAGCCACGCCGCCGTCGTCGCGCGCGGCATGGGCACCTGCTGCGTGTCCGGCCTGGGCGAGATCAAGTTCGGCGCGGACGAGAAGTCGTTCGAGCTGGGCGGCAAGACCTACAAGGAAGGCGACTGGATTTCCCTCGACGGCTCCACCGGCCAGGTCTACGGCGAGCAGATCGCGACCGTCCCGGCTTCGATCTCCGGCTACTTCGGCCGCCTGATGGGCTGGGCCGACTCCTACCGGACGATGAAGGTGCGCACCAACGCCGACACTCCGGCGGACGCCGCGCAGGCCATCCAGTTCGGTGCCGAGGGCATCGGCCTTTGCCGTACCGAGCACATGTTCTTCGAGACCGACCGCATCGCGGCCATCCGCGAGATGATCGTCTCCGACACGGTTGAGCAGCGCAAGGCCGCCCTGGCCAAGCTGCTGCCGATGCAGCGCGGCGACTTCGAGGCCATCTACACCGAGATGCAGGATCGGCCCGTCACCATCCGCCTGCTCGACCCGCCGCTGCACGAGTTCCTGCCGACCGATCCCGAGGACGTCAAGGCGCTGGCCGCCGACATGGGCATCTCCGTTGAGAAGCTGCAAGAGAAGATCGATTCTCTGCACGAGTTCAACCCGATGATGGGCCACCGCGGCTGCCGTTTGGACGTCACCTATCCGGAGATCGGTGAGATGCAGACGCAGGCCATCATCGAGGCCGCGATCAACGTCTCGAAGGCGCACCCGGAGTGGAACATCGTCCCCGAGATCATGGTTCCGCTGGTCGGCGAGGTCAAGGAACTGGCCTATGTCAAGGGCATCATCACCGAAACGGCCGACCGCCTGATCAAGGAGGCCGGGGTCGACATGAAGTACATGGTCGGCACGATGATCGAGATCCCGCGCGCGGCCATCACCGCTGACGAGATCGCCAAGGAGGCCGAGTTCTTCTCCTTCGGGACGAACGACCTCACGCAGATGACCTTCGGCTTCTCTCGCGACGACGCCGGCAAGTTCCTCGACGCGTACTACGAGAAGAAGATCTACGAGAACGACCCGTTCGCCAAGCTCGATCAGACCGGCGTGGGCAAGCTCATGGGCATCGCGGTGAAGGGCGGCAAGGAGACCCGTCCCGACATCAAGCTGGGCATCTGCGGCGAGCACGGCGGCGATCCTTCGTCCGTCGAGTTCTGCTACCGCATTGGCCTGCAGTACGTTTCCTGCTCTCCGTTCCGTGTGCCGATCGCCCGCCTCGCGGCGGCGCAGGCGGCGCTGAAGGACGAGAAGTAGGACAGCTCCTCTCAAAGCAAGGGCCCCGGCAAAAGCCGGGGCCCTTGCTCACGTTATGGGGCGTTGTGGGTGCCGTTTTGTTTCCGCAGCTCACATCTCTTCGTGGGTGTTGGGATTTCCTTCCACGACGGTCTTAGCCGGGTCAGGGTTGGCTCCCAGCGCCGCCATGTCTTCGGCGTCCAGCTCGAAGTCGAATACGTGCAGGTTGGCCTGCTGGCGAACCGGATTCGCGGCCTTCGGGATCGGAATCACGCCGGATTGGATGTGCCAGCGCAACACGATCTGTACGGCGCTCTTACCGTACTTTTCCTCCAGCGCGGCCATCCCGGGCAGCGTCTCCAACCCGCGAGCGCGGTACAGCGGGCTCCAAGCTTCGGTGCGGATGCCGAGCCCGGCGTCGAACTGTAGCTGGGCGTCCTGCGGGATATAGGGGTGGCGCTGGATTTGGTTGACGGCCGGGGTCACTCCGGTCTCGGAAATGATGCGCTCTAAGTGCTCGGGCAAGAAGTTGGATACCCCGATAGAGCGGATGAGCCCGCGCTTTTGGCAATCGATGAGCGCTTGCCAAGCCTCGACATACAGCCCGGTTTTCGGGTTGGGCCAGTGGATGAGGTGCAGATCCAGGTACTCCAGCCCCAGCCGGGCGATGGATTCCTCGATGGACTTCACCGCCAGGTCGTAGCGGTGGTGACGCCCGGGCAGCTTGGAGGTGACGAAGATCTGCTCGCGGGGGATTCCGATGGAGCGGATCGCGGCCCCGACGGCCCCCTCGTTTTCGTAGTTGAAGGCGGTATCGATGAGTCGATACCCGGCGCGAATGGCATTGGCGACGGCGTCCCGTCCCTCATATCCGTTGAGCGAGTAGGTGCCCAGGCCGATCTGCGGGATCAGGTTTCCGTCGTTGAGTTCGTAGGTAGGTACGTCCATGACGACAGCCTAGCCCGGCTTGTTGGGCCTTATCTCATAGGATTGGCATATGTCACTGCAAGCGCTCGAAGACGACGCCCTCACCCGCGTTTACTCGCAGCGCTCAGATCTCGCGCCCTACGACGAGCTGGTTTCCGGCGGTGTTCCCCGGCCCCACAACGGCAAACTCGTCGAACACCTGGAAGCTGCAGGGTCTATCTCACTCAAGATGGCCGTCGCCGAGGCCCGCAATCTCATCGCTGACGGGGGCGTCACCGGCGCCGAAGCCGAACCTTGGCGGATCGACCCGCTGCCGGTCGTCCTGGCCGATTGGGAGAAGCTGGAGGCGGGCCTGATCCAGCGCGCCCGACTGAACGACGCTCTGTACTCGGATCTGTATGGCGAGCAAAAGTTGCTGCGGCGTGGGGTTTTGCCCGCCGAGGCTGTACTCACCAATCCCGGGTACACGCGTTTCGCCGTGGGCGGGGCGAAGGCCAAACTCGCGTTGAGCGCCTGCGATCTTGGCCGCGACGCCGACGGCAACTGGCAGGTCTTGGCCTCGCAGTGCGAGAACCCGGTGGGCATGGGCTACGCCATGGTTGGCCGTCGCGTGGTGGCGCAGGTTTTCTCTGCCCTTCACCGCGAATCCGAGCTGCGGCGGTTACGAAACTTCTACCACCAGCTGGCGGCCACGCTAATGGAGGCCGCGCCCGATAAATCCGAGAACCCGCGAGTGGCCCTGTTCACGGCCGGGATCCGTTCACGATACGGCTCTGACCAGGGGTATCTTGCGACGCTGCTGGGCTTCGCCCTCGCCGAGGCCGACGACATCATCACCCAGAATGGACGCCTGTGGCTGCGCACCGGCGACGAGCTCGAGCCCTTGGAAGTCGTGTTGCGCTGTGTTCCCAGCGCGGATGCCGATCCGCTGGAGTTCAGCGGGGATGCCGCCATCGGGGTTCCCGGCATGGCCCAGGCGCTGCGAGCCGGGAGGCTGGCCGCCGCAAACCCGCTCGGCTCCGCGGTGTTGGATTCCCCTGCCCTGCTCCCCTATCTTCCGCGCCTGGCCCGCGAGCTGCTCGGCGAAGACCTCGCGCTTCCTTCGCCCCAGGTGTGGTGGTGCTTCGATACCGACTACACGCAAACCCATCTCGGCGAGCTAGTGCTGCGCGAGATCGGCGGGCGAGGACGGGTGATCGACGGATCGCGGCTCACCGTACCCGAACGTTCGGCCTTGCTGGACCAGATCAACGCCCGCCCCGAGCGCTGGTGCGGGGCCGAGCCTTTGCCGCTTTCCTCGACGCCGGTCGTCGCACCCGGTGGGTTGGAGCCGCGCCGGTTCATCCTGCGTTCCTTCCAGGTGTGGGGCTCGCGCGGCTACTCGGTGATGCCCGGCGGCTTCGGCCGGGTGGGCTTCGATCCCGGGCAGCTCGTCATCGGCGTGGATTCCCTGGCCAAGGACGTCTGGGTCGGCACCGCCGCCAGCTCGGGAGCGGTCGAGCCCCTCGAATCGGTGGGCTTGCGCTCGGGTCACGGCCCGGTGGCGATCTCCCCGCGCGTGGCCGGAACGCTGGCCGCGATCGGGCGCTTCGCCGAGCGCGCCTCATCCAAGGCCCGGCTGCTGCGCCGGATCGACGATCTGGCCTCCGACTACGCCTCCAACCCAGGAACCCCGGGGCACGGGGCCCTGGATGCGCTGCTGGCCGCGGCGAGCGCGTACACGACGCTAAAGGTGGAGGCCCGCTCTGAATCCGAGCCGGGGCAGGCGGCAGCTGCACCGACCGCACCTGGCAGCGAAGCCGAGTACGTCCGTCGGGTGGCATTGGGAGAGATCGTGGGCGGGCTGCGCTATGACGTCGGCAGGTTGCTGGCCAACACCGCCCAGGTGCGCGACCTGATGAGCTCGGACGTCTGGAGCGTGCTGGGCCGACTTGAACGAACGCTGACCAGCGCGGACGCGGACAGTGACCTGCAGGCGGTTCTGGGTGAGGTCGTCGAGGCGCTGCTTTCGTTCTCGGGAATCCACGCCGAATCGATGGTTCGGGACAGCTCGTGGGCGTTCCTAGACGCGGGTATGCGCACCGAGCGCGCCCGCTTCACGCTGGAACTGCTGCGCACGAGCCGGGCGGCCAGCGAAAGACTCCCGAAACAGGCCCAGGAGTTCACCGCCGAGGAGGTGCTGCGGGTGGCCGACTCAGTGATCTCCTACCGCCGCCGGGCCGCGGTGGGCATCGGCCCGGTACTCCCAGACGACGCCGAACTAGGGCTGCTCGTCGACGACACCTCCAATCCGCGCTCGATCGCTTTCCAGTACACAGCGCTTGCGTTCGATATGGAGACGGCGGGCGACCGCGAGCTGGCACAGGCGGCGAGCGGGCTTCTGGCCCCAAGCGGTTGGGATGCTCGGATGGACGCCCTGGATTTCTTCGGCGCGAAACTGCGGGCCCGACACTTTTCCAGGCAGGCCCCGCGAATGCAGGAGGTCTCGTGAGGTACAAGATCACCCATTCGACCAGCTACAGCTACGACGCCGAAGTAGAGGGCTGCTACGAACGCGCCTGCCTGCGCCCGCGGGATACCGGCACCCAGCAGGTGCTGGAGTTCTCCATCACCGCCAGCCCCGCGGTCGGATACGTGGAAACCCACACCGACGTCTACGGCAACTACTCGACCTACCTGGAGCTTCCCGGAGGTACCCAGCAGATCGAAGTGGTGAGTACGTCGGTTGTTGACGTTTGGGGAGCAGGTGATGATCCTCTAACCGCCACGGTCGCGCAGGCCGCGGCCCTGTCCGACCGGCTCGACCCGCGGGAGCTCGCCGATTTCACATCGCAATCGCGGCTCGTGCGCTTCTCCGGCGGGCTGCGCGCCTACTCAGCCCCGGTTCTGGCCCCCGACCGTCCGCTGGCCGAAGCCTTGGAAGAGTTGTTGGCCAATATCCACCGCGATTTCGACTACCGCAAGGGCGTGACGGGCGTGGGCACGTCCGTCGAACAGGTGCTGAGCTGCAAGGAAGGTGTGTGCCAAGACTTCGCCCATCTGTTCGTCGGGGCATGCCGAATGGCCGGGCTGGCCGCGCGCTACGTCTCGGGCTACCTGGAGACCGATCCGCCCCCGGGCCGAGCAAAGCTGCGCGGCGCGGACGCGACCCACGCGTGGGCGTCGGTATGGACGGGCGAGCGCTGGCTAGACCTAGACCCGACGAACAACAAAAACGCTGACGAGCGCCACATCACGCTCGCCTGGGGCCGCGATTTCGACGACGTCTCCCCCCTGCGAGGCATAGTGATGACGGAGGCAAAGCACTCCCAGCTGAAGGTAGCGGTGGACGTCGAGGCGGTGTAGTTGTCTACCCGCAAAAAAGTGGAATTTCGCCAAGTAACTTGGTGAAATTCCACCAAGTTACTTGGCGAAATTTCACTTCCGCGGTAGTGTACGTCGAGAAAGGCAACACGATGAAAACAGCAACCTCGTATCAGGAACGCATCGCCGACGGCCAGCTCAAGGAGGCCCTCGCGTCAACGGGTGCTGTCCAGATCGTCGGGCCCAAGTGGTGCGGGAAGACAACGACTGCCGAACAGGTATGCAACTCCATGGTGTACTTCCAAAACCCAGACGAACGTGCCTCTTTGTTACAAACCGCCGCCGAGAAGCCATCCCTGCTGCTCACAGGAGATAAGCCGCTGCTGCTCGACGAGTGGCAGGACGCGGCCGAAATCTGGGACGCGGTTCGCTTCGCTGTTGACCGAAACCCGGCGCCCGGCCAGTACGTGCTCACAGGATCGACAGTGGTGAGCAAGGACAACAGGGCAAAAATCATGCATAGCGGTACGGGCCGCTTTTCCACGGTTCGCATGAGAACAATGAGCCTGTGGGAATCAGGGGATTCGAACGGAAGCGTGTCGTTGGCTTCGTTGTTCGAGGGTGGGGAGATCGAAGGCAAGTCTGAGCTGAGCTTGGAAGATGTCGCAGCGCTCATTGTTAGAGGGGGCTGGCCAGGGCTGTCGAGCTCCGACCAAGTTCCTGGCAATACCGCTCAGCAGTACATCCAGTCAGTGGTCAATTCCGATATGTCGAGGGTGGACGGTGTCGAGAAGAACCCTAATCGTGTCCGCTTGCTGCTGCGTTCGCTCGCCCGAAACGAATCAAGCGCCGCAAAGATGACCATCTTGAGCAAGGATGTCTCTCAAGATGAAGGATCGCTCTCGGTGAACACCATCAGCGAGTACTTGGAGGCACTCAGAGGCATCTACATTCTTGAGGAACAGCTCCCATGGGCCGAGGCCGTGAGGTCAAAGGTTGCCATGCGCACCGCCCCCATTCGGCGGTTCTGCGACCCCTCTCTTCCCGCAGCTCTTCTCGGAATGTCTGCGGAAAAGCTACTGGTTGACTTCAACACTTTCGGCTTGCTCTTTGAGTCGCTGGCAGTGCGTGACCTGCGCTGCTACGCCGAGGCAGCCGACGCCCAAGTGTTCCACTACCACGACCTGCGCTCCCTCGAATGCGACGCCATAGTAGAGCGAAGAGACGGCACGTGGGGTGCCGTCGAGATCAAACTCAGTGCGAGCGGGCATGAAGCAGCAAAGTCAACTCTCCAGAAGATACAGAAACAGGTACGTTCGCAACACGGTGGGGAGGCATCCTTCCTCATGGTGTTGACCAACACGCCCTACGCATATCGCGATTCCGACGGCATCTACTTCGTCCCCCTGGGATGTCTCAAGCCATAGCCTGAGCAGGCACAACGCGTCGCATAGTTCCAGGTCAAGACGCCTCTAGAAGAATGCTTCAGAGTCTTATATAATCTCGCTATGCTTTTTATATAAGGAGTGCAGGATGGCTGTAACTACCGTGGATTTGGATAGCGCTCTCATCGACGCCGCCAAACTCGCTACCGGCGAGAAAACAGTGAAGGGGGCCGTCACCGCCGCCCTGAAACGAGTGGTCGAGCTCAATGCCCAAAAGGAGGCCGTCCTGGCCATGGGCAAGATGGACTTCCTTTCCGATTGGCTTGACCCGAACGTCCGGGCAAAGGCGGAGGGATGAGCGCCCCAGAGACGATCGGCCAGATTGACGAAAGGCACTTCATCGTTGACACAAGCGCGTTTGTGCGGGCTGCTCGGTCTTTGGAGGCCAACGCCAGCTTGGCCGCGCTCGCAGATCGAGGTTGCCTGTGCGTCACCACCACCATCGCGTTGGAGATCGGGTTCACCGCGCCCAGCGGGCCAACCTGGAGACAAGTCTCCGAGCAGCTCTCTCATTACTTGGTGCTGCATCCCACCAGAAAAACCCATTCCCTGGCCACAGAGCTACAGGGTGCCCTTTGGAACAGCGGCAGGGTTCGATCCATCGGCACCGCCGATCTGATCACTGCGGCCATTGCGCTGGAGCACGACGCTGAGGTCATCCACTACGACCAGGATTTCGAGTATGTCGCCGCAGTCGAACCGGCGTTCAAGCATGAGTGGATCCTCCCGCGAGGCAGCGTCGCCTAAGCACGTCACCACTTGCCAGTCAAGAGCAGCCCACCTGCCCAAACACGCTTGAGATAACGATTACATAACAATCTTCTCCCTCGTTTGGCACCAGTCGAAGGTCTGTGACAAGATTCGTGTAATCGATTTCACAAATGGAGGCAATGATGCTCCTCGGTATTGACCCGATCCTGACCGGAAGGTTGTTGTGCGCGCTCGATGAAATGGGGCACGGCAACGCGGTGGTCATCGCCGACGCCCACTTCACGGCGTCCCAGCTCGCCAAGAAACACCTCGTCGACCTGCCCGGTATCAGTGCCCCGCGGGTGATGCAGGCAATCCGCTCGGTATTCGTCCCCGACGACTACAAGGACAACCAGCTCGACCTCATGGACTCCCCCGAAGGGCGGCTTCCCGTCCAAGACGAGCTGATCGCAGCAGCCGGGGTACCCGAAGACAAGGTCGCCTGGCTTGAGCGCTTCGACTTCTACGAGCGCGCGGCCACCGCCGAGCTGATCATCCGCACCGGCGAGACGCGCACCTACGGCAACGCCATTTTCTACAAGGGCGTCACCCCGGTGGAGGCATAAATGGAATACGATCCCACACTGCTGCTGCAGGTCGAGGGCGTCAGCAAGTCATTCCCCGGTGTTAAGGCCCTAGACAACATGCGCCTTGACCTGCGCAAGGGTGAAGTGCTCGCGCTTGTCGGCGAAAACGGCGCTGGAAAATCCACCCTCATGAAGCTCCTGACCGGCATCTACACCCGCGAAGAAGGCCAGTTTTGGCTGAACGGGGAGCCGCTGGAAGTCAAGAACCCGCGCGAGGCCGAGGAAAAGGGCCTGTCAATCATCCACCAGGAGCTCGACCTGGTACCGCATCTGTCCGTCGCCGAGAACATCTTCTTGGGCCGCGAACCGGTCACGGCCGCCCTGTTCACCTCCAACCGCACCCAGGTCAAGCGCGCTCGGGCGCTGCTGGAGAGCCTGGGGATGAACCTCGACGCCCGCCAGAAGGTCGGCGAGCTCACCGTAGCCAAACAGCAGATGGTCGCCATCGCCAAGGCCATGAGCTTCGACGCCAAGGTCATCATCATGGACGAGCCCACCTCCGCCCTCAACGAGGAAGAGGTCGAGCAGCTGCACGATCTCATCCGCGGCTACGTCAAACCCGACACGGGCGTCATCTATATCTCGCACCGGATGCCCGAGCTCAAGCGCATCGCCGACCGTGTGACCGTCATCCGTGACGGCCAGTACATCGACACCCTGATGATGGCCGACGTCACCACCGACCAGATCATCTCCAAGATGGTGGGCCGGGCCATCAACGTCGACGCCAAACCCGTCGGCGTCCGCGGCGATCGGGCAACCATCCTGACTGTGGAAGGGCTCACCACCAAGTCCCTACTCAAGGACGTCTCCTTCGAACTCAAAGAAGGCGAAATCCTGGGCGTCGCCGGGCTGATGGGTGCCGGAAGAACCGAGACAGCCCGCGCGATCATCGGGGCCGACCCGCGCGAATCGGGCACGATCACCCTCAAGGGCAAGGAAGTACACTTCCGCAACGCCGCCCAGGCCGCCGCCCACGGCATCGGCTACCTGTCCGAAGACCGCAAGGGATTCGGCCTAATGCTGAACCTGTCGGTCACCCACAACATCGCCATCTCCTCGGTCGGTGACAAGTTCTCCAAGTTCCTGTTCGAGGACAAGAAGGCCATGCGCAAGGCCGCGCTCGCGGGCGAGGAACTGCTCAAAATCAAGACGCCCAGCGTCGACCAGCTGGTGAAGTACCTCTCCGGCGGCAACCAGCAAAAGACGATCATCGCCCGCTGGCTCGTCAAGGACTGCGACATCTTGATCTTCGACGAACCGACGCGCGGCATCGATGTCGGCGCCAAGGAGGAGATCTACCAGCTGCTCAATCGCCTAGCCGGCGAAGGAAAGTCCATCATCATGATCTCGTCGGAGCTGCCCGAGATCCTGCGGATGTCGCACCGCATCGTAGTGATGAGCGAAGGCCGGGTCACCGGCACGCTCGACGGCCCCACCGCCACCCAAGAATCCATCATGGCCTTAGCCACCCATCCAGAGGAAGTTTTCGCATGACCCAGCAACCAACCACGTTAGTCGAACAGCAGCAACAGCAGGCCAAGTGGAAGTCCTGGCTGCAACAACTCCTTGCCCTTGTGGGCCTGGTGTTGATCTTCCTGGTCTTCACCATCGCAGCCCCGGGAACCTTCGCCACCAAGGAGAACATCACCACGATCGTCTTCTCCGCGGTGGTGATCGGGCTGATCGCCCTAGGAGCGACGCTGGTGATCATCACCTCCGGCATCGATCTTTCCTGCGGCACCGGCCTGGCGTTTACCGGGGCCATCACCACCATCGCCATCGTGCAGTGGGGTATGCCGGTACCGCTCGGCATCGTCGTCGGGCTGTGCTCGGGTATCTTGCTCGGCGTTGTCAATGGTTCGATGGTGGCACTGATGGGGCTGCCGCCATTCATCGCCACCCTCTCCACCATGATGATCATCGGCGGCCTGGCCCTCGTGATCACGGACGTCCACCCGATCTACTACTCCAAGGACGTCGCAGATCAGTCGTGGTTCCTGTGGATGTCCACGGGCGAGGTTATCCCGTCGGTGCCGAACGCCATCTGGGTACTGGTATTGGCCGCCGTCGTCGCCTACATCATCGCCAACAAGACGATCATCGGCCGTTACGACGTCTCCATCGGCTCTAACGCCGAAGCCACAGCCCTGTCCGGGGTCAACGTAAAGAAGTGGATCATCGTCATCTATGCCATCGCCGGGTTCTTCACCGCTCTCGGCGGCATCATGATGTGCGCCCGGCTGGGTTCCGTCCAGCCGCAAACCGGCTCCGGCTACGAGATGCAGGCCATCGCCTCGGCGGTGATCGGCGGCACTTCGCTGGCCGGCGGGAAGGGCTCCATCCCCGGCACCATCATCGGCGCCCTCATCATCTCGACCATCAACAACGGCCTTCGCATCCTGTCGCTTCCGCAACAGTGGCAGAACGTGGTGCTGGGCTTGGTCATCATCGCGACGGTCTTCATCGACCAGCTACGCACGAAACAGGCAAAGAACGCCTAACCACAAAACCGCACATTGAACAAAGGAGATAATATGCGGAAAACCATCGCGGCATTTGCCGTAGCAGCACTGGCATTGTCGGCATCGGCTTGCTCAAGCAAAGCCCCCGAGGCGTCCACCGATTCTTCGGCGGGCGCGGCCAGCACCGACGGCAAGCCGTACATCGCCATCATTTCCAAGGGCTTCCAACACCAGTTCTGGCAAGCGGTGAAGAACGGCGCCGAGGAAGAGGCCAAGGCTGAAAACGTCGACATGACCTTCGAGGGCCCAGCCGACGAGACCATGGTCGAAGACCAGATCAACATGCTCACGCAGGCGCTGGCCAAGAACCCGCAGGCCATCGGCTTCGCGGCCCTGGATTCCAAGGCTGCCGAATCCTTGCTTGAGCAGGCCAAGTCCAAGAACATCCCGGTGATCGCCTTCGACTCCGGCGTCGATTCCGACATTCCGATCACGACCGCTGCCACCGATAACAAGGCCGCCGCCAAAGAGGGCGCCAAGCACATGTGCGAACTCATCGGCAACAAGGGCAAGGTCGGCATGATCGTTCACGACCAGACGTCCAAGTCCGGCACCGACCGCCGCGACGGCTTCATCGACGGCATCAAGGAATACTGCCCTGACGTCGAGCTGCTTGAGCCGCAGTACGGCGGCGGCGACCAGGCCAAGAGCGCCGACATCGCCAAGGCCATCTTGTCCGCCAACCCAGACATCGCCGGTATCTTCGGCTCCAACGAGGGCTCGGCCATCGGCGCACTGAAGGGCGTCCAAGAGGCTAAGAAGACGGGCGAGGTCACGCTGGTTGGCTTCGACTCCGGCAAGGCGCAGCTCGATGCGATCCGCTCCGGCGAGATGGCCGGCGCCATCACCCAGGATCCGGTTGGCATGGGCAAGAAGGTCGTCGAGGCGGCTGTCAAGGCCATTAAGGGCGAGACGCTCCCGTCGTTCATCGACACCGGCTTCTACTGGTACGACAAGTCCAACATCGACGATCCGACCATTGCGGCGGTTCTGTACGACTAGTTGAGCATCAAGTCCTACAACAAAAAGCAGAACATAAGACATAGGGGCGGGCTCCGGCCCGCCCCTCCCACAACTGAACACTGGCAAGGCCATAGACTAGGGCGGCCCAGCGAAAGGATAGAGATGGTAACCATTTACGACGTGGCCAAAGCGGCCGGCGTCTCGGTGGCGACCGTCTCGCGCGTCTTCGCGGGCAACTCGCACGTCTCGGCAGGGCGCAAGGAAGCCGTCGAGGAGGCGGCCAAGGAGCTCGGTTTCGTCCCCAACTCGATGGCCAGGCGCCTGCGCACGCAGCACTCCGAAGTGATCGCGCTGCTGGTACCCGACATCGAAAACCCGTTCTTCACCCTGATCGCGAGGGCCGTCGAGGACGTCGCCCGCGAGCGCGGCTACTCGGTGATGTTGTGCAACACCGACGAGGATCCCGAGCGCGAAAGCGAATATCTCAGGGTGGCCGCCTCTGAGCCGGTGGCGGGCATCATCATCGTGCCGACGTCGTCCGTCGATCTGTCTTTGCCCTTAGAGCGGGGCGTACCGGTGGTTTCGGTCGACCGCCACGCGGGCAGCTTCGACGTGGACGCGGTGGTGGCCGACAACGCCGAATCTTCCAAACGGGCGGCGGAACTGTTGTTCGACCACGGGTACAGCCGCGTGGCTTGCATCACCGGGCCCATGGGCGTCGAGACTGCTGACGAGCGTTTGCGCGGCTGGGCCGAGGCGGTTCGGGAGCGCACGGGAAGCGAGCCCAAGGCCGAGCTGGCCAAGCGCGCGAGCTACTCGCTGGAAGGCGGCGAGGAAGCGACCCGGGAGCTGTTGGCGCTGCCGAGTCCGCCCGATGCCATCTTCGCGGCGAACAACCGCTTGGGTGCGGGGGCGCTGCGGGCGCTGCACGAGGTCGATTCGCTCCCACCGAAAGTTGGGGTGGTCTCCTTCGGCGGCCTGCCGCTGATCCTGCTGGCCCCGCTGGGGGTTTTGATCACCCACCTGCCGGCCCGGGAGTTGGGCAAGCGCGCCGCCGAGATGCTGCTGGAGCGCATCGACGGGCTGGACATCCCGGCCCGCTCGGAAGTGCTGGAAGTACAAGTCGGCGGCGAAGACTCGGGCATCGAGCTGATGTACGGGCAGTAGCGGCGAATCCCGCTTCGTCCACCCGTCCACCCGTCCACCCTCGTCATCCTGCGCGTAGTCGCAGACCGCAGCCGGGCGAAGCCAGCGCTCCGGTCTCAAGGAGCAAGGCGACGAATAGGATCTAATGCAAGGGCTTGCCCGATACGGAAGAGATCTAGCGACTTCGCGCAGGATGACGGATAGAAAACCCTACGATTCCACTTGCTTGTGAAATCGATTACATGAAAGAATACAAACACCCCGCGAGGAAGCGAGCGGCAGGTGCCAAATGAGCATAGGAGCAAGATGAGCACATACAAGTTTCCAACCATCCAAGAACGTCCCAAGGCCGAGCCCAAGACGGTGTACGTCGTAGCCAACGGCGACCTGCGGCTGACGACCAACGTCAAGACCTGGGACAAACAGCAAGAAGTCGAAGCCCAGTTCGGTGCAGCCGTTGAGGCGGCGGGCTGGAAGGTCAAGCGCGCCCACGGCGTCAACCCGGCCACCGGCCACGGCTTCATCGACAACCAGCACTACGGCATGGAGGTTTTCAAGAACGTCCCCAAGGAAGCACCGCTGGTCGTCGTCGAGGCGGTGTGGCAGTACTCCCACCACCTGCTGCACGGTCTGCGCGACCACGAGGGCCCGATCCTGCTGGTGGCCAACTTCGCCGGAGACTTTCCCGGTCTCGTCGGCATGTTGAACCTGGCCGGATCGCTTACGAAAATGCAAAAGCCCTACTCCCACCTGTGGAGCAAGGACTTCACCGATTTCTGGGCCCGCGAGAAGCTCGAAGAGTGGCTGAACACCGGCCACATCGTCCACGACGAATCGCACGTGCGCGATCTGCCCGCACTGCCCGACTCCGAGGAGAAGGCCCTGGGCGAGGCGCTGGCCGCCAAGCTCAAGAACGACAAAGCCATCATCATGATGTTCG
>JAISTE010000091.1 GCA_031272825.1 Propionibacteriaceae bacterium | reverse complement strand
CAGCCAGCCTCCAGGCCCTATGATTGGCACGAGTACTAGGGGGTTTGCATGGTTGCAGCGGCGATCACCGTTGTCGGCGTGGTGTTTTGCGTGATCAACACCGCCATCCGCATCAAGGGCGCTTCCTTGAGATCGCTGCTGTTCAAGACGATCTGCGGCGTGTTCTTCGTGATGGCCGGGCTCGCGGCGGTGTGGCAGATGAACACGGAACGGCTCGGCCTGGGGCTGATCGTCGTGCTCGGGCTGGTGCTGGGCTTGCTCGGCGACATCTGGCTGGCGCTGAAAGAACTGGTCGCCAACGCCCACGACAACTACATGTACGCCGGGTTCGCCGCCTTCGGGCTGTCGCACATCTGCTACGTGCTCGGCCTTGGCGTGGCCTGGCAACCGGTCCCGCTCACCTGGCTGTGCGCGCTGATCGGCCCAGTGATCCTGCCCCTCGCCCTGGTGACGCTCGCGCCCAAGCTCGGCCTGAACTTCGGCTCTTTCAAGTGGACGGCCGCCGCCTACGGATTCCTACTTTGCTCGACGGGCGCAGTCGGGTTGGCTACCGCGTTCGGCTCTGGGGCGCTCATTCCGCAAGCGCTGATCCTGGGTATCGGCGGCATCTCCTTCCTGATCTCCGACGTCGTGCTGGCGGGCTCCTACTTTGGCCGCTTCTCCGACTCGGCGTGGAACCAGATCCTGTGTTACGTGTTCTACTACGGGGCCCAGTTCACGATCGCGCTGTCGCTGCTGGCCGCCTGAGCGCCGGAAAATCTAACCCCGCCGCCTACCAGCCCCAACCCCTCCGCTAAAAAGATTGTGAACGGAAATCCGGGAGTTTGGCGTCGGCCCGCGGTGTTTTCAGCACAAAACGCTCACGGTTGGGCTATAACGCTCGGAAAACCGTTCACAAAGTGAGCGGCGGAAAGGTGGTTGAATAGCCGTATGCGTTTGGACTCCTGGTTGTGGGCGGCACGGTTCTTCAAGTCGAGGTCGCTGGCGACCGCCGCCTGCCGGGCCGGGAAGATTCGCGTGAACGACAAGGTGGCCAAGGCCTCTGCAGAGGTGAAGGTCGGCGATGTGATCACCTGGCGTCAGGATTTCCGCGAGCGCAAGATCGCTGTCAAGGAGCTGCTTCCCAAGCGGGTTTCTGCACCGCTGGCCGCCGAGGCCTACCGCGACGACTCCCCGCCGGCTCCGCCGCGCATGGCCCGCATCGGTGTGCGCGACCGCGGCGCCGGTCGTCCGACCAAGAAGGAGCGCCGCGAGCTGGACGAGTGGCACGGCTGGAAGCGGGATTGAGGACTTTAGTGATGGGGATGGTTCCTTTTCGACCTTCTTGGATTCGCGCGCGCAGCAACCGTGAACAGCGGCGTGCCCACTACGCCCGGGGGTTGCAAGGGGAGGGCGATTGAGCCCGGCGGCGAAGCCGCTGTCGTCCCCCCTGCGCAGTGTTAACGCGACAACGGGGATCCGGTTGGTGATCGGATCCCCGTTGTTATTACCCCAGTCCAAAAGGAAATCTATGTTGCGTTCGCTCCTTCCTTGCTCTGGGGATTATTCAACGCCGGTTGGCTGTGTGGTTGCTTTGCGAGCGCTTTGGGTGATAGATGAAATCACCTCCGCCGACGGAGGCCGAGCGCGGCGCCCAGCAAGATCAGCGTTACTGCGGGGACGGCCGCCCCGGCGATGTCTGCGCCGGTGAAAGGAAGTTCGTCCCCCGGTGCGGCGACGATCACGCTCGGCGAAGGCTCGGAAATGTTAGTCTCCGACGGGTTCCCCACCGACGCTTCCGGTATCGACGGGCGGATGCCCGGAACCGTGGGAATCGGCGGCTCGGTGCTGGGCGTGGTAGTTGGCGGCGTCGGGGGTTCCGTCTCCGGCGTGGTTGGCGGCACCGGCGGCTCGGCCTTCGGCAGCTCCACCCCCACGATGTTCGACGCCGAAGCGAACAGCATCGACATCTCCGAGTGCGCCGTGGTCTGGAACTGCACCTTGAACGAGTTCATCGCCCGCTCGCCGCCGTTCGCATCCAGCAGGTGCTTCTCCAACTCAGCGACGTCCTGGGCCCCCACCGCCGAGAAATCGAAAGCCATCTCGTACTCCACGAACAGGATTTCCGAGCGTCCCAGCTCCCAGCCGCTGCCTGGCTTGGTGCCCTCGGGCTCGGGCTCCCCAAAGTCGACGACGAACGCGCGCGCGTCCTTCGCCAGATCAGCCTCCGAGGTGGTGCAGGAGGTTCCGGCCAGCAGCGGCTCCCAACCGGCATACACATCGGCAGACGCGCTGGCCAGCGAGCACAGGCGGTAGGCCGATGCGGGCACCGCCCCCGAAACCGTACGCACCGAGAACGAGCCGGGTACGTACTTCCAGTAGCCGAGCAGCTCGGCGTCCCAGGTCGTCCCGCGCGCAACCGTACCCGATAGCGGAGAGTAGAAATCCCCCGTTGTCGGAAGCACGTCGGCGATGCGGATGTTGGCCGTCGTCGCCGAATCGGAGGACTGCAAGGCCAAACGGAACTTCACCGTGTCCGTCAGTTCAATCTTCGCCGGAACGGCCGAAGAGCTGAACGGCCCCGAGCCTACGGCCAGCGATTTGTTGCGCCGCACAACGTTCGAGGGCTTGACGACCACGCCCCGATCCTCGGCCCGGGCAAACAACCCGAACGAAGCAGGATCAAAGCCGGGCAGGGCGTCGAGCAAATCCCAATAAAGACCCCGCGCCGGAACCGATGGCGATGTCCACCAGCCCTCCTCGAACACTGCGTTCGCGCTGCTCGCGAAGTCGGGAACGGTGAACGATGCCCCCGTTGGGTGGCGGTTCGAGGTGAGTAGCGGTGTGCGCGCGCTGGTCACGTAGGCGGCGTTGGCCGGGTTTTCCCACACGACCTCGGCCAGCCGCGCCCGGAAGGTGACCGCCAGCGATTCTCCGGGCTCCAGCACCAGCCCGGGGAAGCGCCAGATGAGCGCCGGGCCGAGCTTCTCGGTCTCGACCGAACCCACATAGGGGACGGGGGTCGAGCCGAAGCGCGTCACCGTCGCCTCCCACCAATCGCCGCTTTCCTCGTTGAGTACCTCCGGCAGGTAGTCGAGTACCACCGGGTCGGCAAACCCGAGGGCCGCGTTCTGGGCGGCGGCCACCGCCGGATCGCTTGCGCTCGAGCGCTCGGAAACGTTGGTCGTCGTGATCGTGTACTGCGTCTCGTCTCCGGGGTAGAACGCCTTGCGATCCTCGCTCAGCCCCGAGTCGGTGCACTTATCCAGCGTGCACTCCTTAGCGACGGCAATGGTCGGGCGCGCCGCCACCGGCAACTCAATGCTGGCAACAGCCTTCGACGAGAACCCGCCCACGCACGCCTCCCCATCCAGCGACCCGCACCCGGAAACCGAAGCGGTGTTGCGGATCTTGGAGATCTCCGGCTGCGTCGGCGAGGGGACGAACCGCCCGAACGAAACCCGCAGCGAAATCACGCCGGGCTGGAAGCGAGCCCCCACGCGGTTCCCGCCCTGGTCGTCGGCATATTTGATGCTTAGCGTCCGGGTTCCGGCGGGCAACGCCACCTCTTGCGCGGTAGAGAGTTCCACCCAGGTGCCGTTCACCGACGCCCACACCGGCTTGCGATGCGCGCTCCCGCCGCCGTAGTCGAGGGCCAGGTCAGCCATCGAGTGATACGACGACGCCGGATCAAGTTTCACCGAAACCAGCGAGTAGCCGGGGGCCGGGTTGCGAACCGGATCGGTACCGTCGGGATCGACGGGAATCTCAATCTCGGTACCCGCCAGCGACTGCCCCAAGAAGCTCACCCCGGTTCCCGAAACCGAACCGTCCGAGAGCGTGTAGTTGTATATCGGCTTGTCATTACCCGGTTCGTCGGGTGTGATGGTGTAGCTGGTGGCAAGCCCGCCCGTGTTCAGGGATGAAACTACCGGGTTGGAGGCAGAACCGGGCTGGCCCGAGGTCACCACTTTGCTCAGCTCCGAATCCGGCGCGAGATCCTTCCCGTCGCGGAAGATGACCGTGTACTGCTTACCCGCAGCCGACGGGTCGATCTCTACAGACTTCACCGCCTCGTCGAACCACGGATCGATCGTGTATCCGCTCGGCGGTGCCTCCTCGCGCACCCACAGTGTGAACGGCTCGCCGGTTGCGAAGCGCGGGGTGAAGGACGCCACCCCGTCGCCGTCGGTGTCGCGCACCTGCTCCAGGCCGTCGAGCTTGCCGGGCGTGCCGCCGGCCAGCGCAGCCTCCTTGGTCTGGTACAGCTCGAATTCCGCCCCCGGAACCGAAACCAGCTCACCGGTGGCGGCGTCCTCCTTCAGTACCGTAACCACGTAGCCGCTGAACGGGTTGTTGACCGTGAGCGGCCCGGCGGGCTGCTGTTTGTCAGTATTCAGCGCTGCCCAACCGTCGGAGTCGTACTTGAACCCGGGGTTAGCCCGCGAGGTGTCGATCTCCAGCCGGTTGGCCTGCGCGTTATAGACGACGAACAGCGAAGGCCCCGTCCCCAACAGCGCGGAATCCGGGATCGGGTCGGTACACGAAGGCGAGGTAGTTCCGGCCAGGCAATCGGAGCTGAGTTGGAAATCAATCGTGTTTCCGCCCGCGTCTTGAACCTTGAATGCCGAGTTCACAAGCAAATACCTGTGCGTGCTGGGGACTTGTTCGACGAGCCGGTACTCTCCGGGTTCAGTGATCGGGAAGCGTGCGGTGCCGATCTCGACTCCGGTTTCGGCGGCGAGCGCAGCGTCGGCGGTCAGCGCCCACGGATGGTTTCCGACGCTCACCGGCTCGAACTCCTTCCGCTGAGCGCTAGTTCCCGACACCCGCTTCCACAAGATCATTGGCAGCAAGGAAACCCGGGCGTCGCGGGCCGGAACGTATCCGCTCTTGCCCGGCACTCCGATCGCCGAATACGTGGTCTCCTTGGCCACATCCAGATTCAATACCCCCGCATCCAGCACGACGGCCACGTTCTTGTTTTCGGCGTCGTTGTAGCCCACGTAAACGGGCGACTGTCCGGGCAGCACCTCGATGGCGATGTAGTCCGTGCGCCGGGCATACCCGGTCGGCGCCTTGGTCTCGGCCAGCCAGTAGGTTCCGGCGGGCAGCTCGGCGGTGTACTTGGAAGGGGTTTGGCGTGGGGTTCTGAGAGTTTTCCCTACCTCGTCATGCTGCGCGTCAGTCGCAACATCTTCTGTGGTGAGATCCTGCGACTCGCGCGCAGGATGACGAAGTGAGGAAGCAGCCGCGTCGACAATGGTCACCACGGGATTGTTCAGAGCGCCCTCGCTCGGCTCGCTCTCACCCGAAACCCGCTTGTAAACCGCGAATTCCGCTCCCGGCAGATTCTCGGTATCGCTAGCAGCCGCGAATTTCTTCACCTCGAAGACGCCGTGGTCGGAGGTGTTGTAGAACACCGCCGGAGTGTTCGAGGGGATGAGCGGATCCTTCGCTTCAACACCCGCGCCTCGAACGAGGTACGTCGCGCCCTCGTCCTCGATTTGCACGTAGACCGGCGTGGAATCGAGCATCCAACCCGAATTAGAAACCGCCGTCTCCGCCACCTTGTAGACGCCCGCGGCCAGGCGAACCCGTTTGCCGCCGCGCGCAGTATCGGCAGCGTTCCAAGTGAAAGTACCCGAAGCCCCCGCGCACTTATCCACCACGCACTCATAGCTGAACGACGCCCAACTACCGTCCCGCGCGGCGCTCGGCTGCCCGGTGGAATCGATCAACCGCTTATCGACGACCAACTGGCCGCGCGCGGTGTGGTTCACGTGGATGGTGAACCAGGTGTAGTCATCCGATGTCTCCTCGGTCCCGTCGTCGTCCAGTTCCAGCGTCCACCAGATGCCCTTGCCCTCTTTGGATAGGGCCGCAGTGCGGTTGGCGGGCATCGGGTCGGTGCCGATAGCCGGGGCGTCGGCACCCGAGGTGAGGATCTGCCCGCCGCGAACGGTGAAGAGAATGTCCGTGCTTGTGGCTGTTGGGTTTGCGATGAAATCGGTGTTGCTGAACGGTTCCAGCCTAAGCGTGTACGTGCCGTCCGCGAGCCGGTTAAGGTTCCCGCTCGGATCCCCGTTCCCGGCTGAAATCACCTGCAGGGTGGAAGCCGAGGTGATCGTGTACGTGCCGTAATAGCTCAGATCCGTGATTGTCGCTCCCGACCAGGTGTTCACGATCCGCGCGCTTGGTTGCCCGATGTCGGTGATCGTCAGGCGCGTGGCCTCGGAGGCCGCTCCGGCGGTCGGCACGATGACCATCCCGATGGGCTCGCCCGAGGCGAACGAACCGGTGGACGTCGAATACGAGCCCGGATCGTCGGGGTTGTAGGCCCCCTTCGAGACTTTGGCCTCGAACGTGCCGAAAGCGTTGAAGCCGCTAGCTGCCGCCGTTTCGGTCAGCAGATAGACGCCCGCGGGCAACTTCAGCGTCTCGCCCGAGTTCGCGCCCTTGTACGGGGAGAGCGAGATGTCGTTTCGCGAGGTGGAGATCAGCTGCGAGTGGGCGAGCGCCAGGCGTCGGCCCTCTACGGTGGAAAGATCGCCGACATAGGCCGGGTCGACGAGATGGAACTCGAACTGTGCCCCCGAAACCTCGGCGGTCGTGTCGTCCGCGGTATCGGCGGTGCCGTGGGCGTCCAGCCCGAGCTTGGCGAGCTGCAAGTACCCGGTGCCCTTGTAGTTGGGAAGACGGTACGGCTGCGGCTTCACTCCTTCCTTCAGATCGCTGCTATTTCCGTTCGCGTAATAGACGACGGTCGGCTCGCCCGTGTTGGTAACCGTCACCCCAAAGGAGGGCGGGTTTTCGGGGTCGAAGTCGTAGGAATCGGGCAGCGGCGAGACCTTGCACGGCTCGGTGTCGGTACAGGTCTTGTCCGCAACCGTGCCCGTGGTTACCAGCTTCGCCTTCTCGACGAACATCACCGACCAGGAGCGGTAGGAGTTGGCCAGCAGGTGCAGTAGATCGGAATCCACCGCCGCCCAATCGACCGCAATCTCGCTCGGGTACGAGTATTTGCCGTTGTTGGAGGCATATTCGGCGTATATCTTCCGCATATCGCCCCAATCGTCACACGGGCTCCCGGGATCAGGCACACAGCCGAACACCGCCGCCATATCGATGTAATCGGTGAGGAACTGGCCGCGCAGGATGGAGGCCGAGATGGCGGCGTCGCTGGACTTGAAGGTGAGCAGGGGCTTGCCGCCGGTCGTCGGCAGGGCTTGGTATTTGCCGGAGCTGTCCACGTAGGCGGGGAAGACGTCGAACTCAATGCCTCCCAGCCTGAAATCGGGCAGGTCGAGCTTGTACTCGCCGCTCAGCGCGTCGAACAAGAATCCGGCCTTCTCGCCGTACCAGGCCACCCAGCGGCTCTCGTTTACATCCGGGGTCGGGGTGAGCTTGTTGGAATTGCCGAAGGTGATCTCCGCGTCCTTGCCCGGCTCGACGGGCACCTCCACGATGGCCGAGCGCTGGGGCTTATCGCTGCCCAGGTTCGACGGCACCCAACCTTCACTCGTCGTTCCCACGCAGTTCGGGGTAGTCAGGATCGGATAGGTCTTGTCCTTGTCCAGCTTCGCGGAGCTGGTGTTGCACTGGTAGTAGACCGAAGTCGTCTGCCCGTCCTTGCCCGGGGTGGTGAACCCCGGTTCCTCCCACAAATCCAGCCCGGCGTACTCCAGCGGGGACTCCTCCTCGATGACGAGGTACTTGCCCGCCGGAAGCTCGCGGCTGAGCGCGTAGTTATTGTCCTCGAGCGCGGCCGAACCCAGCGTTACCGTGTCGACGAGCAGCTTTGCCTTCTGCTCATCGGAAAGCGATATGAAGTTATCAACCCAGTAGTAGATGGAGAAGCGTGCGTTGCGCACCACGGGCTTGTCCCAGCTGCCGTCGCCGGTGAAGCCCTTGGTGTAGTCGCTAGTATCGACGGGGAAGACGGGCAATTTGTCGATGCGGATGTGGTGCGGCTCGGTGGTATCTAGCAGCTCGAAACGTCCATCGACGTTAGCCAGCCACGGGTCGTTGTTGTCGGTGTCGCTCGGGTCGAGGTGATTGGCGACGGTAATCCAGCCGCCCAGGCCGCTGTTGGCCTTCGTATCCCAGTAGAAACGGAAATCCCTTGTCACCGGCAGATATTTCAGCCCGTCGGCGTGCGGGCCAACGATCTCAGGCACAAACAACTCCTTGAGCGTGTACTTCAGGGTGGGATCCAGATCGGCGATGTCGAGCTGGCCGAGAGCGTCCGTGCAGATCAACCCGGGATAGTCGGTGCACTTGGCCGTTCCGTCCTCTTTATATACGACGGACGCGGGCACATCACCGCTCTTCGGTTTGCCGTCGTCGTTGAGAAGGGCGAGATTGCCATCGGCGATCGTGTAGTAGTTGCCGTTTGCGGTGAGCGTGAACCCGGCCCCGGGCAGCGGCTCGGCGATGCGCCTGCCGTCGTTGTCCCACTGCGCGCTCAACCCGAGCTTCTCGAACCCGATCGACGGCGGCTCCACATTGGTGATCCCAACAGCAGTCGTGACCTGGGTTTGGGTGGAATCGGCGCTCGCGCGCGAACCGGGGGCGGGCTTGAGCGTCGTGCCGGGGGCCGGATCGCCCGCCCACGTAAGCGCGGGCCAGCCGTCGGCGTCGATTGAGATTGTCAGTTTGGCGTCGGCGGGAAGATAGCCCAGCGGCGCACCGCTCTCGGTGAGCGTGTAGCTGCCCGGAACCAGATCGGCGAAGGACAGTTTTCCCTTGTCGTCAGTGGTTGCGGTCGCGCAATCGGTACCCTGGCACAGCTTGAACTCGACCCCGGCAAGCGGCGTTGTCGAACCGGCCTTGGTCTTGGTAATCGAAATCGTGTTCTTCGGCACGTTCAGGTACTGCCCGACGGACAGCGCCTGGGTTGGCTGATCGGTGTAGTCGGCTGCGGTTACAGAGAAGGTCTTGGCACCGGCCTGCGTGACACACGTGGCCGAGATGCTCGCCAGATTGGAGCACTTCTTCAGCTCGGTCACGTACCCGGGCTCAATGAAAGCCGCACTGGGAAGCGCAGTCTCGACCAGCAGGTACTGGCCCGCGGGCAGCGAGCCGAGGGCAATCTTGCCGGTCGAGTTATCGGGGGCAAGATCGGTTGCAACCGGCTCATAGTTCCCCGATTCCAGCCGGTAGAGGCTGAACCTCGCCTTGCCCATACCGTTCGTATAAGCGCCCTTCTTTCCCTCAACCGTGGGCAGGTCGCGGCGAATTTTCTCGGCATAGCGCTGCGGCAGGTACTGCCAGACGAACACAGCGGTCTGCTTGGTCTCGGCGGTGGTGCTCACCGTCGGCGCGTGGCCCGGATTCGCGGTGACGGTGATCCCCGCAGTATCGGCGGGAGTTCCTGCCCCGAGCGTAACCTCGACGGGTTGGCTCGGGTAATCGGCGGAGATCACGCTCGCGGTGGTATACCCGATGGTTTTGGCCAACACCCCGCCCGTCGGAGAACTGGCCGTGACAAGGTACTTTCCTGCCGGAATGTAGATGTCATCTATGCCTGAGCCGCTGAACGTCTGGGAGTAATCGCTGCCATCCGTCGCCGCGTCCTTGACGGTGAAGGTGGTTTCGAGCGCTTGGCCGGTGCCGTCAAAATTGCGCAGCGAAAGCTCCCCGTAGGTGGAGCGGTTGACCAGCCGGGTGGCGCCGTCGATGCTCTCCAGCAGCCCGGGGTCGGTTCCGGCGTACTGTACGACGCCCGAGTAGCTGCCCGCAGTGATCTTCAGCCGAAGAGCTGTTCCGGTGTAAAGCGCGTAGCGAGCCCCGTTCTGGCCGGTGATGTCGGTGCCGCCGTAGCGGATGCCGACCTCCTTCACGCAGTAGTTTCCGGCGGGGAACTGCTGGTGGATGACCTGCGGCGCGGCGTAGGCCTGAGTCAGCTCGAAATCGGAAGGCTCAGAATTCAGTGCCTGGGTGCAGGCGTTGGCGGGGTCGAGCAGCTTGTCGTCGGCCTGATTGCCGAGCTTGTAGAGCTTGAAGGCGATGGTGAAGGCCGTTTCGTCGGCTGTCCCGTCGGCGTTCTTAAGTACTTTCCCGAACTTCAGCCCGCCGAGGTTCGACTTGAAGAAGACGGTGTACTCGCGCATCTCGTCGGCGCTGGCTTTCACGGTCTTCGAGTAGGGCGTTTGCACACCGCTCAGATCCTTGAGCGGATGCCCGTCGGTGTTGGGAGCGACGGCCGTGAGCGCGAAGCGATCTTCAAGCGCGGTTCCGTCGATCTGATCTTTGCCGGTCACATGCGCGACGGTGAAATCTTGATTGGCGACCATCTCCATCAGCGTGTAGTGGCCGGTGCCCTCGTCGCTGCCCTTGACTCCCCGGATGTTCCCCGGGTTCAGCGCGAGCGTGGCCGGATAGGACTCGAACGCCTCGGGCACCAGGTATTCGCTTTGGATCTTCGGGTAGAGCTTGACGACGCCGTGGGAGAGCGATTCGTTCGTGAACTGATAGTCGACGCCATCGGCACTGCAATCAAAATCCCTTGTGGTGCCGTTTTGGTCGGGGCCGGTGAGGGTGCAAGAGGTCGCCCCGGTTGCGGGATCGGGCTCCGAGACCTTCACTAACAAGCCGGTATCGACCGAGCTCGGATGCGAAGCCCAGGTGACGGTGTTGTTGATCTCCTTGGATTCGTAGAGCCGGTAGGTGCCCGGCTGCAGCGCGAACGCGGCGGTGGAATGCGCCTGGCCGAGTTTCACGTGCTTGCTTATGGGCGTGCCGATGAGTGTGTTGTCGGTGGGGGATTGCACCTGCGTCAGCGTGAACTCGGCGTTCGAGTCGTCGCCCAACTCCAGCGCGTCGTCCGATTCCCACTGGCGGGCGATGTCCACGGTGTAGGCGCGGGTGGTACCCGAGGCCTTGAGCATTTTTTCGACGGTGAGCGTCGGCAGGGTTGGAGGAAGCTGCTGCCAGCCGAAGACGGCCGTCGCGCTGGAAGGCGAAGAAGTCCCAGGCGTACCGGCCACCGGAGTGTGGGTGAGGTAGGCGGTATTGGTCACGCTCGTCAGCGCGCTCGGGCCGCCGCCGGAGATCAGCTTGGTGTAGGCGTACTTATCGAACACGTAACTAACCAGGATGCGGCGATTCGGCGAAAACTGGTCTTCCGCCACGTCGCACAGGTCGAAGCCGAGGGTGAGGGAGGTGGCCGACGCGTTGGTTTGCAGGTTGCAGACGTCCTTAGCCCCACCGCCCGTGACGTCGACGACTTCGGTCTTTTCCGGGATGGGCGCGCCCGTGGGCAGGAAGCCGGTCAACGTATCGGTGACCTGGATGGACTTTTGGAAGAGCCGTCCGAAATCCTTTTCCCCCTTGTCGGAGGCCACAACTAGCTGGTATTGGACGAGGTGGAGGTCTTCGTCGTCTTTCACGTTGACGTCGGCATAGGAGCGCTCCTGCAGCTCGGTGAACACTGCGGTGTCGGGGTGGGCGAGTGTCTTGGTGGCCGACCAGTGCTCCTCGGCGGTGACGGTGTAGCCGATCTTGGCCGATTCTCCGTGGCCCGAGGCCTCGACGATCCCGTCGCCAGGCTGCCCGTAGCCGGGGATGCCCTCGGCCTCGAACAAGAACGCCTGCACCTCGAAGCTGGTGCCGTCGGCGGTGGAGCCGTTGGCGAAGCGGTACTGGATCTCGCTGGTCAGGCCGGTGACCGAGCCGTGGTCGCCCGGAATCCACAGCAACAGCGCGCGCTCCAGGACAATGGACTGCCCGGGAACCGGGTAGTTCTCGCGGATCTCCGCTGCCCCCTGCCCCGAATCCAGGTAGGTGTCGCACTCGCCATCGGCGAAGTGCTTGGCCGAGGTACACAACACCCCGTGCGCGGGCAGCACCACCAGTACCCCAGCCCCGGCTGTGTTGGCGATCTCCGCGCTGACGGAGAACTTGGCCCGCATCACATCCCCGGCCTCGACGGTGGTCTTGCTATTGGCCGTCAGCGCGACGGTGAGCGATGGGTTGAGATCGGTGGGGGTTAGGGGGCCGCCGCGCGGGGCCTTGGGCTTGGAGGGTGAGGGAGTGGGGGTGGGGGTTTGGGTTTGGCTGTTCGCAGGACTTGAGGCCGTGCCGCTAGCTGACGGTGAGTTAGCTGGACTGTCCTTTCCGGTGTTGCCCGCGCTGGGCGTCTCGGCCACCGGTGTGGGCTGTGCCCATGCGGGAGTCGCCCCCAGTGATAGCGTCAAAAGTGTCGCAAGTGTCAATGCCATTGACCGGCTCGTTAAACACGCCATTGTCGTCCCCTTATTCGCAATGTCCCCTTGAATGGCCGCCGACTCCGCTTCCCACCGCATAACTCGGAGGTGGTAACCATATTTGCCTAAGCACCCTATCATTGCGGCGCTTGCCGTAGCTAGACGCCAGTTCGCAATATTAGGCACCCCTAAGTGAAAAACTCACACTCATTATTGCTAAAGGCGTTCATTGTTTATCAGTAGTAGCAATTCAATAAGGGGGATTCCTCTAATCCGCCGGGCGTATTCGGGGAGTAATTGTCGGCGACGGCAGTGTCGCCATGAGTCCTCTCTCTTGTCATCCTGTCGCTCCTCAACTCGTCGTCCTGTCTCCCACCCCATCGTCCTGTCTCCCTCCCCCTCGTCATCGTGCCTCCCTCTCCCCTCGCCATTGGGCCTCCCTCTCCCCTCGCCATCGTGCCTCCTTCCCCTCGTCATCCTGCGCGAAGTCGCAGGATCTCTGAGTAATGACGAAGTGTCCGGGGCAATCTCCCGGCAATGTTTTCCACAGGGCCTGAGTTATCCATAGATTCGCAAATCGTCAGAAGATCCCCGGCTCAGGCCGTCAGGACTCAAGCGAAGAAGTAAAGCGTATGCAAAAGTGCATACTCGTGCTAGCGTTGACGATATGAAGAAGGAGCGCATCACCGTGACGGTGTCGAAGGAGATTGTTGACTTCGCCAGGGCTCAAGTTGGGCTGGGGGAAGCGGATTCGTTGAGTGATTGGGTCGCTCAAGCGATGGAAGAGAAGGCCGAAAGGTACGACGACCCTGATCAGATCGAGAGCCGCTGGCAGGAGATTTGGGGGGAGTACCAACAAGAGTATGGTCAGGTCAGCGCTGAAGACCTTGAGCTCACCCGGCGCGAGATGGAGCAAACGGCCATCTACACGGGTCAGAAGAAGCGGTCTCGCTCATGAGCCTTTGCCTGGACGCTGGTGCTTTGATCGGCATCGAAAAGGGAGATCCGAAGACGTGGAAGCGCCTCGAGGAAGGGAGAAGCCGCGGTGAGCGGTTTGTAACTACCGCAACGGTGATGGCGCAGGTTTGGCGCGGAAACCGCAGCCAGGCGTGGCTCGCAAAGGTGCTGAAGGAGATGACGGTGCTCCCGTTTCACAAGGTAACCGCATACAGCGTAGGTGTGCTCTTGGCCAGAACCGGCACTGCTGATGTCGTCGACGCCTCACTGGCGCTTGCGGTGCAGCGCGGCGATTCCGTGCTCACCTCAGACCCTGACAACATAGCCCTGCTTCTGGACGCCCTGGGTACTGAGGCGACGGTTTACCCGCTTTGATCTGTCCCGCGGACATCCCTATTGCCCAGAATCAACCCTAAGTCGTAGTGTGGTAAGCGGGAATACTTACGAAAGGGAATCTCATGAGCGACAATCCATACGATCCGAACGATCCCAGCACTACGCCGCCAGCGTCCGATCAGCAAGAACCGACGGCCCCGATCCCGCAGTACGGCTCAGATAACTCAGCCTACGGTTCGACGCCGCAGTACCCGACGTCCGATAACTCCGGCCAGCCGCGCTACGGCTCCTACGAAAACTCCGGCCCGATCCCGCCCGTCACCCCGCCGCAGATGCCCATGGGCGGGCAGGTTCCGCCCGG
>JAISTE010000028.1 GCA_031272825.1 Propionibacteriaceae bacterium | reverse complement strand
CTGACCTCAATTTCCCTGCCGAACTCTCTGGAATCCATCGGCGCCTATGCCTTCGCGTACAACCAGCTCGGCTCGCTCACGCTGCCGGGGGCCGTGGAGCTGGGCGAGTACGCCTTCCGTGACAATGCGCTCACCTCTCTTGATCTTGGCCAAGTCACCGAAATCCCCAAGGGTGCGTTCCAGAACAACAAGCTGAGCTCGGTTTCCTTCCCCAGCACGCTCACCGCCATCGGCGATTCGGCCTTCGAACTGAACAACTTCACCGAGGTCGCCACGATTGAGGGCTACCGGCTGAACCCGACCGTCGACAGTGTCGTGGTGGACGCCCAAAATCCGGTTGCCTACCGGCTTTGGTACAACGACAAGATCACCGAAGCTGAGCCGCGCATCGGCACCTCCGAGTGGCGTGTTGTGGTGGTTTGGGACGACCAGGACGACGCCCAGGGGCTGCGGCCCAAGAGCGTCGGCCTGACCCTCGCCTCCGAGGGCGTGTGGACGGCAGCGGACGCGAACGTGACCGTCGGTAAGGATCAGTCGTGGTCGTACATCTGGCAGAACCTGCCCGCGAGCGTCGGGGAGGCCGACGAGTTGAGCAAGCGCGTGGGTTCGGCCGATGATCCGATCAACTGGTCTGTGATTGAGCATCCCGCTCCCGAGGGCTACACGGTTACGTCGAGCACCGACCTTGAGGCCCGCACCACGACCATCACGAATACGCTGCGCGCCGACCAGTCGACCGCGTCGGTCTCGGTGGTGCTGCAGTGGAATGACCGCGCGAACGAGGCTGGGGCAAGGCCGTCGACCGCACGGGTGGCACTGTACGAGCAGCGCTGGAACGGCACCGGATACGGAACCCCGACGTTCGTCGAAGGTTCTGTGGTCGAGCTCAGCGGTACCGCCGAGCCCACGGTTCTGTCCCATACCTGGGAGAACCTGCCGAAGGAGGCCGACGGGCGCGAGATCGTCTACCTGGCCTACGAGCTGGATATGGACGGCGTCCCGATCTACGCGGGCGAAAAGTGGGACACCACCTTCGACGGTGTGGCCGATTACAAGGTCGAATACGAGCGCTCCAAGTACGACACGGTGATCACCAACACCTACGAGCCGGATTCCCCGGTAGTGGAGGAGAGTTCGACCGGAACGCCGGGTACCGAGAGTCCAGGTACTGAATCACCGGGAACCGAGACTCCTGGAACCGAATCTCCGGGAACCGAGACGTCCGGAACCGAGACTGAAGGTGAAGAAACTGTGGTTATCGAGCCAGGCCAGACGACGCCCGTCGAGGTCAACGATCCTACGGACGACTCGACCGAGGTCGAGGCGGAGAATCCGGCCAAGGATCCGGTCGCCCCGAAGGTGAACATGCCGATCACCGGGGCCGACGTGCTAGGGATGCTCGGCTTAGGCCTGGGAATCGTAGCCGCAGGCATCGGGGTTCTGGTACTGCGCAGACGGAAGTGAGAGATGCTTCGCCTGTCGTCTTGTGACTCCTTCCTCGTCATCTAGCGACTCCCTCTCTCGTCATCTAGCGCGAGCGAAGCGAGTCGCAGGATCTCCTAGGCAAAAATGCTTCAGAGATCCTGCGACTACGCGCAGGATGACGGGGAGAGGCTGAACAGCCGGTTTCCTGACTACCCCTGCCCGCGTTCGACGCTCTTAAGATCGCGTGCTAGACTTCACGCCAGCAGTTGACAAGAGCGGCTTTTTTTATGCTCTTTTCACGATTTAGAGAGGTCGGTACGTGCCCGCTACAGCTAAGAAACAGCCCGTAGAAGAATCCACTCCCCAAGCGGCGGCCAAGACCACCGCTAAGAAGGCCCCGGCAAAGTCGGCGGCCACCGCCGCAGCCAAGAAGGCTCCGGCATCCAAGGCCGCCGCGGCGGCCGAAACCAAGCCCGCTACCAAGACGACGGCGAAGGCCGCAACCACCCGCACGGCAGCCAAGCCTGCCGCCAAGAAGACGACAACCGCGAAGTCCGCCCCGAAGAAGACGGCGGCCAAGAGGGCGACCAAGAAGACCGACGACATGAGCGTCGAGGATGCGGTGATGCATGCCGTCGACCACATGTCCGAAGGCTCCTCTGACAGCGTTTCCAATGCCGTCGTTGACGGGGATCACCTGGTGGTGACCGTCGGCAAGAAGCGCTCCCTGGACGACGTGGACGAATCGAAGTTCACCGTTGAAGAGGCGGAAAAGGACGAGAAGAAGATCAACGAGGACGAAGGGTTCTCGATCTCCGACACGGACGACGCCGACGAGCCCGAAGTCCAAGTTCAGTCGGCGGGTGCCACCGCCGACCCGGTGAAAGACTACCTCAAGCAGATTGGCAAGGTCGCGCTGCTGAACGCCGAAGAGGAGGTCACGCTCGCCAAGCGCATCGAGGCCGGCCTGTTCGCTGAGGAGGCGCTCAACACGACGCATCCGAACAAGCAGCTCGCCGAGGACTACCGCTGGATCATGGAGGACGGCCAGAAGGCCAAGAACCACCTGCTGGAGGCGAACCTGCGTCTGGTTGTGTCGCTGGCAAAGCGCTACACGGGCCGCGGAATGCTGTTCCTCGACCTGATCCAGGAAGGCAACCTGGGCCTGATCCGCGCGGTCGAAAAGTTCGACTACGCCAAGGGCTACAAGTTCTCCACCTACGCCACCTGGTGGATCAAGCAGGCGATCACCCGCGCAATGGCCGATCAGGCCCGCACGATCCGCATCCCGGTGCACATGGTCGAGGTCATCAACAAGCTCGCCAGGGTGCAGCGTCAGATGCTGCAGGATCTGGGCCGCGAACCAACTCCGGAGGAGCTGGCCGTCGAGCTGGACATGACGCCCGAGCGCGTCGTCGAGGTGCAGAAGTATGGCCGCGAGCCGATCTCCCTGCACACGCCGCTGGGCGAGGACGGCGATTCCGAGTTCGGCGACCTGATCGAGGACTCCGAGGCCATCGCCCCGGCCGAGGCCGTCAACTTCTCCTTGCTGCAAGAGCAGCTGAACGACGTCCTCGACACGCTCTCCGAGCGCGAGGCAGGCGTGGTTTCCATGCGCTTCGGCTTGACCGACGGCCAGCCCAAGACACTTGACGAGATCGGCAAGGTCTACCACGTCACCCGCGAGCGCATCCGCCAGATCGAGTCGAAGACCATGTCGAAGCTGCGCCACCCGTCGCGCTCGCAAGTGCTGCGCGATTACTTGGACTGATCGCAAGCCGGAAATCAAGGCCGGGGCTTTCGGCCCCGGCCTTTGTATTGTCAGTTTCTTTTCGACCGTCATTTCGGGCTTTAGTCCCAACAATATGTAAACCAATATTCTCACTGTAGTGAAAACACATGCGGCCCCGCTGCCCACCAGCAGCGGGGCCTTACTTTGAGCGCAGCCATCAAAATCGCAGCCGACCCTCCGAACGGCTAGACGGTGAAGTGGCAGGATGGGCATATGCAGATCAAGATCGAACTCGGCGACATTACCCGTAGCCGCACCGATGCCATCGTGAATGCCGCCAACTCCACGTTGCTCGGCGGCGGGGGAGTGGACGGGGCCATCCACAGGGCCGCCGGGCCCGAGCTGCTCGCCGAATGCCTGCACCTGCGCCAAACCTCCCTTCCAGATGGCCTGCCTCCTGGCCAGGCCGTAGCCACCGGCGCCGGTAATCTGCCTTGCCGTTGGGTGATCCATACTGTCGGCCCCAACCGCTACGCCGGTCAGCGCGATCCGGCGGTGTTGGAAAGTTGCTTTGCAGAGTCATTGAGAGTTGCAAAGGAGTTGGACGCTAAGTCCGTGGCCTTTCCCGCGATCGGCGGCGGGGTTTACGGTTGGAGCGCAGATGCCGTAGCCAAGGCCGCTGCTTCGGCGGTGGCCGCCTTTACCGATCCTGGCTCGGTTGCCGAGATCGACTTTGTCTTGTTCAACGAGCGGATGCTGGAGGCGTTCCAGCGCGCATTTGGCTAAGGGCCTGGCGCCAGGCCAACGGGCCCAGCTTCGTGGTCTTCAGGCTCGCCGCCTTTGCGGCGCTTCTGAGCGCATCCAGAGGGGGTACTCCGGCAGCTAGGTAGTAGCAAAATGCCCCGTGCCAGACATCTCCGGCACCCAGGGTATCGACCGTTTTGTCTTGCGGCACGGGAATAGATCCGCGCTCTGACCCGGAAAACCATTCGATCGGCTGCTCCCCGTGGCTGACGGCCACCAGCCCCGGCCCTCTCCCGGCAAGCTCGGCGGCTGAAAACCGCGGGTGAACGTAATCAGCAGAACACAGCATGAAATCGGTGCGGTCGAGCACCTCGTCGAACACCGGCTTGTGCGAACCGGCATCCAACACGACGGGCGCACTCAGCTTGGCCGCTAGCTTCGCCAAATCCGGGTAGTGCCCGTCCAACTCGACGACGTCAACATCCGGCAGCCGCACATTCTCCAGTTCCGGGGCGGCCTTGGGCGAGCCTCCTGAAGAAACCGCGCGTTCGCCCGTCGCGGCATTGATCAGAACGACCGACGGGGGAATACCGAAGCCGTGGGGCGCGGCATCAATGATCTGAACCCCGGCGCTCTCCAAATCTGTGCGGATCAACCGGGCTGTGGGCGTCGAGCCTAGGCAGGTAAGCAGGCGGGCCTCGCCCCCCAACGCTGCAAACGCGATAGCGGCTACCGCAGCCGGGCCGCCGGCAGCCAGCCAACTGGAAGATGCCCAGGTCTTGCGGTTGGGCTGGGGAAGAGCATCGACGACTTGGATGACGTCGAGCGTTGCCATCCCGGCAAAGAGCCCAGTAACTGCCATGACGCGATTCTATGCCCGCACTTGCGGGCATTGGGGCGGCGTGGGCGGGACAAGTGCAACTGGCCTCAGATTCCGGCCTCGTGGACTTTGTTGGTGAAGCCGTCGGAGAACGGCTTGAGGATGGGCAGGAAGATGAACAATGCCAACAGTGAAGCTATCAGGGTGATGGCGAGCGGGATTACCGCCCCTTGTACGGTCGGAAGGTAGATTCCGCCCGCGGCCTCGCGCAGCAGATTGACCGCGTGGGTGAAGGGCAGATAGGGGTTGATGGTTTGGAATACCTCACCGCTCATCTCCACCGGGAAATTTCCGCCGCCAGCTGCCAGCGAGAGCACTAACAGCACGATCGCAATGCCCTTGCCGATCTGTCCGAACAGCGCCACCACGGTGAAAACCAGCGTCATGAAAACCGCCGAGGCAAGACAGGCGAACACCACGCTGGCAAGCGGATTTGCAGTGTCGGCTCCAAGGATATGGATGTTGCCAAAAACCGTAGAGACGGCCTGCGCAACTCCAACGGTTATGAAAGTGAGCAGCCGTCCGGCGTAGAGCTCCCGGATCGAATAGCCCTCCTCCTTATCGACGCCCACCTTCACCACCGACGACCACACCACGGCCCCAACCCACAGGGCCAGCGCGGTATAGAAAGGGGCCGACTGCGAGCCGTAGTTGCCCATGTGGTAAAAGGGCTTCGTCTCGATGACTACGGGCTCTGCGAAGAAGTTGGAGTCGGCCTTTGCATCGCGCTCCAGCGCGTTTAGCAGCTTCGGGATGTCGATTTGTTCGCGCATCGTGCGGATGGCGTCGGCGCTGTCACGCACGCTCGCTTTGAGCTTACGCCAGTCCTTGCCCAGGGAAGCGCCTTGGCCTTCCAACGTGCCGCGCACCTTGTGGACGCCGTCCGCGACCTTCGAAAGTACCTTAGGGAGGTCGACCTCAGCGTCGATGTCTGCATGAGGTGCCGCATTCTGGCGGTGGGTACCAGATCTTGGTCTTTCCCGGCTCGAGTTGGCCAGTCCGTC
>JAISTE010000144.1 GCA_031272825.1 Propionibacteriaceae bacterium | reverse complement strand
CCCTCTTCGCCGTGTGCCCTGTTGGATATGGGTAAGTGCGTCGCTCCTTGTCAGCTCGCGGTTTCGCGCGAAGAGTACGGCGAGCTCGCGAATCAAGCCTGGAAGGCGCTTTCCTCGGACGTCCGCCCGGTGCTGGATGCGGCGAGCCGCCGGGTCTCCGCGCTGGCCGCACAGCAGCGCTTCGAAGAGTGCGCCGAGATCGGCAGGCGCATCGACACCTACGTGAACACGTCTAGACGCCATCACCGGGTTGCATCGCTGGCCGGTTGCGAGATCGTCGCGGCCAAGCAGGTGAGCGACGCCTGGGGCAAGGGCTGCTGGGAGGTGCACGCCTTCTCGAAGGGGCGCCTGGTCGGGGCCGAACTCGTGCACAACCCGAACGAAGTCCAGGGTGCGGCGGACGCGCTGCTCGGTTTCGCCCCCTTGCCGGAGGCGGAAATGCGCCTGCCGGAAGAGGCCGAGCTCATCGCCGACTGGTTGGAACAGCCGGGTGTGCGCCTGCTGCACGTCGAGGGCGAGTGGGCCTGGCCGCTCCACGCGGCGGCCAGCGAGCCCTATTTACGCGTGGGGTAACCCCCCTCGTCATCCTGCGCGTAGTCGCAGGATCTCATCCTTGGTTGGAAGGTAAGATCCCGCGACTGCGCGCTAGATGACGATTACAGCTAGCCGCGCAGCCGCTCGGCCAGCCCCTTGAACACTTCTGCCGCGGCGGATTCGGGGTTCAGCGCGACGAACGGAATGCCGCGGTCGCCGGATACCGAAACCTGCGGGTCGATCGGCACCTCGGCGAGCAGCGGAACCTCGTAGTGGACGCGCTCGGAGAGCAGCCCTGCCACTTCCTCGCCGCCGCCGGAGCCGAAGACGTCGACGCGCTCCTCGTCCCCGCAGTGCGGGCACTTGTAGGAAAGATAGGACATGTTCTCGACCACGCCCAGAAGCTTTTGGTCGAGCATGGAGGCCATGATCCCGGCGCGCTCGGCCACCTCGGCGGCGGCCTGCTGCGGCGTGGTCACGACGATCACCTCGGCGTTGGGCAGCTTGTGCCCCAGGGAAAGCGCGACATCGCCGGTGCCAGGCGGCAGGTCGACGAGCAGGAACTCGATGTCGCCCCAGTAGACGTCTGCTAGGAATTGCTGCAGTGCCCGATCGAGCATGGGCCCGCGCCAGGCGATCACCTGGTCGCGCGATTCCTTGAACATGCCGATGCTCATCACGGACATGCCCATGTAGGGCACGGGCATGATCATGTCGTCGACGGCCGTGGGCGTGATGTCGTACAGGCCCAGCATCTGCTGCACGGAGTGCCCGTAGATGTCGGCGTCAAGGATGCCGACCTTGGAGCCAAGCCCGGCCAAGGCCAGGGCCAGGTTCACGGTGACGGAGGATTTGCCGACGCCGCCCTTGCCCGAGGAGATGAGCAGCACCTTGGTCTTGGAGTCTGCTTGGGCGAACGGGATGGGGTTTTCCTCGGCCGCCGGCTGGCCGCCGCGGAGCTTGGCCATCGCCTCGGCGCGCTGTTCGTTGTCCATCGTGCCCATCGTCACGTTCACGTGCTCGACACCGTCGAGTTCGAGCACCTTTTCGCGGGCGTCCTGTTCGATCGTGTTGGAAAGGGGGCATCCGGCGACGGTCAGCAGGATTTCCACGTCCACGGTCTCGCCGGTGACCTTGATGGAGTGCACCATCCCGATCTCCGTAATAGGGCGTCGGATCTCGGGATCGATAACCTGGGAAAGGGCAGCGCGCACCGCGCTCTCAGTAACAGCCATGCGGTGAATCTTAGTAGGCATTGCCCGGCCCGTCATTTAGGCCGGGCTCGCCGCCGCTCACTCCCGCGAGTCGTTCTTCTTGAGGATGGAAAGGATTTCCGGGCCGCGGGCGTCGATGATCTTGCCGCCGACGGCCACGCCCAGGCACATCATTCCCGCACCCCACACCAGCGCGATCACGGCCAGCGGCCACATCCACTGCGCGGGCACGAACACGGCCGCAATCAGCACCGGCGAAGCGGCGATCATTACGACGAGCATATTGCCTAGTTGGGCCAGCATCTGGGTACCCATCTGCTGAGTCTTCATGGTCGTCGCGCTCTCACCCGGCAAGGCGATCGGGTAGATCACCAGGCCCATCGACACCGAGGAAACCCCTAGCGGCACGAGGTAGCACACCCAGCCGACGGCCAGGTATTGCCCGATTTGTCCGGGCGTGCCCAATATCAGCGGAAGGGCCACACCGAGGGCGGTGTAGTAAATCATGCCGAAGGGAAATTCAGCCCAGATGCGCCCTGCCGGATCAACCCAGCCGCGCTGACCGCTAGCCAGGTGCTGCCACCAGGCGGTGGAGTCCATGGCAATGTCGGCGCTGATGGCGTATCCCATCATCAGCGCCGCGAGCCCGTAGCCGATGATTGGCCAGGAGGGGCCGATCGTGAACTCAAAGAAGACGTCCTCAGCGGAGACGGGTTCGGCACTAAAGCTGAACTTAGATAAGACGACGAACAACACCGGTAACAGCACCGGCATCAGAAGCATCGGCGAGTAGCGGGGATCTTTGATCCAGTAGCGTCGGCACCTTGCGGCCACGGCCCACACCGGCGTCCAGGCACCTTGGCCGTGGTGGGATTCGGCCCGGGCGATGGCGTCGGACTTCACGACCTCACCTGAATCGGCCAACACCGGCGTGACGAGGGCACGGTCGAGAAGCTTGGCGTAGAGGGCCCCCAGCACCGCTATGTAGGCGAGCGAAAGCAGCAGATGGGCGGCGAGCAGCGGCCAGTTTCCTGCAGCCGCATCCCAGCCCAGCGCCCAAGGCGCCCCGAGCGGAGTCCAAGCCAGCACGCCCGAGATCCCTTCGACGAAGGGGCCGGCTTTGGCGGCGTTGTCCCCCACCTGCGTCATGATTTCGTTGAGGCCAAGCCCGCCGCCGACGCCCAACACCAGCACCAAAGAAGTGGAGATCACCGCGCTGAGTTCCTTACCCCGGCGCGAGCTCAACAGGCCGGACATGGCCGTGATGACTACCCGGCAGGCCAACATGGCACAGATACAGCCCAAAACGCCTGCGGCAAGCTGAATCACGAACAGAAGCGGTTGAGAAATGAACAAGAAGGCCAAGCCCGCAACCCCAATCAGGACGGTGGCCAGACCGGGGGTGCCGATGAACGAGGCCAATACCAGGCCCGGGGCGAGGTCACGGCCCGACAGCGGGAAGAGTTCGAAGCGGCGCGGATCTAAGGTTTGATCGGCACCGAAGAACAGCGAGGGCAGAATCGCCCAACACAAAACAATCGCAGAGCCGATCAAAACACAGGCAGACCCGGTCAAGGACTCGTACCCGACGGCCTGTCCCATCCCCACGACCAGGGCGGACATGTCGAGCATGACGCAGAGCGCCAGTACGTATACCAAGGCCAAGATCCACACGATCAGCCGCGCGGTCGAACGCTTGGCGCCGTTGATCGTCAGGCGGGTCTTCAGTTTGACGAGGGTCGCAACCACGACAACTCCTTCGTCTCAGCCCCGCCGCCGACCAGTTCGACGAAGCGGCTTTGCAGATCCTTCCCGGCGGCCACCTGTTCGACCGTTCCGGCGACCAGCAGGTGCCCGTGGTCGATGATGGCCACGTGATCACACAGGCGCTGGACGGTGTCCATCACGTGCGAGGACAGAATCACCGTGCCCCCTTCGGCGACGAACCCGCGCAGCAGATCTTGCATATTCGAGGCCGACACCGGGTCGATGGCCTCGAAGGGCTCGTCCAATACCAGCAGGTCGGGAGCGTGCAGCATCGCACAGGCGATGCCGATCTTCTTAGTCATGCCCGCCGAGTAGTCGGCGACCGGTTTCTTTCCGGCTTCTTCCAGGCCGAGGGCCGCCAGCAAATCGGCGGAGCGCTGGGCAACGACAGCCTTGTCCATGCCGCGCAGCATCCCGTTGTAGGTGAGCAGCTCGGCGCCGGAGAGTCGGTCGAACAGCCGCAGGCCGTCGGGCAGCACTCCGATGCGTGCCTTGGCTTCGCGCAGGTGCTTCCACAGTTCGACGCCCCCGATCCAGACCTGCCCGCCGTCAGGGCGCAGCAGCCCGGTGGACATCGAAAGGGTCGTGGTTTTTCCGGCGCCATTGGGGCCGACGAACCCGTACATGGAGCCGCGCGGGACGTCCAGATTCAGGGAGTCGACGACCCGCAGCTGGCCGTAGATCTTGGTCAGCCCGCGCAGGGCAAGTTCAGGGGCTTCCATTTCACCTCGTCCAATCTATGTGCTATCACATTACTATCAGTTTATCCCACGCTCGGCAGGCGGCGGAGCAAGTACGCATCCGTGAGATCCCCGGCTGTACCCCGAGCGGAAACACCGAATCAGATTTCCAAACGTCGAAACATTCTTCTATCTGCCTTGGGCGCGTTTTCGGCACCATTGATGCGTTGGCACCGATGCCTTGGAGGAAAGATGCACAGAGTACGTGCAAAGTCGCTCGCATATACAAACGAGCAGGATCTGATTTTCGGGCGCTCGCCGCACCCAGTGAAGACCCGCAGCGGGTTGGAAATCGGCGGCGGCACCGTCTATCCGGAGATCAATTTCACATTGCCCACCATGATGGTGAACGCCCAGACGATGCCCGAAGTGCTGGAGAACTACCGCCAGATCATGGAGGGTGTTTGCCAGCGGGCTGCCGAGCTGTATGTTCCCGGATTCGTAGCGGAGATCGAGGTTCTCCCGCCGATGACGATGAACCCGCAGTGGGGCGTCGACGTCACCAAAACAGTGGTCGACGTCATCGAGCGGTACCGGCAAAGCGACGGCGTGAAAGCGTCGGTACGCATCACCCCGGTAGACATCCGCGAGGGCCGCGAGCTTGAGCACATGTGGCACGGCTCGCACTGGGATCGCATCATGGCGCTGTTTGAGGGCGCGGCCGAAGCCGGTGCCGAGCTGCTGGCCATCGAGTCGGTGGGCGGCAAGTCGGTTCACGACGAGGCGACCATGTACTGCGATCTGCCGAAGTCGGTGTTCGCGCTCACCGTGCTGGGGGCCTTGGACATGGAGCACTTGTGGCTGGCCATCTCTGACGTCGCCGAGCGCACGGGCACCATCTCGGCGGGCGATACGGCCTGCGGGTTTGCCAACACGGCGATGGTGCTGGCCGAGCGCAACTACATTCCGAAGGTGTTCGCGGCAACGGTCAGGGTCGTCTCCGCGGTGCGATCGCTGATCGCAGCCGAATGCGGCGCTAAGGGCCCGCACAAGGACTGCGGCTACGAGAACATCTACACCAAGGCGATCACGGGGACGCCGGTGGCGTTGGAGGGCCGCACCTCGGCCGTCGCGCATCTCTCGCCGGTTGGTAATATCGCCGCTTGCGCCGCCGACCTGTGGAGCAACGAGTCCATCCAGAACATCAAGCTACTCTCCGGGCCTGCACCCACCGCTTCGTTCGAGCAGCTCGCCTACGACTGTCGGCTGTTCAACACCGCTTCCGAGACGGGGAAGGAAACGGCCAAGTTGCTGCGCGATCTGCACGCCGATTCGGATTCCAAACTCGACCCGCAGGCCTACGTGCTTCGCCCCGATGTGGTGATGGAGATCAGCGCCGGGATTATCCAAGAAGACGACGACTACCGCCGGGGAGTTGCCGCCGCGCGGCTGACGCTTCAGGCCATGCGCGAAGGGCATGACAGCGGCCGACTCAACCTGGACGATCGCGAGGAAACCTGGCTGGATTCGCTTTCCGAAACCGCCGATGAACTGCCCGATACCGCCGAGGAGTTGATGGCCAAGATCGCCGAAGACTCGGACGCTTTCGAACCCGACAAATACGACCTATAGGAGAAACAAATGTCAACCATCGACGAACTGAGCACAGCCGTCCAAAAGGGCAAAGTCAAGGACGTGCTCGCGCTGCTAGAGACCGGACTAGCCGAAGGATCCTCCGCACAGCAGCTGCTGGATGAGGGCCTGCTCAAGGGCATGAGCCTGCTGGGCGTGCGATTCAAGAACAACGAAGTCTTCGTGCCCGAGGTGCTGGTGGCCGCCCGCGCCCTCAACAAGGGCTCCGAGTTCCTCAAGCCCTACCTGATCGCCTCCGGCGTCGAGCCGAAGGGCCGTGCGGTGATCGGCACGGTGAAGGGCGATCTGCACGACATCGGCAAGAACCTGGTCAAGATGATGCTCGAAGGCACCGGCTTCGAGGTAACCGACCTGGGCGTCGACGTCCCCGATGAGCAGTTCCTGTCCGCTCTGGATGAGTACCAGCCCGACATCTTGCTGCTCTCCGCCCTGCTCACGACCACGATGGGTCAGCTCAAGTCGGTGATCGACACCATCGACGCCGCGGGCGGGCGCGGCAAGGCCAAGATTCTTGTCGGCGGCGCCCCGGTGACGGCCGACTTTGCCACGCAGATCGGTGCCGACGGCTACGCGCCCGACGCCGCCTCCGCTGCCGAGCTCGCATTCTCGATGCTCGAACTCGCCGCCTAAGCGGCATTTGCTGGGCACCTCATGTGAAATCGAATCCGAGGTGCCCAGCCCCCAGGTTTCACTCAACCCAAACACATCCGCCCTGCGACGCTGCAGGACGCTCTCGAAAGGTAATCATGAACAAACCGCTTTTTGCTGCGGCCTTGGCCGCCGCCGTGTTGCTATCCGCCTGCCAGCAATCCCCTGCGCCCGAAAACCAGGCCGTGGATTTGGAGGCCACCAAGAAGGTCAGAATCGGCCTTATCAACCAGACCTTGGCCTCGCTGTTCGCCGCCCAGGTAGGGAACGGGGCGCAACGAGCCGCCGACGAGCTCGGCGTCGAGCTGGTGCAGCTGGATTCACAGTCCGACGAACAGCGCATGGCATCCCAAGTGCAAGACTTGATCGCACAGCAGGTCGACGGAATCTTGCTCATGCCGATCAACCCCAACACCTCTAAAGCCCTTGTAGATTCGGCAAACAACGCCAATATCCCGATCGCTGCGACGCACAATTTCGTCGGCGCGTCCCCCGACGAGCTGGTTGAAGGCCTGGCGTTTGCGCTGCTCGAAGACGAGCGCGGCTCTTCCAAGAAGGCGGCCGAGATGGCGATCGAGGCGCTGCCGGACGGCGGCAAGGTGGGCATCATCCTGGGCATGGCCGGGTATTCCGAGAACGAGTACCGGGTGAACGAGTTCAAGAAGGCCATCGAAAACAACGGCAAGTTCGAGATCGTCGGCGAGCAGGCCGGTGACTGGACGAAGGAGAAGGGTCAGGCTGCCTGCCAGAACCTGCTGGCCGCGAACCCGGACATCGCGTTGTTCTACGCGATCGCCGACGATATGGCCGGCGGTTGCGTGCAGGCCGTCAAGGCCGCGAATTCCAAGGCCAAGGTCATCGGCGTGGGCGGCCAGGCGATCGTCATCGACGAAATCCGCGACGGCAACGCGCTCGGAACCGTGTGCTACAAGCCCGAGAACGAGGGTTACGAGGCGCTGAAGGCCTTGTATGACGTCGTCACTACGGGTAAGAACCCCGAGCAGCGCACGATCTACTACGAGACCCCGGCCATCACGGCGGCGAACGTCGACCAGTGCGATCCGCAGTGGTGAGCGTTTGCGCGAGCTAGGAGTAGAAATCATGACGCAACCCCTGTCCGAGCCGATCCTGGTCTTCGATGATGTCTACAAGACCTTCGACGGCGTCAACTATCCGCTTAGGGGCGTGCACCTGACGGTTCGTCCAGGGGTCGTCCACGCGCTCATCGGCTCCAACGGCGCCGGAAAGTCGGTGCTGTTGAAGCTGATCAACGGCACCCACACGCGCAGTAAGGGCACGGTCAAGTGGCTGGGTAAGGAAGTTCATTGGACTAGCCCGGGCGAGGCCATCGCCGCGGGTATCTCCACGGTTCCCCAGCACGCCCAGGTGGCGCCGACGATGAGCGTGCTCGACAACGTCTTTCTAGGCCGCCCTGGCAAGCTCTTCAACGCCTCCCGGCTGCGCGCCGAGCTGGACGCGCTGATGGCGCGGATCGGCTACGAGCTCAACCCGGACGCCACCGTCGACGAGCTCAGCGTGGGCGAATGCCAGATGGTCTCGCTCATGCAGGCCCTGGCCCGCGGCGGGAAATTGCTGCTGCTCGACGAGCCCACTGCCTCGCTGACCGCCCACGAGCGCGAGGTGGTGTTCGAGGCCGTGCGCACGCTGGCGGCCCCGGGCATCGCGTTCGTCTACGTCTCGCACTTCCTCGACGAGATCCTCGATCTGGCCGACGAGGTGACGGTTCTGCGCGACGGACAGGTGACGCTGGAGGCCAGCCGCGAAGATGTCACCAAGTCCTCCCTGGTCTCGGCGATGCTCGGCAAGGAGCTTTGCCAAAGCGAGAACCTGGTTCCCGAGCTCAGCCCGGACGGCCCGGCGGTGCTCAGCGTCAGCGAGCTGGCCCCGCTGGGCAATCTCGGCCCGTTCAGCTTCGATGTCAAGGCCGGGGAGATCGTTGGCATCGCGGGGCTGCTCGGCTCTGGCCGCACCGAGCTGCTAAGCGCTATCTACGGCGAAGACCCGAAGGCGACAGGAACGGCCTCGATTGGGGGCGTCGAGACTGCAAGGGCGGGGGCCGCGAACGCCGTCAGGGCCGGGATGGCGCTGGTTCCGGAAGACCGCAACCGCTCGGGCCTGATCGGCGAATGGTCGATCGCCGACAACGCCTCGCTGGCCTACCTGCCGCAGCTGAGCAAGCGCGGGCTCTTCCCGATTCCGCTTGCCCAGCGCGAGCGCGCTGAGGAGGCCAAGGCGTACCTGGACATCCGCTGTTCGTCCATCGATCAGCCGGTGAACGAGCTCAGCGGCGGCAACGCCCAGAAGGTCGTCTTCGCCAAGTGGGTACCGGGCACGGCCAAGCTGCTCATGCTCGACGATCCAACGGTCGGCATCGACGTCGGTGCGAAGGCCGAGCTGCTGCAGCTGGTCAAGGATTTCGCCAAACAGGGCAAGGCCGTGTTGATGGTCTCGTCCGAATTCGAAGAACTGCTCTCCACCTGCCACCGCATCATCGTCGTTGCGAAGGGCCGAATCGTGGCCCAGATGCAGGCCTGGGAAACCGACCTCCACGAGGTCACCGAGCTGGCGTCGGGATCGGCTGGCCAGCCGCAAGCTAGAAGGGAATTGACATGTATCTAACCGCCAGATTGGCCCAATCGTTCAAGCTTCGCTCCGCCGGGGTCGTCTACGCCCTGGCCCTGATTGTGGGGCTGCTGACGCTGCTTTCGGCAGCGCAGGGCAAGCCGTTCTACCTCTCGGTGCTCAACGTCCAGAACATCTTGGATCAGTCCTCAATGATCGCGATCATGGCCATCTTCATGACGCTGGTGCTCATCACCGGCAGCTTCGACCTTTCGGTTGGCTCGGTGGCTGCGCTCAGCGGGGCGACGGCCCTTTCCCTGCTCGACGGCTATGGTCCGGTCGTTGCAACGGCTGCGGCCATCGCGATCGGCCTGGTTTCGGGTGTCGTGAACGGCCTGTTGGTCGAGAAGGTCGGGGTGAACGCGTTCATCGTCACCCTGGGTACCTGCACGGCCATCCGCGGCCTGGTACTGGCCCTGCTCGACGGCCATGCGGTCTCGCCCAAATCCACGTTCTACTACGACATCATGTCCGCCCGTCCCACGCTTCCGGTGTGGGCGGTGCTGCTGATCGCGCTGGCCCTGGCCGGTTTCGGCGGCTATCGGGCGTTCACTGCGAAAACCTGGACGCTCGCCTCGGTGGTGCTGGTCGGGCTGGGCGTACTGCTGGCGCTCCTCGGTATCTTCGTCCCCGATCTGTTCCGCGAAGTCACCGCCGTGTGGGTGCTGCTGGTGCTGCTGATCGGCTCGGCCCTCTATCTGCGCTTCACCACGATGGGCCGCTATCTCTACGCCACCGGCGCGAACACCGAGGCGGCGAGGCTGAGCGGCATCAACACCAGCCGCTACAAGATCGGCGTGTTCATCGCCATGTCGCTGGCCTGCTCGCTGGTCGGGTTGATCTTCGCAGGTAAGTTCAACTCGATGGATCCCAACTCACTCAGCGGCACCGAGCTGACCGTGATCGCGGCTGCGGTGCTGGGCGGCACCTCGCTGCAGGGCGGCTCTGGCTACACCACCAAGTCCGTGCTGGGCGCGCTGATCCTGTTCACCCTCTCCAACGGATTCAACATTCTGAACCTCGGCTCCAACTACCAGTACTTCATCCAAGGAATCGTGCTGGTCGCCGCGGCAACTGTGTACACCGTCGCCGGAAGACAGAAAAAACACCAAGCCGTAATGGTTGAAGAGCCCATTTCCGCCTGAAACAATATCCATCTCGAAGAAGAGGAAAACCAATGAACATGTCAACGATGAGCCACCTTGAGCGCTTCCGCGCAACCGTCGCCCGTGAGGAAGTGGATCGCCCCGCCACCTGGCTCGGGGTTCCCGACGCCGCCTCCTGGCCGGGCCTGTACGAGCGCTTCGGAACCACCGATATGGCCGTTTTCAAGGAAAAGCTCGGCGACGACGTGTGGACGGTCGAGATGCCGTACAACTCCCCCACCGCCAACGCCATCTACATCGCGCTCAACTTCTCCAAAGATCCGCTCTCAACCGACGAGCGCACGCTCACCAAGCCCGGATTCTTCGAAGAGATCACCGACCCGGCGCTGGTGAGCAGCTTCGACTGGCCAGACCCCGTCGACTACATCGACCCAGAGGCCTGCCGCCAGCTGGTCGACGAGGTGCCCGACGGCTACGCGGCCCTGGGCGTCATCTGGTCGGCGCACTTCCAGGACGCCTGCTCGGCCTTCGGCATGGAGACCGCGTTGATCAACATGCTCACCGAACCGGAAATCTTCCAGGCCGTGATTGAGCGCATCACCGAGTTCTACCTGCGCGGCAACGAGGTGTTCTACGAGGCCACCAAGGGCAAGCTGCACTCGGTGTTGATCGGCAACGACTTCGGCAGCCAGCTCGGCCCGATGGTCGATCCGGCGCTGCTGCGCGAGTTCGTCCTGCCGGGAACCAAACGGCTGATTGATCAGGCGAAGTCCTACGGGCTTTCCGTCGTCCACCACTCCTGCGGGTCGATCTTCGAGATCATCCCCGATCTCATCGACGTCGGCGTCGACGTCATCCATCCCATCCAGGCGCTCGCGGCCAAGATGGAGCCGTGGCGGCT
>JAISTE010000085.1 GCA_031272825.1 Propionibacteriaceae bacterium | reverse complement strand
GAGGTGACAGTCTTCGACCGCGTCAAGCCCACCCCCAACATCGAGGTCATCACCGACGCGTTCATGGTCTTTGCGGCCGCCCGCCCGCAGGCGCTGATCACCCTCGGGGGCGGTTCTTCTATCGACACCGCCAAGGCCGTGCATAAGATCGCGCAGGAACAGGGTTTGGCGGACATCCCGTTCATCGCCATTCCCACCACCTCCGGCTCCGGCTCCGAGATGACCTCATACGCGGTTATCACCAACGAACTCACCTCGATGAAAATCGCAATGGCTTCGGAGGATATGTATCCCGACGTCGCCATCCTCGACCCGCTGGCCGTGCTCACGACGCCCCCCCGCCTCACCGCGGATACCGGTTTCGACGCCCTGTCCCACGCCATCGAGGCGTACGTCTCCACCGGCCACACCGACTTCTCCGACGCGATGGCCGAAAAGGCGCTGCATTTGCTCTTCGAGTACTTGCCGATCACCTATGTCGAAGGCAACAACCTCGATGCCCGGGAACGGGTGCACAATGCCGCCTGCCTGGCCGGCATGGCTTTTGAAAACGCCGGGCTCGGCATCGTCCACTCGCTGTCCCACGCCATTGGGGGGACTTTCGCGGTACCGCACGGGCGGCTCAACGCCCTCATCATGCCCACGGTGATGGAGTTCAACGCCGGAAACCTGCGCGTCTCCGCCCCGCTCAACCCCACCGCGTTGCGCTACGCCCAGCTGGGCAGAATGCTGGGGACGACGACCGCCTCGACCCGGAACCAGGTCGCCGGTTTTGTCGGCCTGATCCGCCATCTGCGCCGGGATCTGGAGATGCCCGAGCGGATCACCGATTTGGGTGTCCCCCCGTACGAATTCGTGGCGGCGATCCCGCAGCTGGCCGAGACGGCGCTGCACGACCGCTGCACGGAAACCAACCCCCGCGAGGTGACCGTGGGCGACCTGGAAGCGTTGTTGCGTTTCTTGATTTGAACCAATTGTATTTTTTTGTCCACTAGCACTTTTTTGTGCGCGAAATCCTATAGCCGCTCCCCCAATCCGGGCTAGCTGTGTCTGCTTACGATGACCCCGAGATTCATTCTCAAGATCCAATTGATTAGCTCTGAAAGGAGTGAAGCATATGCAAGAGGCACTCGGAATGGTGGAGACGAAGGGATTCGTCGCCGCCGTTGAAGCCGCCGACGCGATGGTGAAATCTGCCAATGTCACATTGGTGGGCAGCCAGCGGGTTGGGTCAGGCCTAGTAACAATCCTGGTTCGCGGCGATGTCGGCGCGGTCAAGGCAGCAACCGACGCAGGAGCCGTCGCCGCCCAGAATGTGGGCGAGTTGGTGAGCGTCCACGTCATCCCACGTCCGCACAACGATGTCGAGAAGATTCTCCCGACCCCGGTCAAGTAGAGGTAGCAAAACATGGCTAATGAAGATCTAGTCAACGAAGTGCTCGCGAAGGTGCTGAGCAAGGTGGACGCGGCCCCGGTCGCTTCCGCTTGCGCGTCCGGTTGCGTACCGGCATGCACCGAATTCGTGGGTGTGAACCCAGTCGGCCACACAATTGGCCTCGTCATCGCCAACGTCGACCCGCAGTTGCTGCCGACGATGCGCATCGGAACCAAGTACAAGGCGATCGGCATCTTGTCGGCGCGCACTGGAGCCGGTCCGCACATCTTCGCGGCTGACGAAGCGGTCAAGGCGACGAACACTGAGATTCTCACCATCGAACTCCCGCGTGACACTGAAGGCGGCGCCGGTCACGGCTCGCTCATCATTTTCGGCGCCGACGACGTTTCCGACGCCCGTCGCGCCGTGCAGGTTGCCCTGGAAGACGTAACCCGCACCTTCGGCGATGTCTATGGAAACGAGGCCGGACACCTCGAATTCCAGTACACCGCCCGCGCTTCTTATGCCCTGAACAAGGCATTCGGCGCCCCGCTCGGCCAGGCCTTCGGCATCACCGTCGGCGCGCCCGCGGGCATCGGTGTGGTGTTGGCGGATACCGCGGTCAAAGCGGCTTCCGTGGAAGTCGTGGGATACTCGTCCCCCGCTGAGGGTACATCCTTCTCCAACGAGGTTATTTCGTTCATCTCCGGCGACTCCGGCGCGGTCCGCCAGGCAATCCTGGCCGCCATCGAAGTTGGGCGTCCGCTGCTGGGCGCGATGGGTTCATATCCGGAATCCTCCACGACCCCGTACATTTAGGCGGGAACAATGGCACGCTCAAAGAGATTTGAGGCCCTCGACGCCCGACCTGTGAATCAGGACGGGTTCGTTACCGAGTGGCCCGAGGTGGGCATGATCGCCATGGAAAACCCTGGCGATCCCAAGCCCTCCATCAAGATTGAGAATGGCAAGATAGTAGAACTCGACGGCAAAAAGCGCGCCGACTTCGACATGATCGACACCTTCATCGCGGATTACGCGATCAAGCTCGAAAACGCCGAGGCCGCCAACGCGCTCGACTCGCTGGAGATCGCGCGCAAGCTCGTCGATTTCAACTGTCCGCGCTCCGAGGTCGTCAAGATTACGACAGCGCTCACGCCGGCCAAGTTGACGGAAGCTATCAGCCTGCTCACGGTCGTCGAAATGATGCAGGCGGTGAACAAGCTGCGCGCCCGCGAAATGCCGGCCAACCAGTGTCACGTCACCAACGTCAAAGACAACCCGGTGCAGATCGCAGCCGACGCCGCCGAGGCGGCCGTGCGCGGTTTCGCCGAGCAGGAGACCACGGTCGGCATCGTCCGCTACGCGCCCTTCAACGCGCTCTCGCTCATGATCGGCGCGAACGTGGGCCGTCCCGGCATCCTTACCCAGTGCGCTGTTGAGGAAGCCACCGAGCTGGATCTGGGCATGCGCGGCTTCACCGCCTACGCCGAGACGGTTTCGGTCTACGGCACCGAGCCGGTCTTCATCGACGGCGACGACACCCCGTGGTCGAAGTCCTTCCTGGCTTCGTGCTACGCGTCGCGCGGCCTGAAGATGCGCTTCACGTCGGGCACTGGCTCCGAGGTCCAGATGGGCTACGCCGAAGGCAAGTCCATGCTCTACCTGGAAGCCCGCTGCCTGTACATCACCAAGGGCGCCGGCTCGCAGGGAACCCAGAACGGTTCCGTGTCTTGCTGCGGCGTCCCGGCCGCCGTCCCGTCCGGCATCCGCGCGATGCTCGCCGAGAACCTGATCGCCATGGCGTTGGATCTGGAGTGCGCCTCCTCCAACGACCAGACGTTCACCCACTCAGATCTGCGCCGCGTGGCCCGTTCCCTGATGCAGTTCGCGCCTGGCACGGACTTCATCTGCTCGGGTTATTCCGCGACGCCGAACTACGACAACATGTTCGCCGGTTCGAACTGGGACGCGGACGATTACGACGACTGGAACATCATCCAGCGCGACCTCAAGATCGATGGCGGGCTCTCGCCGGTCACCGAGGAGGAAGTCGTGGCGGCGCGCAACAAGGCCGCCCGGGTGATTCAGGCGCTGTTCCGCGAACTCGGCCTCACCGAGATCACCGACGCCGAAGTCGAAGCCGCCACGTACGCGCGCGGCTCCCAGGACATGCCTGACCGCAACGTCGTCGAGGATTTGAAGGCCGCCGACGCGATGCTTCAGCGTGGCGTGACCAGCGTCGACTTCGTCAAGGCCCTGTACCGGGCCGGATTCGAAGACGTCGCCCAGTCGATTTACTCCATCCTGATGCAGCGCATCTCCGCGGACTATCTGCACACGTCGGCGATTTTGACTTCCGATTTCAAGGTCGTCTCCGCCGTCAACTATCCGAACGACTACCACGGGCCGAAGACCGGCTACCAGATTTCTGACGAGCGCTGGGCGCAAATCAAGAACATCCGGCAGGCCATCGACCCGGCAACCATCTAGGAGGAGACTCAAATGGACGAGAAAACCCTACGCGCCATCATTGAGGAAGTCCTCAAAGAGGTTGGCGAAG
>JAISTE010000038.1 GCA_031272825.1 Propionibacteriaceae bacterium | reverse complement strand
GCGATCAGCTGGGCGTACTGGGCACCGAAATCAACAACTAGGACAAGGGAATGGGCCATAGGGTGAATCATACCGGGGCCGAGGAGGCTCGGATTCTGCCGAACCCTCGACGGTTGCCGCTCAACGGCGTCGGCGCAACACAAGGCCCGCACCTACGAGCGTTGTCAGCAGCCCAGCCAGCGCAATTCCGGCGACGTCCGAGCCGGTGAACGGCAACGTTTCGGGTTCGCCCGCGGCGGCCACCTGAGGTTCATTCAAGTCCGACGCCCATGGCCCGGAACCAGCAGCGGCTCCAGTACTCCCGCCCGGAACCCCCGGCCCAGGTACGACGGGCGAACTCGGCCCACCCGGTAGAACCGGGGCGACGGGAACCTCAGCGGCGGGGAGCGTCGGCCCGTCGGGAACACCGGGAACGTTAGGCCCGTCGGAACCACCCGGAAGGCTCGGTTCCACGGAATTGCTCGGCACAAGGAACGGCGGCTCGGAAGAAACCTGCGGCTTCTTCACCAGCGCAATATCCAAGGTGAGGTTGGTAAAGTCGTCTGGCTCACTGGCAAGCGCAGCGAGCTTGCCGACGTTGTCGCCCAGCGGTGCTTTGCCGCCCAAGATTGCGGCACCCGCATATTCCGGCATGAGCACAACCTGCGGGGTACGCACGTCTGCGCGAACCGTCGCAAACCCGTGGTGATCGTGATCCTCGTTGCGTCCGTCGTTGGGGTTCTTTGCGGCTCCCACTACGGCAGCCATCAGCCCCTCCAACTTGCCACCGGCGGCAAACTCAGATTCCGGAATCAGCGCGAAGTACTTGCCCGGTTTCAGATCGGAGACCAGCCAGCGCCCGTTCGCATCGGTTACCGTCTCGGCTACCTTCCATTCGTTGCCTTTTCCATCATCTTCGGGATCCCCAAGGTCGACGGCCTCCCCCGGCTGCCTACACCTCTCCCAGATTTCCACCTTGACCCCGGCGGGGGCGGGCTCGTCGCGCGAGTCGAAACGCCCGTCGGGCCACTTGTCGAGCCAGATCAAATCGCCCAGCGTGTATTGCTGAATGTGCGCGTCGACCTGGTTGGAGGTGAGCACCTTGTAGCCGCTACCCACACGCAAGGACACAGTTGTCAAGGTGAAATGGTTGGTGTACTGGTCGTGGTTGTGGTTGCCGCGCTGGTCTAACCAGAACTTGATGACGACCTGGGATTTCGCCTCGTCCTTATAGGGCGCGAGCTGCTGCTGAGCGACGAACTTGAATCCGGTGTACTCCTTGCGTTTGGCCTTATCCCACGTTTGCCAGATGGCGGGGTCGGTGTCGCCGTCGGCGCCTGTTGGTACTTGGGCTGGCGGAACCGTGGTGAACCAAAACTTTCCTGGCAGGGTCGCACCTTTTCCGTCGTAGGCAACGGGGATCCCCGAGATATATGACTCTCCGGAAAAGCGCGAGCCTCCGCCGTCGAAGGGGAGGGTGTCGTAGATGCTCACCGGTTCGATGGCTGTGGCGGTGAAGTTGCGCGCTTTCAGGGTGTAGAGCTGGTCGTCGTCAGCGATGGTGACGCTCTTGTTGGTGTACTCGTGCAATCTCAGCTCCCGAGCCCTGAGGATGCGCACCGAGTGGGCGGCGTTTTGCTTCAGCCGGTTGTACGGAATCGAACTGGAGGTGATCTCGGCGGTCAGCTTGGCCGTGGTGTCCTTGCCGAGCATGGCGTCGGTTCGGGTGTAGATCTGCCGCGGCGCTATAGTCGAGCCAACCTCGACGTCTGAGATCTTCCAGGTTAGAGTTGCGCCCCCAGAGTTTTGTTTTACCTTGTCAGCAGGTGTTCCGCCGACAATCATCGCCGTCTTTTCGGCATCATATTCGACGCCCTTGCGCAGTTTTGCCGTTATCGTCACGTCCTTGGCGGTTGTTCCTTGGTCGGTGAGCGCCGCATCCAACCTCCACACCACCGGTTCTCCGGCTTGGGCCTGGCCGATCGAACCCGGTTCGGCGATTCCGGAGCCGACCCGCTCGCCGTCCAGCTCGGCGCTTACCGATGAGGCTGTGATGTTTGCCGCAGCCCAGTCGTCTCCCGGCATTGGGTAGGCGATCGGGCCGAAGGATGCCTGCCCGACAGTGAAATCTGGGCTGAGGTTTTTTATGCTGAGCACCGCCGAGAGCTCGCCTTTGCCGTCGAGCACTCCGTCTGCGCGGTCGATTTCCGCAGCGGGGACGAAGATGCCGAGGCCGAGCGCATACGTATAGTACGGGCCGGAGTTCAGATCGTGGCCGTCGATACCGCGCTTGGGGTAGCTGGTTCCCGAAAAATCGACGCCTTTCGCGCGGCAGGTGTATGGGGCAGTGTCGTCCCTGTGAGCATGCCCGGTTTGGGGCGTTGCGGGCGAGATAGCGTCTTTGCGCTCGCAGGCGGTAGTTCCGTTGCCTTGCACAGTGGCGGTGTCGTCGGGATCGTTCACGTTTGCCGGGCTTCCATCCGGATTTCGGGCTCCATTCGGGTAGCTCGCATCCGACCATCCGGTGGCGTCGATGGGGACGACGTCCGTCAAGTAGTAGCGCAGACCGGTTCCATCTTGGCGGGGCTGTGCTGGCGAGGATGTGGCTAATGACACCGCTTCAAGTTGGACGTCGAAATCAAAATCGGAACCGGGCGCTGCTTGGCCGAACTTGCGTTCGGAAGAAGCTGTGAGTGCGTAGTAATAGGTATACCCCGGCACGCTCACGTCTTCGCCGTCCCGCCGGATCGTGCGCCGCTCGGCCTGCCCTCCCCACTGTTTATCGACTGCGACGTTCCAGCTCGGTTTCGCTGAAACGGTGAACGGCCCATGGTGCAGGGAATGGCTGGGTTTTACCAAGGCCGCACCATTGGCGTCGACTGCATAGATACGCGAGGAAAACTTGAGGGTTGAGCCCGGCTTAGAGGTGTTGACCGGGTGCATGGCGACGGGCAAAGTCACCTTGGAGTCCGTGGCCAACCTGGCGAACTCACAGGTGAAAACGACCTTGTCATCCGTCATCGGCGAGGGCTGGTAATCAGCGAGCTCGGTGTTTGACGGGTATGAGACGGTCGTTGCGTCGGAGCATGCGCGCTTGTCCTTCGTGTCGATGTATACAGATGAGCCGTCGGTTTCAACCGTTTGTTCGAAGATAATGTGTTCGGGGTTACGGCTGTCACCGCTGGCCGTGTACGTGGTGATGTCCCAGGTGCTTGTCAGGGCGTCGCCCGTGCGGATGATGTCGTTGGATGCCGAGGAATCGGAGCCTGGTTCGTCGCCCTTGTCCCATTGCCCGGTGCCAGTTTCAATGGACTTGTACTCGAAGCCAAGAGGATCCCAGCCGATGCCTACAGACGTGAACAGCTCAGGAACCGACAGCGCCACAAGTCCGTGCCCGGCAGGAGCCGTGGCGGTTAGGTCGTCCTCGCGCGAAAAACTCGAGGCCGCCATGCTTTCCCTGAATTTGTACGGCTTGCTCGGCACGCTGCCAAGATCAATCTTCACCAGATACTCCGACGTTGATGGTTCTTCTCCGACGCCCAGAGCCGGTTTGTCCGCTCGCTCAGTCGAGGTGTCGCTAGCTTTGATAAAGCTGAATCGACCGTCCTCATCAGTCTTTGTGTCTTGTACTTGGTTGCCGTCAGCGTCGAGCAGCGCAACACTCACTCCCTCCAGCCCAAGGTCTTGCTCACCGCGCGGCGCCGAGCTGGTGATCTTGCCGTCACCGTTAGCGTCGACGTACACGATTCCGTCGGCGATGACGTCTCGGCTGAGCGGGAGCTTGCGCGTAAGCCTGTGTGATGCGTTTCGCCCCGGCAGACTCACCGCCCGGGCGACAGCGCCCACGACCTGGCCTCCGCAAAGGAGCGCGCCGACAAGAATCCCAATGAGCCACTTGCTTTTCATCCGATACCAATCTCTGAGTAACCGCTTACGCTCCTCATCGACGCTAATCTTTCTAAGCGGTAACCCCATCGGCCATGGCCTGTTTCTAACCCCCAAACGGGCAAATCTAACCTGCCAAAGCGGTCATTTCAGTGAGGACTTTGACGTTTCTAATGGTTTCCGGTCGGCCACCGCCAGAAAGCAAGAGTCAGACCAACGGAACTCGGCGAGAGCAAACGGCACCCCAGGCACATCCCGCCAAACCGAGGACTAGACAAGATAGGGGTTCACCGTTGGCACCAGGGCGTGCTCGAAATCAGCATCGCGTGTAGCCAAGGTCGCTCCCGCAGCTTTGGCGATTGCAGCAATCTGGCCATCAAGGGCTCCAAGGCTGCGGCCCTTGGAACGGGAATACGCCATAATCTCAGCGTAAGCGTCGGCTTCAGTTTGGCCGAACGGCAACAACCGACCGGCAAATTCGGAAAAATAGCTCTCTGCCTGCTCAGCAAGCCCTCGCCTCTTCACTCCCTCAGGGAGGATTTCGATGCCGTAAAGAATCTCCGCCCGCGTGACGACAGTGACTCGAACATCCTGGTCAGGCGATCCCGACATCCACTTCTCCACGATGCCGAGATCCGGATGGCTGGGTTCAAGCAACACCGTCACGATGTTCGTATCAAGGATGATCATGAAAACAGCTCCCGCGGCTGCTCAACGATGCGCTCCAGCTCCCAGTCCCCATATTGTGCCGTCTCTTCCCGGAAGCGCTTCGAAGCCTGCAGGATCAACTGCGCCCCTGTCGGTTCCACAGCTTCTGGTTCGTTCGCGGCCGCGTCAAGAATTCGACGAACTTCTGCTTCAAACGAGATGCCGTGATCCACAGCGCGGTGCTTCAGCGTGCGCTGCGTGCGTTCGTCCAAGTTTCTGATGGTGATCGTAGCTGCCATCGCTGCCTCCTAAGCCCAGCTGGCGCCAAGCATACTCATTGACTGCACTGACAGCAATGCTTTCAGCTCATAACTTCTAAGTGCGGAAAACGTGGGAGTCGTCACGTTTCTAGCGCCAAAACGTGGGAATCATCACGTTTTCCGCACTTAGATTCCGGTATTGGGCGTTCGTGGTAGGCGAGTGTGCTCCCGCTCGCCTATCACGAACAGGCATCCCATCACGACGGGCTCACTCCCAGAGTTTCTTCCCTATCCCAGCGAAGCCGAGCAGCAGGCCTGCTCCTAGGCAGATGTTTACTCCTGGCCAGATTTCGCCGCCCGTTAGCGGCATCATTAGCTTGGGTTGTTCGGGCTTGTTTGTCACTTCGATCACCCAGACGTTGCCGCTTTTCGTTAGCTCTGCCGCTCCGTTGACGTTTCCTAGGGCGACCTTGCCATCGGCTGCCACCTCGAATGAGATCGGTTTGGTCAGCTTCTCGTAGCCCTTGGGGGCATCTATCTCCGTTAGCCAGTATTTGCCCGGAGCGAGGTTGCCTAACGGCTGGTGGCCAGGCTCACCCTTGGCCTCGCTTGGCTGGTGGCCGTCTACCAGATCTCCGACGGAACCACTGGAGTCGGTGTTTAGCGTCCAGGCGGAGCCCGCGAGCGGGTCACCGGAGAGGTTTACCTTCTGCAGGTCTACCTGGGTTCCGGCTTCCGCCACCGGGTTTTCGGTGCACAGCAGGTCATCCGGCTCACAGGTGGCAGGGAGAGAGTCTGCACTTCCTGTTGGCCGCAAAACGTTGAAAATGACTTTGTCGCCCTTGCCTGTTACCTTCATCGAGTAGGTGAACCGCTCGGTGGTTCCGGTGGCCATATCCCCCGCTATTTCGAACCTATTGAAGTCAGCCGCATCACCTATTGCAGAGGCAACCAGCTGGCTGCCTTCCAGGTGTTCGACCTTCTTACTCAACATGGTGGCGTCGTCTACAGCTTTGTCGGGCCAGTCGATTAGCTCGATGTGAACCTTATCCTTACCAGCAGCTACGTCCTGCGCAGACCAGATCGTGTTGTTCTGCACGGTTATGGTGTAATCGATTTGATCGCCAATATTTACCTTGTCACCATTGGACAGCGGTAGGCCCGAACCATGGATAACAGCCGACTTCTTTGCATAGATGGCAGGGGTATAGGCAGCGCTTTCGGCCTGCACATAGATTCCACTTTCCCTCGATATAGCGGAGGCTATTGCGGAGTTTATAACGCCTCCCGCCTGCGCCTCGTCAGCAGAGATCTTATACTTATCAGATACACATTTCACATAATAGCCGGAGACTGGTATAGAATCCGTAATGGCTGAATCGTCATTGGACATAGCGCATTTGTACCCTAAGCCCCTATCACTGAGAAGCTTGTCTTCAATATTGAACTTGTCCGCTTCCTCACTCATCTCATTCGTCAGCCAAAACTCGAAGGTAATTTCATCTCCGGCGTCGGTAATGCCATTTCTGTTGGTATCCTCCGCTATGGCATCTTTCTCAAACGTAAGACCCACGCAACCACCATCATGGGCACCTGTAAGACCACGGAACGTGGTGGGTAGATCCTTGCTACTCACGTGCACAGGCAGATCGGCATCCGAGGGTACTGATCCCGCATCAGGCGGATCAATTACGAGCAGGTGGTTGTCAGTTGCAGGCGTGAGGAAGAGTTTGTCTCCCGACCGTGCCAGACCGGTTGCCGCTGGAACTCTGCCAATGCGGTATGGCGTACCCAGCGTTCCATCTTCCTGACGGTCAAAGCGGTATAGATCCGAGCGATCCCCATTCGCTACGGCGAGGGCCAGCATGTCCCCGTTGTTCATCTGAACCACGCCCCCCGCAAGGCCCACGCCTTGCGGTAGTTCTGCCCAGGCTTCGCCTCCCAAGGAAGGATTACGCCCTTCATTAGTATCTACTTTGTATATCGTACTTATGTCCTTAGCGCCGATATATAGATTTCCGTACCTATCGAACGAGATTCCGGACCACTGGTGACTCCCAATCCCGGTGATTGCCTTCTTTGCCATGATCGTGCCTCCGCCTTCTGGAAAGACTTCCAAGACGGGATTGAACGGAATGGTCGACAGGTAGTTGCCCGGTATAAGCCACAGGGCAGTCTCATCTGGGTCAACCGCGATGTCGCGATATTGCTTCGCGGCCTGATCACCAGAAAGCGAGACAACATTGCCTACCTGCTTATATTCATACTCAGGTGCGAACCGGTAAACCCCGTTTGACGCGTTTACAGCAAGTATGTCCGGCTTGGACGTGCATATTCCATTTCCAGTGGTAACCACACCCTCGGTGCAGCCTTGGTCGAGCGGGTGACACCAGGATCTCCCACTGGCCGCTCCCCCTTCAGAACTCTTTACCCTACTATCCGCACCTTCGTCAGCTCTTACACTCTTTGCCTGCGGTGCTACGTAAGAGATCTTGTTCAGAACTGGCTTACCTTTTTCTGCATCCGCCCTGATCTTGAAACTGTACTTGACGGTACATTCGTCCTCTTGCTTGGGCGCCGAAATCGACAACTTCTTTGAAGTTTCGTCAAATCCCAACTTGGCACAATCGTTTGAGGATGTTGGCCCGTCAATCAGATCCGCCACCGCAAAAACATAGCTGAGATCATCTGTGACGTTGAACGTCTTATCACCAAGGGCACGGTTCATGATCGTCACCGTATACTCCCAGGACATACCCGGTCGGTAGCTTCCTGAGTGGCTGCTGCTCTTCTTGACCCACATTGCAGGCAACTTGTTGGTTCCGGTTTTCTTATCCGGGTTATCCTTACAGCACCTCGTACGAGGGAACACCTCTGTTACCGTATGAGTTTCATTGATGCCACCGTTTAGCGCATCTTCTTCCGTGATGGTGTACGGCCCGTATTGGCAACTGGCCCACTCACCCCAACCTTCGATCACAAGGTTCCCGCTCTCCATCCTCTCACCTTCGCAGGTAAGAGGCACGCCGACTTTATCGAAGAAGTCATCCTTGATCTCGTAGTAGGCAATGTAGTTCTTGCTCTTCTGCTTTATGTCCAGCTTCAACGTCACCTGGTCACCGGGATCCGTATAGCCGTTCTCGTTGACGTCAACCCACACCAGCTTGCCCTTGGAGTCCTCCTTGCCCTCGTCGCCATCGTGGCAACGTTTCCCATCTCCACGTGACTTCTCCGCCTCGTCGCCGCTGGCTGCCGAATCGCCCTCTTGCTGCGCATCCGTTTCTTCACTCGCCGCTTTGTCACCAGCCAAACCAGCATCCGCGCTAGCCGACGGTTCTGGAACCGGCGTTGGGCTTTCAGACGGCACCGCTTCCTCGCTCGGCTCGGGTATGGCTACGTTCTGAGAATTCTCGTCTTCCGCTTCCGGAGAAGGGGATTCGGCAACCCCGTCAGCCTGAGGGGTGTACTCAGGCCACGGGGTTGCCGTGGGGAGGGACGGAGAAGCTTTAGCCGACGGCTCGACTGCGGCTGAGACGTGCTCGTCCGAGATCCCATTCCCGTTGCCAACTGTCCAGCCGGCGTTGGCTGGGGCTAGCAACACTGCGACGAGCAGGGCAGGAAGCGCGGCTCTAAAACAGCGGTCGCGTCTTCCGCTCCCAATGCCCGACGTCCTATGCGGATTGGAGTTCTTCTTCACTCATACTCCCTAAAGTCATATGTTTACCGACGGTCTTGGCACGCTGCTTGCGCGGGTTCGTCACCGCCACGACGAACACCCCCAACGCCAATGCGCCGAACATAAACGCGGGAATCCACCAGGGAAAACCGCCGTCGGGAGCCTTCGGCATCCCGTAGCTGCCCGCCAGCTCGGCCGTGACGGGCCACTTGCGATGTCCTGTAACCAGCAGCCGGTGGCTGTTCACCCCGATGGGTGTGCAGGTCATCAGAGTCAAAAGATCCTTGCCGGGCTCGATTTTCAGGGCCTCGGTCTGTGTAGGCAGCACAGTGGCGATGTCGTCGACCTCGTAGTACAACTCCTCGGTTCCGACGAGGATGGTCACCACGTCCCCGATTCTCACCTTCTCCAGCTTGGTGAACAATTCGGCGTTCACCAAGCCTGAGTGGGCCGTCAGCACGGCATGGGTTCCCTCGCCGCCGACGGGCAGGGACGAGCCGTACATGTGCCCGGCGCCGCTGGAGATGGCCTTCTCTGAGGTTCCGTGGAACATGGGCAGGTCGGCCTCGATCGATTTGATCCGAACCCTGCCGATGGCTTCGGCAGGCCCGATCTTCATCTGGTCGAGGTAATCGGCATAGGCCGCTTTCGTTTTCAGTTGTTTGCCGACCGCCGCTTCGGCGATCGGCACGTCGTACGGCAGCTTCTCGTTGTACCGGTGGGCTGCCTCGATGATGGCCTGCAGCTCGGAAGTGGGGTGGGTCTCCATCTCCTCGATATAGGAGGAGATGACCTCGCCCTGGGCTCGTTCCGCAAACCAGCAACCGGCCGTCGGGTAGGCCAGCATGGCCACTCCGACGACCCCGACGAGGCAGATGAGCCAGTTCTCCCTCACACCTTTCCAGAAGGAAAGGGCTAGGTGCTTGAAGTTCAGGCTCATCTCACCTCCTCGGGGCTTCGGGGATTGCTGGGCGGGCCCAGGGGACAGGCCCGCCCAGCGGCTTCATCTACTCAGCACTAGTGCTGACGCACACGCCGACGGACGGCGAGCACCGCCGCTGCCGCAATCAACAGCGCGCCACCGAGGTAGACGGCCGTGCGGCCAGCGCCACCGGTGAGGACGAAGGGGTTGCCACCGTTCAGATCGGACTTGTTCACGTTCTGGATGGTGATGTTGTGAACGTACGGTGACTGGAGATCATTCTCCACGAGCTGAACTTCTACCGGCTCAGCGAGGAGCTGGTATTCGCTCGGGGCCTTGACCTCGACCACATAGTATTTCTGCATCCCGGCCTGATCCTTGGCACCGTCGATGTTGAAGCGAATGCCCTCGAAGGTGGCCACGCCGTTGCTGTCGGTGGTGACTGTCCAGTCCTTGTTGTTGTCGGCTGGATCCTTGATGGCGTTCTTTGCGTCCTTGGCGTCAGCCAGATTCGTGTAGATCTTGAACTGGGCACCGGCGAGGAGTTTCGTGGCATCCTTGGCGTCCGCCTTATGGATGGCGATGTCACCGTAGACCGTGGTGGTCGGCTCAGGAGTGGTGGAACCAGGATCGTACTGCTGATCCGGGTCGTTGACGTAGACTTCGGCACTGTTCTTGATCTCGCCCTTGGCGACGATCTTGGCCTTGAAGGTGACGGTGATCTTGTTCATGGCCTTCTGGCCCTTGATGTTGCCCTTCCAGGCGTCGACCAGGTCGATCAGGCCTTGGCCTTCCCACGCGATCTTGATGTTCTGCTTGGCACCTGCGACCTTGTTCTCTTTCGTCAGTTTGTAGTCAGAGGTAGGAACGGTGGCAACGGTGGAATCTTCACTGATTGCGCTAACTTCGAGGGAGCCATCAACATACTCCAAGCGCTCATCCAGCGTATCGGAGATGTGGAAGGCCTTGAACTTCTCTTCCTTCGGGATGTCCACGGTGATGGTGTAGGAGACCGTGTCGCCGATCTTGACCGCGTCTTCGTCGTCGACCGTCTTGCCGACCTCATAGGTCGAGTTCTTCGGGTAGATCCACACGGCATAGCCGTTGTTGTCCGTCAGCCAGCTGGCCGCGTCATCAGGATCGGAGTAGGGCAGCGTTACGAGGAAAGGAGCCGAAGCCACAGCGTTCTTCGGGGTCTTGATTTCCTCGACGTAGTACAGGCCCAGCTTGAGGTTCGAGATTTGGGTCTGGCCGTTGGCATCCGTCTCACCAGACTTGGAAGTGGCACCCAACGTAGCGTTGGTGCTGTTGGCGAAGGCATTCGCGTCCTTGGAAACACCGGTGGTTTCAAGGACAGCCTTCCACACGTCGGAGAACTCGGTCGCAGCCAGCCAACCGTCGTTGGTCGTCAGGTCGAGGTTGCGAACCGTGCCAGCGGAGTTGGTGAAGGATTCGACCAAGGTTGCCTGGAACTGTGCACCCGGGAGCGGGGCGGCCAGCTTGTCCTTCTCAGCCTGGCTCAGCTCTTTGCCGTCGCCCGGTTCGCCGGCGGGCGACTTGTGCTTCTCAATGTAGATAGTGGCAGTCTTGCTGCCGTCGATCGTGCTCGAACCGGCCGCCTGTGCGCCGGTCGAGAGCGTCGCGCCGAGCAGCAGCGTGATGGCTGCCGCAGAGGCTGCGAGCGATTTCAAATTCATAGTGTCTCCACTTCTAGAAGGTTTCTGACGCCATAGCGGCTTCTGGCCCGGCGTTCGGATTTCAGTCTCGGCACCTTCCATCCCGTCTAACCCCCCGGGTCGACCGATCTAATGGTCGAAAACGGCCTTTCTAAGTGGGAAATTTTCTTTTCCTCCGCTTGCTAAAACTAAAGTTCTATTACCTCCTCAACCGGGGTCTGAGATGGGGTTAGCCTTCAGTTGAGACCGTCCAAGGATGAATGTGATAGATGCGAAGCAATTCGGTATCCCGAAAATGCTTGAGAATACAGCCCTTACCGTTGCCGACGCCCTGAGCGCCGGCCATAACGTGCTGCTCTCCGGCGAACCGCTTTCTGGCCGCTCGGTAATCCTCAATGAGGTGGAGGAATTGCTGCGCCAGCGCCAGATTCAGGTGATGCACCTGCGGGGAAACCTCGGCTGGAAGACGATCAACTACGGCCTGCTCTACTCGGAAGCGTTGGCCCTTGGCTTGGGACCGGGAGGCCTTTTCGGCCCGACGCTCACCGCCCGACTCGCTAAGACCCGCAACCTGGTGGTGCTCGTCGACGATGCCCCGCTGGTAGACCCCGCCTCTGCCGGTGTGCTGTTGGACGGCTGCGATAACAATGGCGCGATCGCCTGCACCTTTTCGTGCGGCGGGGAGACCGGCCCCCTGATCGACGGCCTCTCCCCCGGCGTGTGCGTGGAGATCAGCCCGATGTCCTTGCAGGATCTGCAGCAGCTTTCCGAGATGGTGCTCGGCAAACCGCTCGGCCCCGAATCGCTTCCCGGGCTGATGGTACTCTCTGGGGGCCGCTACTCGCTCGCGCGCTTGATCCTGTACGTTTCTGCGCACAACCACCACCTCAAGCTCGATTCGCACGGCATCTTCAGGGTGGTGGATTCTTCCTGGCAGCCCGAGCTGGGCTGGGCCGCCGAGCGCCTGTGCACCGCGCTCGATCCCGAAACCAGGCGCCTGATGGAGGAGATCGCCACCACCGAACACCCAACGTTCTCGCACCTGGCCTCCCTGTATTCGGAGGCCGACCTGATTCGCCTACGCAGGGAGGCGCTGTGCTCTTGGACGCAGGGTACCGAGGATCCGTTGGTTTCACTGCGCCCAGGCCTGCTCACGTTGTACTTCCGCTCGCAGTCAGAGAGATCCTCCTTCTCAAAGTCCCGCAGCACTCGCCCTCTCCCCTTGTTGTCAGAGCTTTCTAAGAACGAGCTGGGGATGCTGGGCAAGCAAGTAACCGCCGACGCCTACGACCGCCTGAACGTCGAGTTCCAAAGCTGGCAGCTAGAGCCCACGCCCGAGCGCGGATGCGCCGCACTGGTGGCCTTCCAGACCGCCCGGTCGTTCGGCGCCCCGCAGCTGCCCGACCTGACTTCCCAGATCGCCCGCGAGACCGAGCTCGATACCTCCGACGCCTCCGTGCGGTTCATCTTCACCGCCTCGGCCTTCAGCGCCATGCGCGGCGATATGCGCACCGCCCAGCACTTGGTGAAGTCGGCCCCGCGCCCGGCGGCGATGGCCGTGTGCAAGCTGTTCTTGAGGTTCATCGAAGCGAAAGTGATCTCGCAGGCCCAGCTGGACGTCGATTGTTCGTGTGATCCGCTGGCAGCGGAGATGCTGACGTCGATGAAGATCTGGGTTGCGCTCACCCAGGGCCGTTCAACGGTCGCGAACGCAGAGCTGGCCAAGTGGAAGCCCTCCGACCGTCGCTTCGCCCAGCTTCGGGATGTGCAGCAGTGCTTCGCAATGCTGATCGACGCCCGGTTCGAGAAAGCCTGGAGCCTCGCCTATGCCGTGCTTTCCAAGGATCGGCGCAAGCTCGACGCCGCGCTCGTGGACGTCTATGTCTACATCGCGCAGGTGTCCCTGCACGCGCTGGGAAAGCTCGACGCCTTCACCCAGCTATCCGAAAACTACCTGTCCTCGTCGCTGGGCTCTTGCCTGCGCAACTTCTTCCAGTCGGCGATCATGGCCACCTGCTCGCTCACCTACATGCGCCGAGGCAAGCTCTCGGACGCCCACTCGCTGTCCGCGCCCGGCCCACTCACTCCTCCGTTCGCCGGGCCGCTGCCGCGCATGACGATCGATCTGGTCGATGCCGTCGTCACCAAGTCTGGCCGCTGCAACGCCGAACAGGCCTGGCAACACACGGACACCTGCCTTTCCAACCGCTGTCTATCTGCTGCCGTGTTCAACGCGCTGGTGGCGAACGAGCTTGGCCCGATGCCGCCGGACGTAGGCGAGCGGCTCACCAAGGCCCTAGCCGCCTGCGACGCACCTGGAATCCTGGCCATCGGGCATTTCGTCCTGGCTTCGGCCAACGACGACCGCTTTGCCCTGGCCACCGCGACGCTGGAACTGGAGAAGCACCGCATGGCCTACCTGGCGACCCGGGCCCGGATCGCGCACGCGATCGCCTGCGTCCACCAAGAGGAACGGGCAAAGGCGACGGCCCTGGCCACCCGCGCCTGGAACGATGCGACCGCCGGCGGCTATGCCTTCCCGCGCCTGTTCTCCGGCCTGCGCGCCGCCTACGGCTTCACCTCCCGCGAGAACGACGTCCTGGATGCGCTGGCCGAGGAAGAGAGCTACAAGGGCATGGTGCAGAAACTCTCCATCGCCCAGGCGACGCTGGAGACCCACCTGCTGAACGCAACAAAGAAGCTAGGGGTCAAGAGCCGCAAGACCCTGACGCTCGCCGCGCACACGTGGTTGAAGTGAGAAGGGCTTAAACACGAAGAGGGGGAAGAGATCTTCATCTCTTCCCCCTCTTCCATCTCTGCATCCCCAACGGGATTCGAACCCGTGTTACCACCGTGAAAGGGTGGGGTCCTAGGCCTCTAGACGATGGGGACCTGGAGGGAACTATATCAAGAATTGAACCGATTCTGCGCATCGGCAAGCCCCAGGTTCATCAGTGCGACGACCGCATCGGCCGCCCTTTGCACCTCAGTATCTAGGTCTTTTAGTTCCTGTTTGTTAAAACCGGAGAGGACGAAATCGGCCGGATCCTGGTGTCCGGGAGGACGCCCGACGCCGAACCGCAGCCGGTAGAAATCCCCGGTGTGCAGGTGGGCGCGGATGGATTTGAGGCCGTTGTGGCCGTTGTCCCCTCCGCCGAATTTCATCTTCAGACGGCCGAAGTCGAGATCGAGTTCGTCGTGTACGACGATGACGTTCTCCGGCTTCAGCCCGTAGAACGAGACGGCTTTGGCCACGGCCACACCCGATTCGTTCATGAACGTGCGCGATTCGAGCAGTACGCACTTTCCCGCCTGGGCGCTGGGAACCCCCAGCCCGGCTGGCGAGATGCGCGTTACCGCCGCGTCGTAGCGCTTGAGCGCGGACGAGGCGAAGGAGGCCGAGGCTTCGTGAGCCAGGGCCTCCACCACCATCCGCCCGACGTTGTGCCGGGTGTTGGCGTAGCGCGGGCCGGGGTTTCCCAGCCCGACAACCAGCCAATCGCTCATTTACTTCTTCTCTGCCTCTGCGGCGGCCTGGGCAGCCTCCTGCTCGGTCTCGCCCTCGGCTTCGGCGGCCTGGGCGGCTTCCTCGGCGGCGGTGGCCGTCACGGAGACGATCAGCGCGTCGGGCTCCCCGGCCAGGGACGCACCCTCGGGCAGCACCAGGGCGGAAGCGAGGATGGAGTCGCCGATTTCCAGCTCGGTGGCGTCGACGATGATCTCGGTCGGAATGTTGGTGGCCTCGACCTCCAGGGAGATCGTCTGGAAATCCAGCAGAACGACGGCGTCGGAACGCTCGCGATCCTTGAGCTCCAGCGGCACGTCCACGGTGACCTTCTCGCCCTTCTTCACAAAGACGAGGTCGGCGTGCTCGATGATGCCGGAGACAGGGTTACGCTGCACCTGCTTCGGCAGAGCGAGGTGCTCTTCCTTGCCGTCGATGGTGATGTGCAGCAGCGCGTTGGCCGTACGCAGGGCCATCTGGATGCCGTGGGCCGGCAGCGCGATGTGCAGGGGCTCCATGTGGTGGCCGTAGATGACGGCGGGAACGAGCCCGGCGCGGCGGGTGCGGCGGGCGGCGCCCTTCCCGAATTCGGTACGGGATGGGGCGGCGAGAACGGTATTGTCTGCCATTTTTCCTCCGTGTGTGTATGCGGGGCTCAAGGAGGGTTCAGTCGATAACGGAGTCTCCTCCCTCGCCTGAGCAGCCTGGCAAGTCTACAACTAGTTGCCGAACGCGGCCACTTGACCGCGCTCAGCTCATCACTTGAACAGCGACGCCACCGAGCCGTCTTCGAACACGGCCTTGATCGCGGAGGCGATCAGCGGGGCGATCGAAAGGACGGTGAGGTTGCGGATCTCCACGTTTTCGCGCAGCGGGAGCGTGTTCGTCACGATGATTTCGTCGAACGCCGATTCGTTGAGGCGCTTGGGGGCCGGGCCGGAGAAAACCGCGTGGGTCGCCGCGCCGATTACCGCCTTGGCCCCGTTGTCTTTCAGCGCCTGGGCGGCTTTGCAGATGGTTCCGGCGGTGTCGATCATGTCGTCGACCAGCAGGCAGACGCGGCCCTCGACGTCGCCGACGACCTCGCCAACCGCCACCTCATTGGCCTTGTTCGGGTCGCGGCGCTTGTGGATGATGGCAAGCGGGGCACCCAGGGTGTCGGACCATTTGTCGGTGAGACGCACGCGCCCGGCATCTGGGGAGACGACCGTCATCTGCTCGGTGGAGTACTTGGCCTTCACGTAGTCGGCCAGCACCGGCAGTGCCATCAAGTGATCGACGGGCCCGTTGAAGAATCCTTGGATCTGGTCGGCATGCAGGTCGACGGTCATGAGCCGGTCGGCCCCGGCGGCTCGGTATAGATCCGATACCAGGCGAGCGGAGATCGGCTCGCGACCCGCGTGTTTCTTGTCTTGGCGTCCGTAGGGATAGAACGGGGAGACGACCGTGATCCGGCTGGCCGACGCGCGCTTCATGGCGTCGATCATGATCAGCTGTTCCATCAGCCACTCGTTCACCGGTGCCGGGTGGGATTGGATGATGAAGGCGTCCGCGCCCCGAACCGACTCCTCGAACCTGACGTAGATTTCAGAGTTCGCGTATGTCAAAGCCCTGGTGGGAACCAAGTCGACATTCAAGATGTCGGCAATCTCATGGCCTAGTTCCGGATAAGCCCTGCCGCTGGCGAGTACCAAATGACGCTCGAGTGGGCGCGTGATGTCTCTCACAAATTTCCTCTCGGTGGACAGGGGCATTTTACGGGAAAGATGGTGAACACGCATCCTTGCGCGCTGGCTACGGATTCTGGTAAATGGGAGGGTTGGTTCTGGTTGGGACGTAAGATCCTATTCGTCGCTTCACTCCTCGAGACCGGGGCGCGGGCTTTGCCCGGCTGCGGCTGGCTTCTGGGGTAGTCAGCGCCGTAGTACCAAAAGTAGGCGTACTCGTCGGTGCCGCCCTCGCTGTTGGGTTCGCTGGAGACGGCCATCGAGGTATCCCAGTAGTAAGCGCCGCTCCCCAGGTGAGTTTGGAGTTCCCCCGCTTGCTTGGAGATGGCCGATTCCTTCCACGTATCTCCTACATACAGCGCCTTGATGTCGTTGAGATAGTCGCCGGTTTGGTACAGCGTCTGGTCGTTGATGTCGATGCCCTTGGTCAGGGAATCGGTTCCCGAGGGAATATCCGTCCACAGGCTGTTGCCGATCTGCGCCTGGGTATACCCGCCGCGCATATTGTCGCCCTCAGCGCTCGCCGGGGGGCCGTTCGCAAGCGCCAGCGACCCGGCAGCCAAGACAAAAGACATCAACATTGACACGGGCCTGGCCAGGGATTTGGAACTCATCGGATGCACCTTTCACCGCAAAAAAAAGGGGGGGGTTCCAACGAGTATCCCGCAGCTAGGCACACAAAGCCTTGCCACTATGTAAGACTCAAGCCCCAGGCTCGCACCAAAGCCCGATTTTCACCACCCCAAAACCTAAGCCAAACGTCCTCCAGCTAAGTCCCAAAACTCAAAGCCGCCAGGTACGCGGCGGCTTTGGCATGGGTACCGAGCTGCCAAGCTAACCCATTCTGAGGGGCTGAAGTTAACACCTAAAAATGTACGTATTAGGCCGAAATTTCGCGCTAACACATAAAAATCTAGGTGTTAGCGTCCTACTTCGTCACCTCGGCGCGCAGGGCCGCTTCCTCCGTCTTGGTGCCTGCCCGGCGCTTCGAGACCCAGCCGTCCGAGTTGTGCTGACGGCTGCGGGCAACACCTAGCTGGCCCGGGCCGACGTCCTCGGTCAGGGCCGAACCGGCGGCCACATAGGCGCCGGCGGCGACGTGCACCGGGGCGACCAGTACCGAGTTGGAGCCGATGAAGGAATCATCGCCGACCGTCGAGACTGACTTCACGACGCCGTCGTAGTTGGCGAAGATCGTCCCGGCACCGATGTTGACGCGCTCGCCGAGCACCGCGTCGCCGCAATAGGTAAGGTGCGGAACCTTCGTACCCTCGCCGATCTTGGCGTTCTTGCACTCCACAAACGCACCCACCTTGCCGTTCTTGCCCACGACCGTCCCAGGGCGCAGGTAGGAGAATGGGCCGACGGTCGCGCCCGCCTCGATCACAGAAAGCGAGCCATGGGTACGGCAAACCTCGGCACCCTCCCCAACCTCGACGTCCTTCAAAGTGGTGTCCGGGCCGATCACTGCGTCGGCGGCCACCGAGGTCGCGCCCTGCAGGTGAGTTCCGGGCAGCAGCGTGACGTCGGGAGCGAGTTCCACGTCGGCCTCGATCCAGGTGGTGGCTGGGTCGACGATCGTGACCCCGGCCAGCATCCACTTCCTAGTGATCCGACGGTTGAACTCGGCCGCGCGGTCGGCCAACTGCACGCGGTCGTTGACTCCCTCAAGCTGGGCATGGTCGTCGATGGGCAGAGAACCGACCCTGCCCCCGGCCTTGGCGATGATCTCGATGGTGTCGGTGAGGTAGTACTCGCCCTGATCGTTGATGGGGGTGAGCTTTTCGAGGGCAGTGCGCAGGGCGTCGGCCTCGAACATGTAGAACCCGGTGTTGATCTCTTTGACCGCGCGCTCGGTATCGGTGGCATCGCGGTCTTCACGGATGAACGCGACCTGGCCGTGCTCGCGGATCACGCGCCCGTATCCCGACGGATCGGGGACGATCGCGCTCAAGACCGTGGCCTGGTTTCCGCCCGCGAAGTGGGCTTCCACAAGCTGTTCGAGCGTTTCGCCGGTCAGCAGCGGCACATCGCCGTTGGTGACGAGAATGGTTCCGGAAATATCTCCGAGCGGCTTCATCCCGGCGCGCACGGCCCCGCCGGTGCCGTCCATCTGCTCCTGGGTGGCGACGATGGCATCGGGCGAAATCTCCCTGAGCACCGGCTCGACCTGCTCCTTCTCATGGCCGAGCACGACGATCAGATTGTCGGGCCGAACCGCGCTCACCGCGGTAACCACGTGGGCCAACATCGACTTCCCCGCGATTTTGTGCAACACCTTGGGCAGCTTGGAATGCATCCGCTTCCCTTGCCCCGCCGCCATGATGATCGCCGCTGAAACTGCCATTTAGGCCTCCTTCGCTCCCGCCCCATCGTAGTGACTTAGGTCTTGCCCGTCATGCAGCCGCGGGCCGTCCCATTAACACGCCCAGGCCATCCCCGATCACTACGCTCCGTCCCCGTACTCGATCCCCGTCCCCGGACTCGATCCCCGTCCCCGGACTCGATCCGGGGCGGCCAAATCAACCCGCGTCCCCAAAATCGACGCTCATCCCCAGCGCCCCAGTACATTCCAAAATCTGGGCAAATCCGTCTCACATAGCGAACCCGGGTACCATCTTTCGCGGAGGACACACATGAGTTGGAAATTGAATTGCCATGCCGACCTGATGGAGCAGGCAATGACGAGGAAGATCTTGGCTATGGGCGCGGCCCCGGGCCTGATTTCCCTTGCCGGCGGCATGCCCGCGCCCGAGTCCTTCCCGGTAGCCCAGATCAAGGAGGCCGCCGGCAAGGTTCTCACCGACACCCCCGCTGCTGCGCTGCAGTACGGCGTGTCCGACGGCTACATGCCGCTGCGCGAATGGGTTTCTCAAGACTTGGAGAAGCGCGGCGTCCACTACGCGCCCGACCAGATCCTCATCACCAACGGCTCCCAGCAGGCCATCTCGCTCGCCGCTTGGGTCTTCTTGGAGGACGGGGCCAAGCTGGCCGTCGAGACTCCTACCTATCTGGCCGCCATTTCCACGTTCAGGCCCACCGGCTGCGATTTCGTCGATATGCCTTGTGATTGCGACGGCCCTATCCCCGAAGAGCTCTATAAGGTTGCCGACGCCCGGTTTGCGTACGTCATCCCGAATTTCCAGAACCCCGCGGGGCTGTTGATCTCGGCGAAGCGCCGCCGGGCCATCGCCGAGGCTGCGAGCGAGCTCGGGCTGCCGATCTTCGAAGACAATCCCTACGGCGATCTCTACTACGACAACGAGCCCCCGGCCCCGCTGGCGGCGGTCGATCCGGAGAACACCATCTACGGCGGCTCCTTCTCGAAGGTGCTCTCGCCAGGTATGCGCGTGGGCTACGTTGCCTGCCCGAAGCCCGTCTACAAGTACTTCTTGAACCTAAAATCCGCCATCGACGTCCACACCAACATGCTCAACCAGATGATCGTGCACGAGGTGGTCAAGGACGGCTTCTTGGACAACCACCTCGAATCGGTGCGCTCCAGGTACAAGGTTCACCGCGACGCCATGGCTCAAGCTCTCACTAAATACATGCCCAAGGAGGCCGCCTGGCAGACGCCCAGCGGCGGCATGTTCTTCTGGGTGACGTTCCCGGAGGGCACGGATTGCACTTCCCTGCTCGACGAGGCAGTGAAGCGCGGGGTCGCGTACGTGCCCGGCGAGGCCTTTTACGCCATCGACCCGCCGACCAACTCGCTTAGGCTCTCGTTCGTTACCGTTTCCGTCGAGCAGATCGACGCCGGAGTCAAGATGCTGGCCGAGCTGCTGTCCTGACCTGCATACCCCAACGGTCCTAACCGGGAAACGGTAGCTTTACCCCGACGTCCCGGGTCGGTTATCGCTCCCCCGGTATGGTGGAGCCATGGCCCAGAAAAAGAAGAAACGCACCTGGTTGCTGTTCCCGGTGTTCCTCGTGCTGCTCGTGTTGGCCGTCCCGGTGCCGTTCGTCTACGGGACGAGCCTTGGGCGGATCTTCAGCGTGGACACGGTTCCCAACCGTGACGTCGCCATTGTTTTCGGGGCCGGAATCTGGTCCGACGGAACCCCGCAGCCATACCTCAAAGCCCGGCTGGACATCGCCAAGCAACTCTACGATCAGGGCCTCACCAAGGTGATTTTGGTGTCAGGCTCGGACGAGGCGACGGGCTACTCTGAGCCGAACGTGATGCGCAACTACCTGGTGGAGAACGGCGTTCCCGAAAACCACGTGGTCGTCGACTACGCCGGGGACGACACCTACTCGACGTGCGTGCGCGCCCGCAAGATCTTCTCGGTACGCTCGGCGATCCTGGTCACCCAGAGCTACCACCTACCCCGGGCCATCGCCAGTTGCCAACTTAAGGGCTTGGATTCGGTGGGCGTCGGCGACGACTCGGTAGCCGAGCTGAACAACTCCGTGTGGATTTCCAACACCGTGCGCGACTACCTGGCCGACTACAAGCTCATCTACGATTTCTTCGCCAACCGCGAGCCGATCCTGGGCGAACAAGAAGACGGCGTGACGAAAGCCCTGGAGAACTGGCCGAACTGAGGAAGAACCTGGCTCCACACCCTTACTCGCCATTGTGCGCGAACGCAAGATGCAGCAAGAAAAGGAGATCCCGCAACAGCGCGCGGGATGACGGAGGGGTTGCTCGTTGAGGATTTCACTGTCCACATTCCAGACGGTTTCTGTATGGCCACTACCGCACGGTTACAATCGGTTGGTGTTTTCGCGAATGTCCTGTTGCTCCTGTCGATGAGACGCCGATTACGGTTGGCGTCGCCATTCCCAGTCCACAGTCAGCAACCACCAGAAAGAAACCGATGAAGAAAATCACCCTTGCCGCCGCTGCTTTGCTTGCCCTCTTGGCCTCCTGCTCCAGCAACGCCGCCACCACAACGCCCGACGCCGCTTCTTCCGAGGCCGGCCAGCTCCAGACGCTCACCCCGGGCAAGCTCACCGTCGCAACCGGCCTGCCGGCCTACGAGCCCTGGGTCATGAACGACGATCCCGAATCCGGCGAGGGCTATGAGGCGGCACTCGCCTACGCCATCGCCGAGAAGCTCGGCTTCGCGAAAGAAGACGTCGTCTGGACGCGCACCTCGTTCGAGGAGGCCATCCAGCCGGGCCCGAAGAACTTCGACCTCAACCTGCAGCAGTATTCGATCTTGGACGACCGCCGCCAGGTAGTCGATCTTTCGGTTCCCTACTACAAGGAGCCGTTCGCCGTAGTGGCGCCCAAGTCCAACAAGTTCGCCTCCGCTAAGACGGTGAAGGAGCTGCGGGACGCTAAGTTCGGCGCCGCCTCCGGCGACATCTCCTACGACGTCACACAAGAGACCTTCGAGCCTGCCCAAGAGGTGGCGTCGTTCAACGACCTGGCCGCCGTCACGCAGGCGATGAACTCGGGGCAGATCGACGCGCTGGTCGTCGGCATCACCACCGCCGATTACATGGTTTCGGCAGGCGAGGTCGAGGACGGCGTCGTGGTCGGCATTATCGCCGGGTCTGAGGATCGCACACAAGGCATGGGTGCCCTGCTGGAGAAGGATTCGCCGCTGACCGCCGCTGTGGATGAGGCCATCACCGCCTTCACAAACGACGGCACACTGGAGTCCCTGCAGAAGAAGTGGCTCGGCCAGTACGACTATCCGACCTTCGGCTAATCCATGGCGTCGGTCGCAACTTTGGCAACAGATGTGAGCGCCGTCGAACTTTGGCGCCGCTCATATCTAAAGCAACAGACATACAAGTCGGTGCTCATCGCCGCCATCTCGCTGGTGGTGTTCGTGGGCATCGTCGTGTTCTTGCTCAGCGGCTCCGAGGGCTGGGCGAAAGTTCAGGCTTCGTTCTTCGACTGGGACACGTTCGTCGGCTCGCTGCCTGCCATCGGTGAGGGGCTGCTCAAGAACCTACAGGTATTGGGCTATTCGCTGGTGTTGGTACTGATCTTCGCAACCCTGATTGCGGTCGCCCGCACCACACGAACCCCGGTGCTCTTCCCGGTTCGGCTGCTGGCTAGCCTATATGTCGATCTGATCCGTGGTATGCCCGCACTGCTGCTGCTCTATCTCATCGGCTTCGGCATTCCCGGCCTGGGAATTTTCGGCCGCATCGACCCGGTGATCCTGGGCACGATCGCCATCACCATGTGCTACTCGGCCTATGTCGCCGAGGTGCTGCGCTCGGGCATCAACTCGGTGCACCCCTCGCAGCGTGCGGGTGCGCGGGCGCTCGGCCTCACCCACTGGCAGACCATGCGGATCGTGGTGCTGCCGCAGGCGGTGCGCAATGTGATCCCGGCGCTGATGAACGACTTCGTCGCCATGCAAAAGGACGTCGGCCTAGTCTCGACGATCGGCGTCATCGACGTGGTGCGCGCGGCCCAGATCGAGGTGGCGCACACGTGGAACTTCACGCCCTACGTCGCCGCCGGGGTGGTGTTTGTGCTGTTGGCACTGCCGTTTGTCCGTCTGGCCGACTGGTACACCAACCGCACGCGTGAGCGCGAGCAGAAAGGGGGGACGGTGTGAGCGGGCCCGTTCTGAGCTTGCGGAACATCCGCAAGGACTTCGGGGAACACCGGGTGCTGGACGGCATCGACCTCGACGTCAAGGAGCACGAGGTCGTCGTCCTCATCGGCGCGTCGGGTTCGGGCAAATCGACGCTGCTGCGCTGCGTGAACTTGCTTGAGCGCATCGACGACGGCCAGATCTTCTTGCAAGGCGAGGACATCTCCGATCCGCGGGTTGACAAGGACAAAGCCCGCGCACGTATCGGCGTCGTGTTTCAGTCGTTCAACCTGTTCCCGCACCTGTCGGTGCTGCGCAACGTGACGCTGGCGCTCACGGACGTCCACCACATCCCGAAGGAAGAGGCCGAGGCGCGGGCAATGACGCTGCTGGAGCGCATCGGCGTTGCCAGCAAGGCCCACGTCTACCCGGACAGGCTTTCGGGCGGGCAGCAGCAGCGCGTCGCCATCGTGCGCGCCATCGCGGCCAACCCCGAGCTGCTCCTGCTCGACGAGATCACCTCGGCACTGGATCCGAATCTGGTCGGCGAGGTGCTGGACTTGGTGCTGGATCTGAAGCGCGGCGGCTCGACGATCGTGATGGCCACCCACGAGATGGACTTCGCCCGTCAGGCAGCCGACACGATCGTCTACCTGAACCACGGGCGCATAGAAGAGGCCGGCACCCCGGAAAAGCTGTTCAACAACCCCGATTCGGAGCAGACGGCAGCGTTCCTAAGCCGGTATCGAAAGTAGGAAATCTCGCCCCGGCTGATCCGGGGCGAGAACACAATGCCCACCCAGATCGAACCCAGAGCCATCGTCAGCTAGCGCGAAATCGCCGGATCTCACCCCTACCCCAGCTCAAACCCATCAAACAAGAACTCTGGGCTGACAAGGCACGACGCCAGCACTTCTTCTCCAGCGACCGGTAGGGTTCGCTGCCATGCGCCCGCCGGAACCAGTACCTGAGCGTGCTCGGAATCCAGCGCGTGGGCCGAAACCGGGGCGTCTTCGTCGTCCTTGATTTCCAGCACCAGGGAACCGGGCCCATGCCAGAGCCAAATCTCGTCGGCGTCGACCTTGTGCCAGGCGCTCGCCTCCCCGGCGGTGAGGAGGAAGTAGATGAGCGACGCCGCCCGTCGGCCCCCTTCTACGGTTGCGGGCGATTCCCAGGTACGACGGAACCAGCCCCCTTCCGGGTGCGGCTCAAGCCCCAGACGTTCGGCAGTTTCGGGTTTCATGCAAGCTCCAATTTCTCTTCACCATAAACGATGTGTCCGCTCAGCACGGTGGCAGCGCAGCGTCCGCCGCCCGCGGTGACCAGCTCAAACATGGCCTTCTTCGCCGAGTGCGAGGTGGCCGCCTCGGAGCTGAGCTCCAGGAAGCACAGGTCGGCCGCAGCCCCAACCGAGAGCTGGCCGATGCGCGTCTTGCCGCTGCCCATGCCCATGGCCTCGGCGCCGCCGAGCGTGGCCGCGTGCAGCAGCCGCATGGGCAGATCGTCGGAGCTATACCCTTGCGAGCGGGCGATCCGGTACAGCTCGGCCACATCGGACATCAAATCCAGAGAGGGCGACGACGACAGCGAGTCGGTGCCCACTGCGATGCGGTTGCCCTCGGTGAGGTACGCGGCGACGGGTGCTTCGTCCAGGCCGATCACCTTGTTCGAGCGCGGGCAGAGTGCGACGGCCGTACCGCGCAGCCGCAGCCGAGCGCGGTCGTCGGCGCCCAGGTAGATGCCGTGGGCGATGTGGCAATCGGGGCCGAGCAGCCCCAGCCGGTCGACGAACCGGGTGGCGCTCACCCGTCGGCCCGCGGCCTTCAGGGAGCCGAAGGAGGGCCAGTCGTCGTCCGTCCCGGCTTCGGCGTTCATGATCCAGCGCGGCAGCGACGAATCGGGTTCTTGCTCGCCCTCCGCCGGGTCTTCGCCCAAGTGGATGTGGATGCGCATGTTGCGCTTGCGGGCCATGTCCGGCACTTCCAACAAAGGGTTGGTCGCCAGCGAGTAGGGGGCGTGGGGGGAGAGCCCGAGGTTGGAAATCCAGGCATCCCCGAGCACCGCGCGGGTGCTCGTCTTGCCGTATTCGGCCCAGGTGGCGTTGGAAAAGTCGAAGACCTCCCAGTAGGCGATACCATGCATTCCCGCATCTTCAAGGGCAGACAGCGCGGGCATATCGGTAACGACGTCCGCAGCAGCGGTCACCCCAGCGCGCAGGGAGCGCTGGCAGCCATCCGCTGCAGCCTCACCCCAGTCCTGGGTTCGCGCGGCCACCTCGGGATCGGTGGAGTCGTAGACCACCCCGAAGGCGTGCGACCACTCCCAGAAACCCCCGTACTGGACGGCCCCAACCTCCTCCATGTGCGTGTACTGCAGGTGCGTATGGGCGTTCACCAGGCCCGGGAGCAGCGCCCCCTCCCAGTGGTATTCGGCGTACTCAATGCCGTCTTCGGCGAGCGCTTCGAGCACCCACTCGCGGGTACCCACGTGCGCCACTTTCCCAGCGATGACGGCCACCGAGCCGTTCATGACCGCCGGTGCCGAGATCGGCAGAACGACGGCCGCGGTAAAGACCTTCGCCCGTGCCCGGCGGACGTAGCGCGGCGCGGACGGGACAGATGTAGACTCGCTCACTTCGCACCCCCGAACCTGGTCAAGCGCCAATCGGTGGGTTGTTTGGGTTCGTCGATCGAAAATCCGCGTGCTTGCAGCGAAATCGCGGCCACCTCCTCGTCGTAGCTGCCGGGGAGCCGGTGCACCCCGGGTTCAAGTTTGTTGGAAATCAGGTGCCGGACGGCCTGGAGCTGGGCCCCGAAGGAAAGATCCATCACCTCGATGGGGTTCCCCGGCCCGACGGTGTAGTTCACCCCGTCGCCGCCCGCAGCTATCAGCACGTCCTTGCCCTGGATTCTGAGCGCCCGCATGGCCGCTTCCGGCCCGGCCCACTCGGCCCCGGCTTCCAGCGCCGCTTCGAGCGCGATCTCTTGATCGACGCCCCCAGCCACCGCGAATACCGTCTCGGCCTTGGCGTTGGCAAGGTGCTTTACCTCGATCGTGTGGCGCTGCCCGGTGGCCGAGATCACCAGATCGGCGCTTGCCACGGCCTCGTCCAGCGGAAGAACCTCAAAGCCCTCGAATACCGCCGACAGCGCCGCCACCGGGTCAGTTTCAGCAACGACGACCTGGGCCCCGATCCCGCGCATCCTGCGGGCGACCCCGCCGCCGACCGCACCGAAGCCGACTACTACAGTTGAGACGTCGAGCCTTTCCATGATCGACGCCAGGGTCAAGATCACCGTCTCCGAGGTTCCGTGGCGGTTGTCGAAGCCGGTTTTCACGCGCGAGTCGTTGACGGCGACCACGGGGATCGGCAGCCTTCCTTGGGCGTGCATCTGCTCGGCAGCCCAAACCCCGGAGGAGGTTTCCTCGGCCACGCCGATCAGGTTTTCGGCCAGTTCTGGGTTCCAGCCGATCAGCAGGCGCAGCAGGTTGGCGCCGTCGTCGATGATGAGTTGAGGCCGGGCCGAATCGAGCAGCCGCAGTCCGGCTTCCCTGGCCTCCTCGCGCGTACCGCGCGCCTTGAAAACATGGATTCCGCGCGCTTGCAGCACCTTCTCGATCTGAGCTTGCATCCCGGCCACGCCCGCTTCGCCGGAGCCGCCGCCGGAGAGCAAGGAGACCTCAGCCCCGGCGTCGTGCAGGGCGAGCAACAGCACGGAGGTCTTGGGCTCGACGATGAGATCGGCGGCAATCCGCAGGTTTTTGAGTGAGCCGTCCTCGCTAAAGCGCCGCCCGAGTTCGGCCACGACAGGCATGTGCGCCGCGGCATAGGAGATTAATTCGTCATCCTGATGCCCTACTTCGTCATCCTGCGCGTAGTCGCAGACCGCAGCGGGGCGCCGCCCCCGCCCCGGTCTCAAGGAGCGAAGCGACGAATAGGATCTCTGAAATCCTGGGTTCGAGTTATGGTTCTGGTTCTCCTTTGGCGCAACGCTGGAATCCGAACCGGGGAGCGTGCCCCAATCAGCGGCGAACTCCCCGACCGAACCCGCTACAGAGCGGTTCGCCAAGAAGGCGCTTTTCACCCAATTAGGCACACCATAGAATCTCACCGCGCCATTTTACGACCCCACTGTCGTCGCCCGGGGATGAGCTGGTGGTCGTGGGATGGCTATGGGTAACGAACCCCACCCGTCATCCTGCGCGTAGTCGCAGGATCTCTCACCTGAATCCGCGCTACACCCAGCCTAGGCAAAACCAAGAACAGTGGTACCCGGGTCAAGCCCTGCGTCAGGCGAGACCCGGGCAAGTATTCGCTACTGCGCCAACACTTTGTCGATGGCCGTATTCCAACGGTTTTCGAGCTTGGCGGTGTCGAAGTAGGCGGGCACGCGGTCGTGCTTGATCTCGAGCAGCGTCTCGTCCCCCTGCGGGGTGAGGTTCACTTCCACGACGGTCTTGGGCGCATCTTGCGCCGCGTGCCAGTAGAAGCGGATTTGCTCAAGTGGATGGTAGGAACGGATGACACCGAAGGTTCCCTCTTCGGATTCCCAGGAATCGCCCTTGTCGCCGATGACTCCGCCCTTGCCCAACAGCGCTTCGTTGCCCTGCGGAGTGACCAGCAGCTTCCAGGTTTCTTTGACTGACTTTGGCACCACCCGGTCGACAACCACCGTGGTGCCAACTGGCTGTGGGGCGTCGCCCCCGATTTGTTCTGTCACAGTTACCTCGCTTTGCTAAATGTGCCGGAACTGGCATGGCCAACATTACTAGTAATCGGGCCGATTCCAATACCCCGAAAGACCGATCGCGCGAACATCCGGGCACTCCCCTTGACGCACACATCCAGGTGTCATTCCCGTAACTTTGATACGCTCTTTTTCATGTCTAGTTTGAGGAGTGCTGTGGGGTGTGCGCTCGCCGCGTCCCTGATTCTGGTCGGCTGCACCTCCCCGGCTACACAATCCCCTACCCCGTCCCCCTCAGTCTCGACGCCCGCAACCCCGTCTCCCACCGCGGAGGCAGACTTCACCGAGCCCGGCGCCGCCGAGGAAGTGCTCGACGAACTGGTGAAGGCCGCGGATTCAACCCGGGCCGTCATGCTTGAGTTCACCGAGTCGACGGCCTCCCTCACCGTCCTCAAGGACGACTCCCCAAAGACTTGGGCCTATCGCGATGGCAAGATCGACGAGGCCACCAGCGACGTCCAGAACCAGGATCAGGCCGTCTTCGACCCGTATTCGTTCAATCTCTCCGATCTCGGCACCTTGTTTAAGGTGGCCGCGGCTATTTCCGGCTCCGACCAGAACCAGCGGCTCCAGCTCGTCGACTATTCGGGCGGCCGCGTGCTGATGACGGTCACCACCAACCCCGAATCCAAGACTGTCTTCTTCTACCCCGACGGCACCGCGCTGCCGATCCTCGATTTCAACACCCGCTTCGGTGTGGAGCAGGGCATCGAGGACGCCTCCGATTCCCTGCCCGCAATCTACTCGCTTTCCATCGACCAGCAGCAGGTGGCCGTCGAGTATCCGGGAACGGACGACACTGTGGTTCGACGCCAACGCACCCCCCGCGTTCCCGTCACCACGCTCACGGTTCCCGGCGACGCCGAACGTACAGTCTTCTCTCCCGCGCAGATCGATGGGGCCAAGATCTGGGATCTGGTGCAACAGGCCCGCGCCAAGTTCGACCTGAAGCGCGACTGCTCCTGGTCGCTGCGCGCCGAAATGAAGACCCCCGAAGAAGCGAGCGCCAGTCCGTCGCCCAGCCCGAAATCCGAGCTGGTTCTAAGCTTCGACGTCGACGCTCACCACTTCACCTACTCAAACGGCGTAGTCAAGTACGAGTAGCCGCTCTTAGCTAGCTCAGCTTCTCCAGCGGGGCGAATTTCAGCAGCAGCCGCTTGACGCCCAGCGAGCCGAAGTCGATCTCGGCTTGGGCGTTGTCGCCGGTGCCGGTAAGCGTCTTCACGGTTCCCATGCCAAAGACCGAGTGCAGGACCAAATCACCGATGGCCAGGCCTGATACCGGCTTCTTCTTGGCCGGGCCCGCGGACCCGCGACCCAGGGCGGTGCTCATCGACTTGCCCGACGGCGTCGAGGAGTAGCGGGTGTGTACCCGTTCGCCGCGCGGCAGCATCCGGGTTCCCTTCCATTCGATCAGTTCCTCGGGGATTTCGTCGAGGTAGCGGCTCGGCGGGTTGTACTGCGGCTGGCCGTACTGCATCCGGGTCGCGGCACGGGTCAGGTACAGGCGCTTGCGGGCCCGCGTGATGCCGACGTACATCAGCCGCCGTTCCTCTTCGAGCTCGGCGGGGTTGGTCAGGGCCCGGATATGCGGGAAGATCCCGTCCTCCATGCCGGTGATGAAGACTGTGTCGAACTCCAGCCCCTTGGCGGTGTGCAGCGTCATCATGGTGACGACCCCCGCCCCTTCCGCGTCGGCGATCTGGTCGGAGTCAGCCACCAGTGCGATGCGTTCCAAGAACGCGGGCAGCGTGGGGTCGGGCTCGGTGATGGCCAGCGCCAGCCGATCGGCCTCCGCGTCGGGTTCCTTCCCGTCGACGCCCCCCGCGGTACCCGCCGCGTTACGTTGCGCGAACCCGAGTCCCACCTCGTCATGCTGCGCGTCAGTCGCAGCATCTCCACCGAATAGATCCTGCGACTCCGCTTCGCTCCGCGCAGGATGACGGTCGGTGGTGGCGGCGGACTCGCGCTCCGAGCGATGGTCTGCGGCAGCGGCGAACCCACTCCCGGGCGTACCCGCGGCAAAGCTCTCATCCGGCACGGAAACCGCGCTGGCCGTCGCCACGAATTCGGTGGCAACCGAGACGAACTCCTCCAGGTTTTCCACGCGGGTTTCGTCCTGCGGATCGGGGGATTCACGAAGGGCCGTCAAGAGCCCCGAATCCAGCAAGGTCTTGGCCAAGATCTTGTCGGCGGCCTCGCCTTCCTCGACGAGCTTGATCAGCGGTTCCATGATCTCGACGAACCCGCCCAGCGGGCCCAGGGCCCGGGCGGTCAACCCAGGAATCTCCTCCCGACGGCGGGCCGCCTCGAAGAAAGAAATTCCGTTATCAAGTGCGAATGCGGCCACGATCCCCTCAGTGCGCTCACCGATCCCGCGCTTGGGTTCGTTGAGAATCCTTCGTATGGAGACGTCATCGGCGGGGTTGGCCGCGGCCTTGAGATATGCGATGGCGTCGCGGATTTCCTTGCGCTCGTAGAAGCGCACACCGCCCACCACCTTGTACGGCATTCCTGCGCGGATAAACACCTCTTCAAGCCCGCGCGACTGCGCGTTCGTGCGGTAGAACACAGCAACCCCGCCGGGCTTCTCGATGCCCTTTTCTTCCAGCGAACGGATTTCGTCGGCGATGAACCGGGCCTCTCCGGAATCGGTGTCGGCGGCAAATCCCACCAACTTAGCCCCGTCGCCCTGATCCGACCACAGCTTCTTATCCCGGCGCTCCGAGTTGTGGTTGATCACCGCATTCGCCGCCGAGAGGATGTTCTGAGTGGAGCGGTAGTTTTGCTCAAGCACGATGGTGCGGGCCCCCGGGAAGTCCTCCTCGAAATCCAAGATATTGCGGATGGTCGCCCCGCGGAAGGCGTAGATCGACTGGTCGGAATCGCCCACGACCATCAGCTCCGGCGTCGGATCGGCCCAGGATTCGCCCTCCTTGCACAGCTCGCGCACGATGGCATACTGGGCCGGGTTCGTGTCTTGGTACTCGTCGACGAGGATGTGCTTGAAGCGCTCGCGGTAACGCGCGGCCACGTCGGGGCACTCCTGCAGCAGCTGGACGGTCTTCACCAGCAGATCGTCAAAGTCGAGAGCATTAGCAGCCAAGAGCCGTCGCTGGTACTCACCGTACAGCTCAGCGATCAGGTCATCTGCCGGCCCGGACGAGGTTTCCGCTGCCATCTCGGCGTCGATCAGCTCATTCTTCAGCGCCGAGATCTTAGATAGGACAGATCGCGGCGAGTGCTTCTTTATGTCCAGCCCATGATCCTTGACGATCATCGTCATCAGCCTGCGAGTGTCGGCATCGTCGTAGATGGAGAAGTTACGCGAAATCCCAAACCGGTCGATGTCGGCCCGCAGCATTCGCACACATGCCGAGTGAAAGGTAGACACCCACATCCACTTGGCCCGCGGCCCCACCAGCTCGACGACCCGCTCGCGCATCTCGGCAGCGGCCTTGTTGGTAAAGGTGATGGCCAAGATTTCCGACGGCGCCACCTCACGGCGCCCAACCAGATATGCGATGCGGCGGGTAAGTACCCGGGTCTTGCCCGATCCGGCACCCGCAACGACCAGCAGCGGCGAACCAGTATGAACCACGGCCTCGCGCTGGGGCGGATTCAGACCGTCGAGATACACGGCATCAGCAGGATCGGAAACATCGAACAGGGCATCACTCATAACCGGGCAATCCTACCGTGCTCTACCCACAGCAGCCGTGCAGCCGGGATTCCCGCACTGTAGACAGCTGAGCGTCCCGGGCTTGGTCCGGGGTGTGGGCGCGTTGGTGGTTGGGGTGTGTGGTGGTTAAAGCAAAATAGCTAGCCGAAGGCTAGCTATTTTGTATAAATGTTGTGGCGGCGTCCTACTCTCCCACAAGCTCCCGCTTGCAGTACCATCGGCCTTGGAAGGCTTAACTTCCGGGTTCGGTATGGGACCGGGTGTTTCCCTTCCGGTATGGCCACCATAACTCTATGGAATTGTTTGAACCGGACAACCCTCTTTGATCGGGTGTTGGGTTCGTGTTTCCAGAACCTCGCAGTGGACGCGTAGCATCTTTGTAGTGTTCAAGCCCTCGGCCTATTAGTATCGGTCAGCTTCACACCTTGCGGTGCTTCCACGTCCGACCTATCGACCCGGTGGTCTTCCGGGGGCCTTACCAGATTAACTCTGTGGGAACCCTTATCTTGAGACGTGCTTCCCGCTTAGATGCTTTCAGCGGTTATCACTTCCAAACGTAGCCAACCAGCCGTGCCCTTGGCAGGACAACTGGCACACCAGAGGTTTGTCCATCCCGGTCCTCTCGTACTAAGGACAGCCTCTCTCAAGATTCCTACGCGCGCAGCGGATAGGGACCGAACTGTCTCACGACGTTCTAAACCCAGCTCGCGTGCCGCTTTAATGGGCGAAC
>JAISTE010000057.1 GCA_031272825.1 Propionibacteriaceae bacterium | reverse complement strand
CGGGCGCTCACCAGTACGGCCTCCACTCAGGTTTGGCCAGCCGCATGAGCGCTTCCATGTAGAAGTAGTCACCCCACAGGTTGGCCTCGTCGACGCCCGCGCCGCCGGGCTTGGAGTAGACGCCGTGGGCGATCATGGCCGTCGAATCTGCGGGCAGGTCGGTGTAGTTTTCCGCCAGTGAATCCACGATCTTGCGGGCCCAGCCGCGGTAGTACTCGACCTCTTCGCTGACGTCCCGCGCACAGGTCAGGGACATCGGCAGTTCGCCCGTCGCGGCGATTTCTTCGGCGGTGGCCGACGATCCGCCAGCAACGCGAGTGCGGGAGAAGCACTCCCCCATCTCGGCCATCTCAAGCAGCCCGCAAGCGGCGATGGCGGCAGCCGAAGAATCGCGCGGCTCGCCGGAGCCGTCGGTGAAGACCAGATCCCAGTAGGAGACGTGGTCGGCGGGCAGGTGCGCGAGGAAGTACTTGGCGCAGCGCTCGGCAGTCTCAAGGAAGGTGACATCGCCGGTGTAGCGGTAGCCCAACGAAAAGCCGTAAATCCCCCAGGCCTGGCCGCGAGCCCAGCAGGAGGAATCGGAGTAGCCCTGATGGGTGGCCCCTCGCAGCGGCTCCCCAGTCTTGGCGTCCCAATAGAAAGTGTGGAAAGTCGAATCGTCGGGACGAACGATGTTGTCGCGCAGGGCCGCCGTGTGGCGGTGTGCGGCTTCGGCGTAGCGCGAATCGCCCGTCTCTTGGGTGGCCCAGTAAAGCAAGGGCGTATTCATCAAAGAGTCGATGATCGTTCGGCAAGATTGCTCGGGGTCATCGAGCGAACCCCAGGCCTGGATGATCCCGGCCTTTTCCCAAAAGCGGGTCATGAGCTTGTCGGCGGCAGCCAGTGCAGCGCGGCGGGCGGTATCAAGGCCGACCATGCCCCAGGCCGGGATGGACGAGAGCGAATACAGGAAACCCAGGTCGTGGGTGTCCGTATCGATTCCTTCGAATATCCGACGTTCGAACGAACCTACGTCCTCAAGCGCGGCCTCTTTGAACTTGTCATCCCCGTCTAGCTGCCAAGCCATCCACCGTTCGGCGGTGCGAAAGGATGTGGTCCAGCCGTAGTTGCCGCCCGGCCCCATCCCGTATGCCGACGGCCTGGGCAGATACTTTCCGTCAACTGTCGCGTTGTCCGGGAACGACGGTCCAAAGCTTGCAATATCGCGCTCGACGGCCTCGAGCGTGCGCGCTACGCCGACGTCGATAGTGTCACTCATTGTTTTTCCTTGTCAGAGAGTATTTGATGCCGCCAAAGACGATGTAGGCGACGGGCGAGGGGGCCACCAGCAGCACTAGGGCCGGGCGGGCGAAGACCAGTGAGACGAATACCGTCAGCACTGCTAGGTTCAACAAAGTCCACTGCCAACGGCGAACTGCCAAGGGTACTCCGACCTTTATGGACTGAAGCCCCTTGAAACCTGATGCCATAAGCAAGCACACCATGGGGAAGGTGGCGATTGCCAATACGGCGATGACTGCCAAGATCGGGCGCGCGAAGAAACCGAAGTCGGTACCCGCGAACGCCGCCCAGTCGACGCCGATCACCATGCCGAGCACGGAGTATCCGAGCCCGATAGGAAGGGTGCGCTTGGCCGTCGATCCCCAGGTTCTGAAGTAGTTCTTGGCGATGCCGTTCCAACCGTCGTCGGCAAACTTGTCGAAGACCGCGAACACGGAGGTGAGAGACGCGCACAAGAGAGGCGCGACCACCACCAGCGCTAACCATGATTGGCGCAGATCCGTCATGGTCAGCAGCACGCTAACAGGTAGGCAGGTCAGGGCCATCAGGAAATCGGTGATAAGCAGCAGGTACACCGTGGAGGTGACGCTCATGAACGATGCGGCGAAACCTCGCCTGGCTGCGGTGGCTACCATCGCTACCCCTTCATGCCTTGGGTTGCGATGCCCTCGACGAAGTACTTCTGGCCCAGCATGAAGATGATGGCAATCGGAAGTACCGAGATCACCGACCCCGCGAAGATGAGCGCGTACTGTGCCGCGTGCTCCGGATCGCCGGAGAAGGCTCGCAAGCCCAACTGAATGGTGAACAACTCGGACGAGCGCAGGTAGATTCGCGGACCCATGTAGTCGTTCCAGGTGTTTACGAAGGTCAGCAGGGAGAGCGAGGCGATGGCGGGCACGGAGAGGGGAAGCATGATCCGCCGGTAGATGCCGTACTCGGATAGCCCGTCCAGACGTCCAGCTTCCGAGAGCTCTTCGGGTATGGACTCGTAGAACTGCTTCATTAAGAACACTCCGAAGGCGGAGAAGGCGTTCATGATTATCAGCGCCCACAAGGTGTTCGTGAGGTGAATCTTCGACATCAAGATGAACTGCGGAATCATGTACGCCTGCCAGGGGACGGCGATGGTCGCCACATATCCCAAGAACAGGGCGTCGCGCCCGGGAAACTTGATTCGGGAAAAGCCGTAGGCGGCGAAGGAGCCGGTGAAGACCTGCAGAACCGTCACCACCACGGAGACGATCATGGTGTTCTTCAACCAGATGCCCATGTCAGCCTCGACCCAGATGTCCGCGTAGTTGGACCACTGGAAGACCTGGGGAATCCACTGAATTGGAACAGAGAAGATGTCATTGTTGCGTTTGAGCGAGGACATCAGCATCCAGAAGAACGGCAGCAGCAACATGGCCGACGCCAGGATCAAGCTGCCGTATAGGGCGATCTTCTTTGCCGGGTTCGGGGGCGCCACATTCTGGTGGGTATCGGCGGTGACTACGTCGGGAATGTCTTCAACGGCCGTAGGTGTGAGCGTACTCATAGCGATGCCTTCTTGTTGCCGAGATACTGGACGACGGTGATGGCCAAGCAGATCAAGAACAGGATCACCGCGATGGCCGAGGCGTAGCCGAACTGGTTTTCTTGGAAGCCCTTCTTGAAGATCATCTGAGAAAGAACCGACGTGGATAGGCCCGGGCCGCCCTCGGTCATGACGACGATCAGGTCGAAGATCTTGAACGAGCCGATGGTCAGCATCACGGTGACGAAGAAGGTGGTGGGGCGCAGGCACGGCATGGTGACGTTCCAGAACCTGGCCCAGGTACCGGCCCCATCCATGCGGGCGGCTTCGTAGAGCTCCTGCGGCACGGTTTGGAGCCCAGCTAGGAAAAGGATCATGTAGTAGCCCATCTCGCGCCAGGTGCCGACGATGATGACGGCGGGCATGGCCCAGTTGGCG
>JAISTE010000009.1 GCA_031272825.1 Propionibacteriaceae bacterium | reverse complement strand
TGGCATAGCTGTCGCTAGGCCCTGGGTGTATTTGCGGTTAGATGACGAGTGGGTGAGATCCTGCGACTGTGCGCAGGATGACGAGTGGCCGGCCTTATGCGGCCACGGGTTTCTTACGTCTGAACTTAGACATCGTTCTGCCGATGGCCGTCGGCGGGTCGACGGGACGGCCGCCGGAATGCGCGACTGCGTAGTTGGCCTTGGCGTTTTCCACGGCCTTGCCCAACACCTTGGGCAGGTGGCGGGTAGGCTCGGCGCCTGCGATCGGCTGGCCGTCCAGCACATCGAAGGCCCTAAAGCGCGAGAAGACCGTGACCCCGCAGATCTTCTTGCCTTCGACCACGCGATCGGCGTCGTCGAGCAAGAACATCACGATCGCTCCTGAGCCGATCAGCCCCTTGTGCTTGCCGATGGCGACCCGGCCCCGGCGCTTCAGATCGGTGAAAGCCCGGGTATAGTGCTTGGCTTGGTGCAGGCCCAGCACCATGTTGACGCCGTATAGGACGGCGAATCCGATCATGAAGATCCAAAAGATCATTTTCCCTCCCTGGAGTTGAGCAGGTAGAAGAGTTGTTCGTAGGAAGCGAGACGTGAGATGCGGTTGAGCAGATCGCGGTCGGCCGCGAGGCGGATGACCTCGTCGTAGGCCTCGATCAAGAGCGTGTCGTCATCGGGGACGCCCAGCAACAGCACCGCCCGCAGGCCCGGTTCCTTGTCGGATCGGGGGATGAGCCCGAGGGCGGCTACGGGCGCAGGTGCCGAGACGATCGCATGCGGGAAGCCGATGAGGTCAGAAAACCGGGTGGTGGCCTCGCGTTCACGGGCCAACAACCCGTCTAAGAACTCGCGGTCGACCATCCCCATCCGGTGCAGGTGATTGCCCAGGGTCGTCACCTGGTCTAGATAGGGAGTCTCGGGGGCCAAGCGAACCACGCGATCGGCATCCAATAGGGAGAGCAGCATGGAGCCTTGCCGATGGTGGAGCCGAAGCGGCCTGCGGAAGGGGATGCGCGTGAGCAGGTGCTCTAACTCGCGCAGGTCGAAGACCTCGGCCAGCTCTAGGGTCGGTACCGCGCTGGCGAGCTTTACCCCGGGAGTTTTAACGATGAGGTCGAACTCGCCGAGATCACCCACATTGTTTTCGGAGGTGATCGAGTAGCGGGTATCGGGCGGCAGCACGCGGGTCAGCTGCGAGTGAATGAGCCGGGCCGCCGCAGGCCCGCGGGAGGTGACAATGGCCACGCGGAAGTGCTGGCGGCCGCGCGTGGTGTGCTCGTCCAAGAAAATCTGGAAGTAGGTCGAGGCCAGGGCCAGCTCAGATTCATCCATGGCCAAGGAAGTCTCTTCCAGGATCTGATCTCTAGCGATGACGGCCATCTGCCAGGCCACCGGGTAGGCGTTGCGCATCTGGGGCGGAACCGTCTGGGCGTCCACCCGCAGCGAGTAGCGCATCCGGTTCATCATGAACGCCAGGTGGGTGGCGAACTCCCCCAACAGCTGTTCGGGAGAGATCGAGATGCCCATCTCGGTGCGGATGCGCTCGAAAACCCGGCCCAAGAGCTCCGCGGCAAAATCGGGCGAATCCAGCGCGCCAAGTTCGTCCAAGGTCAGCGGGGTACGACGTCCAGCGAGCGGAAGGGCGAGGAACAGGATCTCGGCTTGCGAAAAAGACTCAGTTTGACTCTCACCCGCACGCCCGGAAAGAACCAGCTGCTCGGCCACATCCCTGGCCATCGAGGCGGCGGCATCGCAATCCAGCTCAGCGCCCACCTCCTCCAGCTCGTGCCCGAGCTCGCGCCTATTGACGACCACGCGCGCCCACTGCTTGACGGTCTCGATCAGGTCGACCGGCAGGTGCCGGGTTCCGATGGCCCTTTGCACGGCCTCGCCGACCCAGTCGTCGCCGCTGTGGTAGGCACCTGGCAGGGCGTTGTCGAGGATGGCCAGCCGGATGCCGCGCTCCGGGCCGGCGAGCTCAAAACCGGAGTTCGTCCGTCCTAGCACCTGTACGCGGTAGCCGCCCAGCAGCTCGCGCAGCTTGGAAATATCGGACAGCACGGTGGTGCGCCCGACGCTCATTTCGAGGGCCAGCTCGGAGGCCGCAACCGGGGTATCGGATCGCCCCAGCCGGGCCAGAATATGCGCCAAGCGGTAACTTGGATCAGAGAACGTGCCTTGCCGGGCGGCCAACCCCTCCCTGGCGTCCATGAACCTTCCGGCATCGACGACCAGCAGCCGGTAGATGTCCCCGGCCAGTTCCACCCGGGCGTTCGGGGAAAGCGCTGCGTTCAGCCTCTCAATGTCGGCGGCGATGGTCTTGGGCGAGACGCCGAAGCGCTCGGCTAGCTGCGTTGGGGTGGCAGACAGCGAGGTTTCGATGTGGGTCAGAATCCCGAATCCCCGATCCATGTTCACCTCCTTGTGGTTGATAGGAAGACTACTTGGCCGCTGGGAGGAAACGGGAGCGTGATTAGCGCTATCTGGCGCGAACTTTCGCTACAAAAGTGAACTAATGTCGACAACCTCGAAGTGCTGGCTTGGGCTGACCAGCTCATCTTGGGCGGCGACGATCTCCAGCTCGCGCGAATCGTCCTCGAAGGTGCGCTTCAAGATCCCGTACATGGAATCGGCGGTTCGGCTCAGCGCGGTGGGCACGTCCGTGTCGAGGTAGTGGGCCAGGAAGATCGCGGTGGTGACGTCCCCGGAGCCGGTGAATTCGCGGCGCAGCTGCGGCGTGGTCACCTGCCAGGCACCCTCGTCGCTGACGGCCACCATCGTCACCGACTCTTGGGATTCGCCCTCGACATTGGCCGAGGTGACCAGCACCACCGAGGGGCCCTGGGCGCGCAGCCGGGCCACCGCCTCCAAGATCTCGGGCAGCGTGGTGGCCTCAATTCCGGTTAGGAGATTCAGCTCGAAGTGGTTCGGCGTCAGGATGTCGGCGGCGGGCACCACGTGGTCGCGGATGTACTCGGGGATACCCTCGACGACGTACACTCCCCTGCCGAAATCGCCGATCACCGGATCGCAGCAGTAGATGGCCTTCGGGTTACGGGATTTGACAAGTTCGACGGCCTTGAGGATTTCGGCCCCGGTGGCGGCATCACCCTGGTAGCCCGAAAGCACTGCGTCGCAGTGCTCCAGTGCCCCGCGCTCGTCGACGCCCTTGACCACTTCCGCGATGTCCTTGGGCGGAACGTAAGGGCCGCGCCAGGCCCCGTAGGAGGTGTTGTTGGAAAACAGAACCGTGTAGACCGGCCAGGTTTCTACACCGAGCCTCATAAGGGGAAATACTGCGGAAGAGTTGCCGGCGTGGCCGTAGGCGACGGCCGATTGAATGGTCAGGACGTTGTGCACGGGGCTTGACCCTACCCCATCGAACCAGCACAAGCGAGTAACTTATCTGCCATGGACATGCCCGCCTTTCTGAACACCCGATTCCAAGCCATCGCCCACCGCGGGGGTGCCGATCCGGCTGCGGGCACCGAGAACACGCTCGAAGCTTTCCGCTACGCCTACGACCTGGGCTACCGCTACCTGGAAACCGACGTGCACGTAACCGCCGACGGGGTGCCGGTGATCTTCCACGACGCCATCCTCTCGCGCGTTTCCGATTCGGTGGGTGCGATCGCAGATATGCCGCTGGAGAAACTGCGGCAAATCCACCTGGGCCACGGCGGCTCAATCCCGACCGTCGCCGAACTCCTCTCCGCCTTCCCGGATGTCGCCTTCAACTTGGACATCAAGGCCACCGGCGTGGCCGCCCCGCTGGCCCGGGTCTTGGGCAAGCTCAGGGCCAGCGACCGCGTGCTGGTGACGTCCTTTTCCAAGCAGCGCCTGGACTCGTTTCGCTCGATCGCCGGGCCCACCTACACCGTGGGCGCGCCGCAATCCGTGGTCGTGGGCTACGTGGCCCACGCCAAGCTCGGCTGGAAGCTGCCCGATTACCCGGCAGCCGCGCTGCAGGTGCCGGTCGGGAAGGGCCCGATCAAAGTCGTCACCCCAAGGTTTGTGGCCGAGTGCCACAAGGCCGGGCGCAAAGTACACGTTTGGACGATCGACGACGAGGCCGAGATGAACCGCCTGATTGACATGGGCGTCGACGGGATCATGACCGATCGCGCGGACATTTTGAAGAAGGTGCTGGTTCAGCGCGGGCTTTGGAAATAATCCGCGATTTCTTCTCGTTGGCTAGGTGTTGACGAGGAGGAAATATGGAGATGGCCCCGCGCAAACGTGTGGAGTACTACTGCCCCAACGGGCACGATTTCGTGCTGACCTTGCTTCTGGAAGCCGAGGTGTCCGAGGTGTGGGACTGCCCGCGCTGCTCTGCCCCCGCGCGCACTAACCCTGCGCAGCTCACGAACCAGGCCGATAACACCCGCAACCGCACGCCCTGGGACATGCTGCGCGAACGCCGCGGCATTCCCGAGCTTGAACAGCTACTGCGCGAGCAGCTGAAAGAACTCCGCGCCGCCTAAGCGCGAAACCGTCAGGGGCTTCAGGGGAACTAGCCGCCCAGCTCATCGAGTTTGTCGGCTAGGCCCCTGGCGGCCTTCGCGCCCTCTTTCGCGCCCTTCTTGCCCACTCCCCTCAGCTGCCCGAGGCGGTACTTGATACCCCACTTGGTGGTGAGCAGCATCGCTTCGAGCACGATATTTCCGCTCATCTTCGAAGCCCCGCGTTGGCGCTCCTCGAAGACAATCGGGATTTCCACAACCTTGAAGCCGTTTTTCACAGCCTTCCAGGCCAGATCGACCTGGAATCCATAGCCCGCGGCCTCGACGGAGTCCAGGTCGATGCCGCGTAAAGTATCTGCCTTCCAGGCGGTGAAGCCGCCGGTCGCGTCCTTGACCGGCAGGCCCAGCCAGATCTTCACGTACAGATTGCCGCCGCGAGAGAGGATTTCGCGGTTCTTCGGCCAGTTGACCACCTTGCCGCCGCGCACCCAGCGCGAGCCCTTGGCGGCGTCGGCGCCGTCGTCGAGCGCGGCCAGCAGCTTGGGCAGATCTTCGGGCCGGTGCGAGCCGTCGGCGTCCATCTCGACCAGCACGTCGTAGCCGTTTTCCAGACCCCACTTGAATGAGGCGATGTAGGCGGCCCCCAGGCCCTCTTTCCCGGCCCGGTGCAGCACCTTGATGTGGTCGTCCTTGGCGGCCAGGTCGTCGGCGAACTTGCCGGTGCCGTCGGGGGAATTGTCGTCGGCGATGAGGATGTCGGCGTTCGGAACCGCCGCCCGGGTGCGCGCGGTGATCGGCTCAAGATTCTCGATCTCGTTGTAAGTGGGGATGACCACCAACACCTTGCTTTTCGCCACATTTCCTCCTCGTTTAGGCTTCGCGCTCATTCTTTCACTCAATCCAGCTCGATCAAATCGGCGTAATCGTTGCTCCACATATCATCGGCACCGTCCGGCAGCAGCAGCACGCGCTCGGGCTGCAGCGCCTCGACGGCCCCCTGGTCGTGGGTGACCAGCACGATCGCGCCTTCGTAGGTGTGGATGGCGTTGAGCACCTCGACGCGGGAGGCCGGGTCGAGGTTGTTAGTCGGCTCATCCAACAAAAGGACGTTCGCGGCCGAGACCACCAAGATGGCCAGCGCCAACCGCGTCTTCTCCCCGCCCGAGAGCACCTTGGCGGGCTTGTCCACGTCGTCCCCGGTGAACAGGAAGGAGCCGAGCACCTTGCGCATATCCGTCTCCGTCATCTCTTCCGACGCCGTCATCATGTTCTCTAACACGGTGCGTTCGACGTCCAGGGTCTCGTGCTCCTGGGCGTAGTAGCCCAGCTTCAGGCCGTAGCCGTCGATCACCTGGCCGGTATCGGGGGCCTCGATGCGCGAGAGCAATCGCAGCAGCGTGGTCTTCCCGGCACCGTTCAGCCCCAACACCACGGTTCTGGAGCCGCGAGCAATCGACAGATCGACGTCCGTGAACACCTCCAGCGAACCGTAGGACTTGCTCAAACCCTCGGCCGCCAGCGGAATCTTCCCGGCGTGGGCGGGCTTGGGAAAGCGTATCTTCGCCACCTTGTCTTTGACGCGCACGTCTTCGAGGCCAGATAGCAGCTTCTCGGCGCGCTTTTCCATGTTCTGCGCGGCGACGGCCTTGGTCGCCTTGTAGCGCATCTTGTCCGCCTGCGCCTTCAGCGCCTCCGCCTTACGCTCTGCGTTCGCGCGTTCGCGCCTGCGGCGGCGCTCGTCGATCTCGCGCTGGGCCAGGTAGTGCTTCCAGTCCATCGCGTACTGATCCAGCGTTTGGCGGTTGGCGTCCAGGTGGAAGATCTTGTTGGCCGTGGTCTCCAGCAAGGCGGCGTCGTGAGAGATCATCAGCACTCCGCCGGGATAGGTGGCCAGGTAGCCGCGCAGCCAAACGATCGAATCGGCGTCCAGGTGGTTGGTCGGCTCATCGAGCAGCAGCGTGTCGGCAGCCGAGAACAGGATGCGGGCCAACTCGACGCGGCGGCGCTGACCGCCCGAGAGCGTGCCAATGCGCTGGGTGAGAACCCGATCCGGCAGGCCGAGGTTGGCGGCGATCTGGGCCGCCTCCGCGCTCGCCCCGTAACCGCCGGCGGCGATCAGCTCGGCCTCGGCCCGGGCGTAGGACTTCATCGCCTTCTCCTGGCGTTCGCCCTCGGCCTCGGCCATCTCCGTCGAATAGCGCTTCATCCTGGCCGTGATCTGATCCAAGCCCCTGGCCGACAGAATGCGGTCTTTCGCGAATTGCTCCGGATCCCCGACACGCGGATCTTGGGGCAGATAGCCGATGGTGCCCGAGCGCGACACCTGCCCGGCGGCTGCCTGGCGCTCCCCTGCCAGAATCTTGGTCAGCGTCGTCTTGCCTGCGCCGTTGCGTCCCACCAGACCGATCTTGTCGCCGGGGGCGATCTGGAAGGAGGCAGGTTGGAGCAATAGTTGGGCGCCGACGCGCACTTCAACATCCCGGGCAACTAGCACAAAGAGCCATTTTACCTCCCTTCGGTGCCGTATCATTGCCCGCATGAGTGAGACCAGCACCCCCACATTGGCTCTTTCCTCCGGCGGCGCCGCAAAGAAATCGACGATCGCCGCTTGGGCATTCTGGGATTGGGGAACCCAGCCTTTCTTCACCGTCGTTACTACCTTCGTCTTCGCCGTGTACATCACCGGCGACGCCTTCGCGGTGGGAGGCGATCTCAACGGCCCAACACAAGCACTTTCACTGACGACGACCCTCGCCGGTCTGTTCATCGCCGTGTGCGCCCCGGTGATCGGCCAGCGGGCTGACCGCTCGGGCACAACCGTCAGGCAGCTCAAGTACCTCACCTGGGGCATGGGCCTGCTCACCATGGCCCTGTACTTCGTCGCCCCCAAGCCCGAATACCTGTGGCTGGGCCTGGGAATCTTCGCCGTCGGCTCGGTGATCGCCGAGATCGCGGGCGTCAACTACAACTCCTTGCTCGATCGGGTGGCCGGCGAGTCGAACGTCGGAAAAATCTCCGGCCTGGGCTGGGGCATGGGCTACTTCGGCGGCATCGTGTCGCTGCTGTTAATCTACGCGCTTTTCATCGCACCCGAGGTTGGGCTGTTCGGTGTCACCGGCGCCGACGGCATGGACATTCGCGTCTCCATGGTGGTGTGCGGGATCTGGATTTTGGTGTTCACCATCCCGATCTTCGTTGCCATCAAGGACAAGCCCGCCGATCCTACGATCCCGCACCTGGGTGTCATCGGCTCGTACAAGCAGCTGTTCAGGACCATCGCCCAGCTGTGGCGCACCCAGCGGCACACGGCGTACTTCCTCCTTGCCTCCGCCCTCTACCGCGACGGCCTTGCTGCGGTCTTCTCCTTCGGCGCGGTCGTCGGGGCACAGTCCTTCGGTTTCTCCTCCGGTGAGATCTTGATCTTCGGCGCGGCCGCAAACCTGATCGCGGGCGCGGTCACCATGCTGTTCGGCTATCTCGACGACCGCATCGGGCCCAAGTCCGTGATTCTGATCTGCCTGGGGCTGCTCGTCGTGGGCGCCTTCACCTGCTTCGCCCTGCACCAGCCCGGCTACTCGCTGCGCGAGGGAATGCCCGGCTTTGACCCGGCCATCTCGGCCCAAGGCAAGGCGATCTTCTGGGTCTTGGGCCTGCTGCTCGCCTCCGTTTGCGGCCCGGCACAGGCGGCCTCGCGATCCTTCCTGGCTCGGATCATCCCCGAGGGCCACTCGGGCGAGATCTTCGGCCTGTACACGACGACGGGCCGGGTGATCTCCTTCATCTCTCCTGCGCTTTTCGGCATCTTCGTAACTTTGGGTGCCACGATCACCGGCTCGAACTCGACCCAGCACTGGGGCCTGCTCGCCATCGGCCTGGTGCTAGCCGCGGGCTTCCTGGTACTGCTGCCGGTCAAGTCCAAGCCGGAGATTTATCGCAAGGGCGAAGAGTAAGAAAAGATCCTGCGCGTGGCCGGTACCCTTCACCTCGTCATCCTGCGCGTAGTCGCAGACCGCAGCCGGGCGAAGCCCGCGCCCCGGTCTCAAGGAGCGCAGCGACGAATAGGATCTACTAATCAGTGCCCGCCAGTTGGCGACTCCGCACTCACAACCCGAAGCGCTTCACGAAGTTCGCCCTGATCGAGCCAGCAAACAGCGAGATGTCCCAGTGGTGGGTATAGCCCAGCATGGACTCGTCCTGGCCCGCTATCGAGGCTTCGTCTCTGAAGGAGTGCTCGTCGATGTCTACCAGCACGAGCTGTCCGGGGAATACCCCGCCCAGCTCAGCGGGTACGACCAAGCGGGCTCCGGTTAGGTGCTCTTGAACCCGGGGCGTCGGCTCATCGAAGTAGCCAAGCACCGACTGACCGTTGTCATCAGCCGGAATGCAATCCTCGGTGCGGTCAAACGTAATCGGATTGACGGCGACGGTCGTCGCATCTCCCCAGGTGGCCCGCACCTTTCCTAGCTCGGAGCGGGTGCAGGTGTTCCAGGAGATGATCGTGCCGGTATCCGTCGGCGAGATGGAGGGCGGGAACGGGGTGTGGTCGGCGATGGCCGAGTTCAGCCCCCAGCCGATCAGGTACCCGGCGCCGAACAGCGCCTGCTGCTCCTTCGGGAGGTAGACCGGCAGGAACTGGGTGAGCATGAACCCTTGGATGATCGAACCCTGCGAGTGCGAGTAGATGACGAAGCGGCGGCGCGGATCGCGGTGGGCCATGAACCACTCGAAGGCGTTGAAGACGTCCTGGAGCACCAGCTGCGGCCGGCCGTCGAAGAAGCGCGTCACCGGGTCGGCGATGAGCAGGTGGGCGCCGTTCACCTGGCGGTACTTGGGATACCAGATGTTGACGTCGAGCCCGTCGAAGACCGGGTTGATGGCGATGTCCGCAAATTCCTGCATCCCGGCCACATATTCGGGGTCGTCGATCGGGGTGTAGACGGGTTTGTCTGGGTCGAAGACGAAGGTTGGGGCGATGGCGAAGACGTCGATTACGCCCTCGCCGCCTTGGCTCACCCAGTTTTCCTGCTTTTCGTAATCGAGTCCATCGGGGAAGGTTCTCATATCTCTCCTTTTGGCCCGCTACATTACTACAGTTGCGTAGCTTGATTTACTGCCACTGGCCGGTTTCAAGCAATTTCTCGAACTGCGACGACGGAACTGTCGGCACCCCGAGGCTCTCAGCCTTGGCCAGCTTCGAGCCCGCGCCCTCGCCGTAAACCACCAGCGATGTCTTCTTGGAAACCGACCCGGTCGCCTTCGCCCCGCGCGCGGCGAGCGCCGCGTCGGCCCCGTCGCGGGTATACCCCGGCACCGCACCGGTGACCACGATGGTGAGGCCCGCGAGGGTTTGAGGCAGGGCCTCGCCCGCTTGTTCGGCTGGAGCCGGGTTGAGTGCGCAGCCCGCGGCCAGCCACTTGGAGATGATCTCGCGGTGCCAATCTTCCTTGAACCAGTCGACGATGGCCGCGGCCATGATCGGGCCCACGCCGTCGGTTTGGGAAAGCTGCTCCTCGCTTGCCGAGCTCAGGGCGTCGATGGAGGGGAAGGCGGCGGCCACGGCGGGCGCGTTGCCCTTGGCCAGGTGACGGATGGAGAGCGCGGTGAGGAAGCGCACGAAGGGCTTGGTCTTAGCAGCCTCGATATTGGCCAGCAGGGTCTTGGCCGACTCAAGCAAGATGCGCTCACCGCCCGCCTTCGTCTTGGTGTCGGTCTTAATGAAGTAGGAGCTGACCAACAGATCGTCGCCGGTGAGTGAGAAGATGTCGCCCTCGTTGTAAACCACCTTGTCGTCGACCAGTGCGTTGACGGCCTTCTCCCCCAGCCCCTCGATATCGAGCGCCGAACGCGAGGCCAAATAAACTAACCGATCCTTCACCTGGGCGGGGCATCCGGCGGCGTTAGGGCAGCGCAGATCCTTGGCGTTCTCGTTGTCGGGGGCGAGCGGAGCACCGCAGGACGGGCAGCGGTCAGGGAAGACGAATTCACGCTCGGAGCCGTCGCGGTCGGCCAGCACCGGGCCGACGATCTCGGGGATGACGTCCCCGGCCTTGCGCAGAATCACCGTGTCGCCTATGAGGACGCCCTTGCGCTTGACGATGTCCGGGTTGTGCAGCGTCGCCCGCTCGACGACCGAACCGGCCACCTTCACCGGCTCCATCACCGCGAACGGGGTGACGCGGCCCGTGCGCCCCACTCCCACCTGGATGTCGATGAGCTTGGTGGTTACCTCCTCGGGCGGGTACTTGTAGGCGACGGCCCAGCGCGGGGCCCGGGATGTGGCACCCATGCGCTCTTGGAGTGCGCGGTCGTCGACCTTGATAACGATGCCGTCGATCTCGTGTTCGACGTCGTGGCGGTGGACGTGCCAGTACTCGATGAACTCCCAGACCTCCTTCAGTGTGCCCACGACCTTGTTGTGGTGGCTGACGGGCACGCCGAGCGTGCGCAGCAGATCGTAGCCCTGGGATTGGCGCTCGAAGGCGGTTTCGGGGATCAGCTGGCCGAAACCGTGGGCGTAGAAGGAAAGCGGCCTGGAGGCGGTCACCTTGGCCTCTTTTTGCCGAAGCGAGCCCGCGGCGGCGTTGCGCGGGTTGGCGAAGACTTGTTTACCCTCGTCGGTAAGCGATTCGTTGAGGGCCTCGAAATCGGCGACCATCATGAACACCTCGCCGCGCACCTCGACGCTTTCGGGGGCCTGCCCGTGGAGTACCGCCGGGATAGTCTTGATCGTCAAGACATTTCCGGTGACGTCCTCACCGGTGATGCCGTCGCCGCGTGTGGCACCGGAGACCAGCTTGCCGTTACGGTAGAGCAAATCCATCGCCAGGCCGTCGATCTTGAGCTCGCACAGGAAGCCCCCGGCTTTCACAATTTCGGCTTCGGGCACCAACCGGAAAGCCTTCTCGAACCAGCTCATCAGCTCTTCTTTGGAGAAAACATCGTCGAGCGAGTACATCTGCTCCGGGTGCCTGACCTCCTTGAAGGTCGGGTCGGGCCAGCCGCCCACCACCTGGGAGGGAGAGCCCTCCTTGAGCTGCGGGAACTCATCCTCTAGCGCTTCGAGCCGCCGCATGAGCTCGTCGTACTCCCCGTCGGAGATGGTGGGGTTGTCGTCGAGGTAGTAGGCCCGTCGGTTGTCGATGACGGCTTCGGCGAGTTTCGAGTGTTGGGCTTGTGCTTCGAGGAATTCCACGAGCACAGTCTATTGGTTGGAAGAAGGAGTTGATTTGAGGGGAGTTGGGGGCTTGCCCCAATATGATCGTCTCGTCGGGCCGACAGGATTTGAACCTGCGACCCCTTGACCCCCAGTCAAGTGCGCTACCAAGCTGCGCCACGGCCCGTTGAAACAACCTCAGAGAGTTTAGCCCAAGTGCCCCCGATTCGAGAAATCGACGGTTGGTTAGGGGTTTCCTACTTCTTGCCGCGCTTCTCCCTCGGCCTAATCTCCACCTTCACCGGGGTTCCCTCGAAGCCGAACTCTTCGCGGAGCCTACGTTCGATGAAGCGCACGTACTGCGGATCCATCTTTCCGGAGGTGAAGATCGCGAAGGTGGGCGGGCAGTTTTGCGCCTGGGTGCCGAACAGGATGCGCGGCTGCTTACCCCCGCGCACCGGGTGCGGATGGGCGGCGGTGAGGCGGCCCAGGAAGGAGTTGAGCTGGCCGGTAGAGATGCGCTGCTCCCAGCCCGCCAGCGCCGTCTCGATGGCCCTGGAGAGCTTGTCCACATTGCGCCCGGTCAACGCCGAGATGTTGACGGTCGGGGCCCACGCGAAGGCCTGGACATCCAGTTCGATCTCGCGGTTCAGGTAGAACCGGCGTTCGGCGTCGGTCAGATCCCACTTGTTGTAGGCGATAACCATGGCCCGCCCGGCGTCGACGACCTCGTTCAAGATCTTGATGTCCTGATCGGCCAGCGGCTCGGAGGCATCGACGACGACCACGCACACCTCGGCGCGCTCGATGGCGGTTTGGGTGCGCAGGGCGGCGTAGAACTCGTGCCCGGAGGATTCCTTGTAGCGGCGGCGAATCCCGGCGGTATCCACCACCAGGTATTCGGTTCCGGCGATGTCGACCAGCTCGTCGACCGGATCGACGGTCGTGCCCGCAACGTTGTCGACGACCGAGCGCTCGGCCCCCGCGAGCTTATTCAACAAGGAGGACTTACCGACGTTCGGGCGTCCGACCAGGGCCACCCGACGGGGATGCTCGCCCTCGTCCTCATCCTCGGTTTCGGGGGGAAGAACCGCTAGCAGTGCGTCCAACAGATCGCCCGTTCCGCGCCCGTGCATGGCAGAGACCGGGTACGGCTCGCCCAGCCCCAGGTTCCACAGGGCGTAGGCGTCGGCCTCCTGACGTTGGTCGTCGACCTTGTTGGCGGCCAACAGCACGGGTTTCTTGGCCGAGCGCAGCATCCGCACCACGGCCTCGTCGATGTCCTGGATGCCGACGGTGGCGTCGACCACCAGCAGCACCACGTCGGCCGCGGCAACGGCCAGCTCGGCCTGCTCGGCGATCTGGGCGGCCAGGCCCTTCTCGTCGGGCGCCCACCCGCCGGTATCGACCACCACGAACTCGCGGCCCGACCACTCGGCGTCGTGCGAGACGCGGTCGCGGGTCACCCCCGGCTTGTCCTGCACCACGGCGTCCTTGCGGCCCGTGATGCGGTTGACCAGCATTGATTTGCCGACGTTCGGGCGTCCGACGACGGCGACGACAGGTTTAGCCACGTTTGCTCCATCCGGCCTGCTCGGCCAAGGCGGTGATGGCCTGGACGGTCTGATCCAGGCTCAGGTCGGTGTTGTCCAAGGAGACCACGCCGTCGGCGGCGGTGGTGAAGTTGACCAGCTTGGAATCGTCACGGTCGCGGCGGATCACCTGGTCGGCGAGCTGGGCGGAATCGACTTTCTCCCCCAGCTCGGCCTTGCGCCGGGCCATGCGCGCGGCGGGATCGGCGCTCATCAGGATGCGCACCTGCGCATCCGGGGCGACGACCGTGGTGATGTCCCTGCCTTCGGCCACGATCCCCGGCTCGGCGGATTCGATGATCTCGCGCTGGCGTTTGACCAAGTCAGCCCGGCACTCGGGGATGGTGGAGACGGTGGAGACCTTCTCGGAGACGTATGGCTCGCGGATTTCGGCGGTGACGTCCCTGCCGTTCACGAGCACCTTTTGGTTCGAGGGGTCGGTGGTGATGCGAATATCAGCGCTGGTCGTCGCCTGGATAACCCCTTGGGTATCGGCAGGATCGACGCCCGAATCCAGGAACGCGACCGTCACCGCCCGGTACATGGCCCCAGTATCGAGATAGGCCAAACCCAGTTCGGCGGCCACCTTCTTAGATGTGGATGATTTTCCGACCCCGCTCGGGCCGTCGATGGCGATGACAAAACCCATCATTCCTCCTTCATGCGCCAGCCCGCGGCCAGCAAAAGCTCTTTGAGCGCGTCGGCCTTGTCAGGGGCGACGGCCACCTCGAGGTAGCCGACATCGCGGTTCTGATCGTGGTCGATGGCGACGTCTTCGATGTTGATTCCGGTGTCCTTGATGGCCGCGAAGATCCCGGCCAGCGCGCCCACCTCGTCGGGAATCTCGATGGCAAGCTGGGCAAAGGCCTGGGCGGCAGTTCCGTGCTTGCCGGGCAGCGACTGGCGCCCGGCTCGGCCCTCAGCGAGGAAGGCTTCGAGCTTGGTGCCGTCGTTGAAGCCATCTAGCAGCCAGTTCAGGTGATCTCTCAAGATTTCGAGCTGGGAGTGCACGGCCTCCGAGTTGGCCTCGATGATCTGCCGCCACAGGCCCGGATTGGAATCGGCGATCCGGGTGGTATCGCGCAGGCCCTGACCGGCGAGCTTGAGGTGCTCGGGCGGAACATCGGTAAGCATTCCCGCCAGCAACGAAGAGACGAGCTGCGGCAGGTGAGATACCTGGGCGACGGCCTCGTCGTGGTGGGCTGCCCCCAGCGTGGTGATGCGCGCACCGCAGGTTTGGGCCAGCTCGCGCACGTCCAGCACCGCGTGCGCGGAGGCCGAATCGTGCGGGGTGACGACCCAGGTGCGGTCTACGAACATATCGGCCTTGGCCGCCAGCGGGCCCGACTTTTCGGAACCCGCCATCGGGTGCGAGCCGCAGTAGCGGTAGAGCTCAGCCTCGGCGTCGGTTTCGTGAAGCTGCTTGAGAACAGTGGATTTCACAGAGCCAACGTCCGTCACGGTTGCCTCTGGATAAGCGCTAAGGGCCTCGGCCACCTGCTCGGCAAGTTTCTCCGGCGGGACGGCCACAACCACCAGGTGGACTTCTTCGGCAAGCGGAAGGGCCGCAGAACCGGCACCGAGCGCCTCGGCAGCCTCGACGTGGGCGGGGTCTGAATCGCGCAGATAGACCGGAACACCGGCTTTGGTGAGAGCCAAACCGATTGAGGTGCCGATCATGCCCGTCCCGATAATCAAGGCAGGCGAGATCGTGCGCTGTTCCGTGTCGAAAATACCCATAACTTGGCTGAGTTTACTTCGCTGCGCTCATTTTCGTCATTCTGGGAAACTCAGATCCTGCGACTGCGCGCAGGATGACGAGAAGGAAGCCGTCGCTTCAGATCCTGCGACTGCGCGCAGGATGACG
>JAISTE010000002.1 GCA_031272825.1 Propionibacteriaceae bacterium | reverse complement strand
TCCCTCACTCCTCAGGGATCGAGATGTTTCCGTCCTCGTCGATGATGATCTCTTCGTCGCCGTCTTCTTCTTCGGCTTCTTCATCCGAGGTTTCCGAATTTGGCGGGACGTCGGCGAGCCAGTCGGTGAGCGTGCCCGGGTTTCCCGTGTAGCAGGAGGTCGAGTCGCAGGCGAGGATCTTGCCCGCTACGGCGTTTATGGTGGCCGCGTAGTCTCCGGCGTCCTCGTCGTCTCCTGATCCTTCATCCGGTTCGACGGCCGTGTCGGCTTTCAGCAGCGCCACCGACTGCCACCACTTGTCTTTCGAAACCTGGTAGAGCAGCCCGGAGCCCTGGTCGTACAAGATGTCGGCCATCGCCGGATCGTCGGCGTAGTAGGAGGCCAGCCACTCGGCATCCTCATCGGGCTCGGTGTCCGGGCGAACCAGCTCGGTGAATTTCTTCGTCTCCTGGGTATAGACGCACGGACCGTCGGCCAGCACGGAGCCGTCAGCCGAAGTGGAGAACGTGCCGTCTTGCAGGCACTCTTCCGGAACGTCGGAGATCTTCTTGACCGTGCCGTCGGTCGTGTCGATCGAGGCGAGCTCGTACTCGAAAGTCTCGCCCTTCTCAAGCTCGACGAGCGCCAGCATCTGCGTGGCGCTGAGGTTGAACGCCGCCGGGGCCTTATCTGCGACGCTGAACACGTTCTCCGCGTTCGGCCACGAGGTCAGTTCCCACTTGGGGGAGGCCGGATCGATCAGGTAGAAACCGCCGCTGGTAAGGAAAAATAGCTTGCCGTCGACGACGTAGGGCCCGTCCAGCGTGCCGGTTTGCGACAGCTCGGGCAGCTCCTCCCAGGTGTTCGTCGCCGTATGGTAGACCGCCAGGTAGCCGCCCTCGGGCTCAGGCTCAATGCCTTCCTCTTCCTCCTCGGCCTCGCTCTCGCTCGCCTTGGGTGCCTTCTCCGTCCACGAATAGATGTCGGTGCCGATCACCGCGTCTTTCGTGTACACCACGTCCGACGCCCCCAGTTGGGAAGGCCCGGGGGTGACGTCCGTCCACGTCTTCTCGGTTAGCGAAAGTTTCGCGCCGGTCGGGTGATCTTGGAAGCTGGAGCCGTCCTCGGTGAAGGAGGTTTTCCACAGCGCGTAGACGTCGTCGCCGATCCACTGGCCGAGCGAAAGATCGACGTCCGTGGGCTCTACCGGCAGCGATGACCACTGCCCGTGGGAGAACTTGGCCGAGACGTCGGCGGACTTGGTGTTGTCTTCGGTGCATCCGGCGAGCACGAGCGCAGCTGCGGCGGCCAGCGCGATAAAGCGGCGATTCATCGGGTTCCTTTCGGCATCTTCGGAATCCTACCCGGGGCTGGTTACTCACACCTGAGGTTCCGGGCAGATGATGCTGTGTGTTTGCTGTTCAAATGAGGTTTGGGCGACGGGCACCAGCGCCCAGGGAGTGATATTGAACACCTGCCTACCAAACCTCACCGAAACCAAGCAGTGGCAGACTATTCCCTATGCCAATCACCGATACCGCGCTCATCTTTGAAGGGGGCGGTATGCGCGCCGCCTACTCGGCTGGGGCCGTCGCCACTTTGCTCGAAAACGGGATCGACTTTTCCTGGGTGGCGGGGATTTCGGCGGGCTCGTCGTGCACGGTGAACTACGTTTCGCGCGACGCCAAGCGCGCCCGCGACTCGTTCGTCGACTTCATGGGCGATCCGCGCGTCGGTAACTGGCTCACCTGGTTCCAAGGAAAAGGCCTATTCAACGCCCACTTCATCTACGAGGAGACGGCCGGGCCGGGTCAGGTGCTGCCCTTCGACTTCGCCTCTTTTCAGGCCAACCCCGCCGAAATCGACATCTCAGCCTTCGACTGTGCGAGCGGCGAGGCGGTGCACTGGCACAAGGCCGACGTCCCGCGTCTGGAAGATTTGATGGTGCGGGTGCGCGCATCGTCGACGATGCCGGTGCTCATGCCGCCGACGACGATCGACGGCCGCGTGTACGTCGACGGTGCCCTCGGCCCCTCCGGCGGCATCGCCCTGGACGCGGCCAAAGCAGCCGGTTTTAAGCGCTTCTTCGTGGTGCTGACCCAGCCGCGCGCGTTCGTAAAACACCCGATTCGCGGGGAAAAGATCTACCGCTGGGACTTCCGCAAGTATCCGGCGGTGGCCGACGCGCTGGCCGAGCGGCACCGCAACTACAACGCGACCAAGGCCGAGCTGCTGGATCTGGAAGCCTCGGGGGACGCCTGCTTGTTCTTCCCCGAAACGATGCCGGTGTCGAACTCGACTACGGACGTCGCCGAGCTGCGGGCCGCATATGTTCTCGGCCTAGCCCAAGCCAGAAGCGAGCTGGGCAAGTGGAAAGAGTTCTTGGGGGTGTGATTGGGGCTTGGTGGGGCCGTCGGAGAGTTGGTGTGCGGCTTGGGTAGCGACTGCCCTGGCTAAGCCGCACATCGGGCCTGGGAACCGGGATCTGGAGTTGGTTGGTGTGCGGCTTGGGCGGCGTGTGATTGGGATGCCCGCCCCGGGTCAAGCCCGGGGACGGGAGGCTATCCCGCGTGTCAGCCTGCTCTACCTCCCCCCGTCATCCCGCGCGCAGTCGCGGGATCTCCCCTCCCAACCATCAAAGATCCTTGTGTGCGTCTGCCACCCGAGCAGGGGCAGACGCAATCACTACGGTTATGGGCGGCGTTTGGTTTGGATTCCCGCCCCGGGTCAAGCCCGGGGGCGGAAGCTGGCGTCGCGTTATTTCTCGTGAGACTCTCTTACCCACTACCCGCGAGATGTGGGTACCAGCTACCCCAGCAGCGCGGCAATCACCAGCACGACGGCGGGGGTGGCCAGCGTCGTCAGGGATAGGGAATCGCGGGCCAGGATCAGGGATTGGTTGTAGCGAGAGGCGTAGTTGAACACGTTTTGGGCGGCGGGAAGACCGGCGAGCATCGTCACGGTGTAGATGCCGTGGGCGTCGAGGCCGAAGGCGTGGCCGAGTGCGAAAGCGGTCAGCGGCATGCCGACGGACTTGAGCAATACCGCGGTGACGGTCTCGCGGCGGCGCGAACCCTTGGTGAGGAGCTTGCGGCCCCGCAGCGAGATGCCGAAAGCGATGAGGACGACGGGGATGGCCCCGTTGCCGATCAGTTTGAGAGGTTCGAGGATGATCTGCGGCAGTTGGACGCCGAGCAGTGAGATTGCCAGCCCGCCCACCGAGGCCAACACGATCGGATTCAAGACGCCGTGCATGATGGTTTTCCACCAGGGCTGCTTCCCGCCGGTACACGATTCGAGGATGGTCAGGGCGACGGGCGCGAAGAGGGCCGTCTGCATCAAGATGACGGGCGCAACCAGTGTCGCGTCGCCGAGCAGGTGGGTGGCGATCGGCAGGCCGATGAAGTTGGCATTGGTATACCCCGAAGCCAGCGCGCCGACGGTGATCGGCCCGCGCGTCTCGTGGAAGACGAACTTCCCGATGAGCGCGTAAGCGGCGAACATGGCCACCGCCGCCAGCCCCGAGACCAACGCACGGGTGGAGAACAGGGTGTGCAGATTGGCCGTCGCCATGAGGGAAAAGAGCAAGAACGGGATGAGAACGTAGAACGCCAGCAGGTTGAACATGCGAACCGAGTCGGCGCCGAACGGCCCCATGCGCGCGGCCAGATACCCCACAGCGATGGGCACGGCGATCACAACCAGCCCGGTCAGTGCTTGCAACATCGTCCCTCCTTGACCCCCACGCTACTACGCCTGCAGCGAGCCGATTCCGGCGGGCCCTTTCGCAAGATCGTGAGCTGTCGCAGGGCGGGCTGAGATTGGTTGGCAGGCTTGGGTGTCCGCCAGTGCGACCAGCGACTCTTCCGAAACTCAGTCGCCGTAGTGGAACCGAGCCTGCAGGATGTGCAGATCTTCATCCGCAATCCGATACACAAGGCGATGTTCCAGATCAATACGCCGCGACCAAGCGTCGAGATACTTCAGTGCCTCCGGTTTGCCGATCCCCTCGAACGGATCATCGCGGCAGATGTCGTCGATGAGGCGGTTTACGCGCCTGAGCATCGCGCGCCCGCAGATTGCCAGTACCGTAGCTCGGGCGTAGTGTGAAAATGTGGATCAGGGATTTGACGGAACCGATCGACCGACCGAAGCTGCGACAGAGCTAGCGGCAGAACCCGCGGAAGCGAATACGCTGCCGCCCGCTCCCGACGCAGCAACCGACGCGGCGATCGACGCAGCAACCGATGAAGAATCCAAATACCCCAACTACACCCACAAGCAGATCATGCGCATCCTGTGGGGCTTGTTGTTGGCGTCGTTCACTACGAACATGGCCGGAACCATCGTCTCGAACGCGCTCCCGACGATCACCGCACGGCTGGGCTCCACGCAGCAGGAGTACATGTGGATCGTCACCGCGACGCTGCTCGCCTCCACCGCATCCACCCCGATCTGGGGAAAACTCGCCGATCTGTTCAACAAGAAAACCCTTGAACTAGCCGGTTTGACGGTCTTTATCGTCGGCTCCCTGCTGGCCGGATTCTCGCCCAACACCGGCTTCTTGATCGCCTTTCGCGCGATCCAAGGCATCGGCCTGGGCGCGATGCTGGCCCTCACCCAGGCGATCCTGGGTTCGATCATCGCGCCCAAAGACCGCGGCAAATACATGGCCTATACCGGCGGAACCATCGCCGTTGCTACGATCATCGCGCCGCTGCTCGGTGGCTTCGTCGTCGACGCGCCCTTCCTCGGCTGGCGCTGGTGCTTCTGGATCACCGTCCCGCTCGCCCTCGCGGCGAGGGTGATGATCAAGCTGACGCTGAACGTCCCCTTCTTCCCCCGCCCCAACAAGATCGACTGGGGTGGCGCTGCTCTGGTGACGACCGCCGCCTGCTCGTTGCTCGTGTGGATTTCCTTCGCCGACCACCAGTTCGCCTACCTCTCCTGGCAAACTTTTGCCCTGCTTTCCCTGTGTTTGCTTGCGGCGGTAGCTTTCGTGATCGTCGAATCAAAGGCGTCGAACCCGATCATTCCGCTGGCCATCATCTCCACTAGAACGACGGCCCTCGCGATCGTCGCGTCCATCGGCGTCGGCCTGGGGATGTTCGGGGTGTCGGTGTATCTCGGCCAGTACTACCAGCTTTCGCGCGGCTTCACCCCAACCGAGGCCGGGCTGCTGACCATCCCGATGATGATCGGCAACCTGTTCTCCTCCATCCTGATCGGGCGCCGGGTTTCCGACACCGGCTCGTGGAAGCCGTTCGTCAACATCGGCTTTGTGGTGACGATCCTGGGCTTTGCTTGCATGATTTCCGTCGACCACACCACCCCCATTTGGCTGACGTCCTTGTACGGTGCCGTCATCGGCGTCGGGCTCGGTGCGACGATGATGAACCTGGTTCTGGCCGTGCAAAACATCGTCTCGGTGCACGACATCGGCGCGGCCTCGGCCTCGGTGACGTTCTTCCGCAACCTGGGTGGGGCCGTCGGCGTGCAGGTTCTGGGCGTCGTGTACACCCGACAGATGGCAAACCTACTGGAGAACTCGCTGGAAGCAAACCATATCCCCTTGTCGGTGCTGGGTGCGCAGGCCGGGGCCGAGATGAGCATGAACCTGGGGCAGCTTCCGGCCAACGTCCGCCCGCTGGTCGCGGCTGCCTACGGCGACGCCATCTCCCCGCTGTTCCTGATCGCGACGATCCTGACGGTGTGCTCGGCCATCGCAGCGTGGTTTATCCCGGCTACGAGATTGCGCGGAACGTTCAATACTCAGGCTTCGGTGGATCGGGGTCGGGGGAAGTAGGGATGAACTTCGCGGTGGCGGGGTCGTCCCCGCAATGGTGTTGTATCCCTAGTTCGCGCTTGCGGGGGACGTTCAATACTCAGGCGTCGGTGGATCGGGGTCGGGGGTAGTGACTTCCACCGGCATCCGGCACCAACCTCGTCATCCTGCGCAAGCGAAGCGCAGTCGCAGGATCTGGGTGGGGTGAGTCCGTCTCCCGTCTTAAGCGCGTGATGGTGGAGTAACCATCTATTGATAAAATGCACACCCCGATACCAAATCGTTAAATTTGAACACCCCTGTTGCCCATCGCTTATAATCGGCAATGTATTGTCAAAAGGTTTCAAATCGCCTTTCACTCTCCAGTAAAACGAAGCGTTAATAAATGCCGAAGCCGCCATGCAAGCAATCAAATGAGGGCGTCGTGTCTGTCCAGCCACGCAAGCAAAAACGGTCTGTCATTATTCGCTGAAACCTCATACCATTGCGAACAAAGGCGGTATTGTACGCCTCTTATCATCAGCGGCTTCGCGTAATACCGCTTAGAGTCAAATTTATCGCTTGCCAAGACCAGAAGCGGGAAGTCTATGCCAAACTGGCTCTTGGAGTAATCCTTCTTCCGCATCAGATTGATTTCCTCATCATTGGCTTTGCCGCTCTCCAGCGCTTCCCGTAAAAAGGTTTGTGCGATTTTTCCTATCTTCAACTCAGAAAGGGTATCGGATGAGACCTGCTGCGGCATCTCAGACTCTTGTGTTCTTTGCCTTGATGACTGCCGTTCATTTTGCCTTGATGGTCTCCGTTCATTTCCAAACATATTGATAAGCTGGTATCCGCGCATAAATAATTCCGAAGTATCTGAAACACCATCGCTGGCAATCAATATCGGTTTCAGCACAAGTTCGTTGAAATCGTCGTTCGCGATAATCCGCGCCGTGAAATGATAGTTGTTTTCGAGGAATATGGCATTTAGGTCGGCAGTGCAGGGCTCTAAATCGTTGATTATGGCGTTATGTATTTTAGGTGATGAAAAAATAATCTCACCTTGGGTGACACCGAAATAACCTATCAAGCATAGTGCTGTCCGTGCAAATTTCTTTATTATCCGCATTACCGTTTCCTGCCGGTCACCATAGTTCAATCCTCTTTCATGGAAAGCGACGTCTATGGCGTATATTTCTACTCCGTTATCTGACAGCGATAAACCGAGCGCATCCACCTCTGCCTGCAATAAGAGTTGCGAAAGCGAATTGTTCTTATAAATACCATAACCGTATTTATTTTGGAAATGTGCATCGGTAGTGTCCATGAACCGCTTCAATTCTTCCTCGTTTTGCAGCTGCCAGGAGGGGGACGGTTTCCAGTTTGTCTGAACCACCTGGCACTCCTTAACGTGGCGGAGCCATGAGTAAAACAGCGACTCTCCCATTTCAATTTTCATTCTGTTGTCCCCTCTCTTTCGGTTTAATAAGGTCAACCGTGCAGATATTGCATCGCAGTTTCCGTTAGGCAGACTGTAATCGTAGTCAAGCGGAAAGAGCATCCGAAGCGTGGGTGCTCAAAAATTTTTGAGCAGTCAACGACAATTTCGGAAACTACTATTAGTTTATCGATGGTTGCCAAAAATCGGTTGCGCTTTGATTATACATCCTGTACTTCTCAATCCTTCCAATCAAGTGCGAACCACCTACCGACAAAATTCCTTTTATCAATAGGTGGTGGATGTTCTGGCGAATAGCGTCTGAGCCGAACCCAGTCTCCGCTCAGAGTCGTCCCCGGGCTTGACCCGGGGACGACCCAAAGCGAACGTCTACTTGAACAAGTGCGTCTGCACGTCGAAGGCGTCGACGACTCGGCCCAGTTCTTCGCGGGCCAGGCCGCTCGCGCGTCCGCCGATGGTGAGGTTCATGTACTCGTACATGGCTCCCGTCTCGGCGTATTCGATGCGGTCGGAAGCGCGTAGCGGCGAGGTGTCGGAGCGGGCCATCACGCCGTGCTTGGCCCACATCACGATCTGGTACTCGCGCAGGTTCTCCACGTTCGCGGCCATGAGCTCGTTGGAGCCGGGAATCATGATGGGGAGGAAGCCGATGCCCTCCCGCAGCTGGACGATCGTCTCCGGCTCCCAGCGCAGCACGCGCTCGTTGAACACCTGAGTGTCTTGGTATTCGGGGATGTGGGAGAGCAGCACCAGGTGCGGCGGCTGGGCATGGATGACGGCGTGGAAGGGGATGCCGCGCTCGGCTATCTGATCCTGATGCACGGCCAGGTGGGAGTTGAACTCGGAGGTGGGCTTGGAGAAGTTGCCCTTCTTGCGCCAGTGGAGTGTGGCCGTCAGCCCGCCTTCGTGGACCACGACGGCGCCAAGGTTGTCGCGCGGGGATTCGCCCACCTGGCGCAGTCGGCAGCCGGAACCGGTGACCAAGATGGTGTAGCCCACGAGCGCAGGCGAGGGATAGGGAAGCTCAATCTCGCGGGTGGCGTTGAAAAGCTTGGGAATCTCATCGCTGACGTCCCAGTTCATGCACGCGGAAATG
>JAISTE010000164.1 GCA_031272825.1 Propionibacteriaceae bacterium | reverse complement strand
CAGCCCGGGGACGACCGGGTCCAGCCCGGGGACGACCGGATCCAGCCCGGAGACGACCGGATCCAGCCCGGAGACGACCTGAGCCATCCCCTGAACCTGATCCCGTCCCCCGACTTCATCCCGTCCCCGGACTTGATCCTGGGCGGGAGCTCCCATTTCCCAACCAGAGAACGGAGACCCCGGCCAATAAGGACGGTACGGGTCGAGCTCGCCGATCACGCGCGGGAGCAGCTCGTAGTAGTAGCGTTCGCCCCAGCCGCGCCCGACCAGGATCGGCTCCCAGCCCCAATCCAGGTAGCCCCAGATGTTTTCATTGCAGCCATTCCACATGACCAGCGACGGATGCGGCAGCAGCCGGGCCACGTTGTCTCTGGTTTCGGCCTCGATCTGCTCGGCGAAGTCCTCGGATTCCGGATAGGCCGCGCAGGCGAACGGGCAGTCCTGCCAAACCAGCAGACCCAGCTCGTCGCAAATCTCGTAGAACTCGTCCTTTTCGTAGATACCGCCGCCCCACACACGGATCATCACCGCCCCGGCATCGCGGGCATCCAGCAGACGCGCGCGGTAGTCCTCGCGGGTGACGCGCGTGATGAGCAGGTCGTTTGGAATCCAGTTGAAACCCGCAGCAAAGATGGGTTTTCCGGCGATTTGGAACCCGAATGAACTGCCGGTGGTTTGGCGGTCGTCGGGTTCAACCACCAACCGGACGTCCCGAAATCCAACTCTTGATTCCCAAGAATCCAAGCTCTTCCCACCGCGCTCAAGCTTCACTTCCACGCGGTACAGCGGCTGCTCCCCCAACGTGTGCGGCCACCAGCGTTTCACCTCGCCGACGTCCAACTCCAGTTTGACGCTCGTCTCAGGGCTTGCCGCCACACTCGCGCCGCCCTCGGTTAGCTGGAAACAGGTGTCGGGTACCTGTGCGCTCCCCCGAACCTGTAGTTCGCCCGTCGGGGCAAAGACGGAAACGGTGACGGCGAGTTCATCCTCCGGACTCTGGTTGGCCTGGGCGAACTCTGGGCGTCCGTCCGCTGGTTGCGTACCGTGGGCGGGTGCGCGGGAAAACCCTCCATCCCGCACACCCGCCGGCACAGCAGCCTTCTCGAAACGATCTTGTGCGACGTCCACATCCACCAGCAGCTTGCCGCGCGTTCCCGCGGGGGAATCGAGCAGCGCGTGCGGGCGGACGGACGCCAACCTTGCGTCTTCCCAAATCTCCAGATAGATGGGCTTCCAAATCCCAGCGGTAACGACGGTCGGCCCCCAGTCCCAGCCAAAGTTCGAGGCCATCTTGCGCACGTAGTTGAACGGTTCTTCGTACGTGGACGGGTACTCGCCGAGCCGCTCGCGCACCTCGGCGCAATACTCGTAGACGGAGCGAAAGACAATGCGGATGGGAATTTCGCGCGCGCCCAAGACTTGCTGCGAGACGGCACCTTGCGCTTCTTCGTTTTGGCTGCCCCGGGTCAAGTCCGGGGACAGGGTAGGGGTGGCGGGAGCGGTGAGCGGGGTGGGAGCGAGGGACGGGCTGACGGTTGCGGGGGACGATAGATCCTGCGACTGCGCGCAGGATGACGAGCGGGCTGGTTGTCCCGACTCGAAGACCGAGGACGTCCCCATCTCGGAGATCGGGGACGGGGTAAGTTGGGCAACCAACGAAGTAACGTCCCAGCGATACGACCGATGCTGATCGCACACCGAAGCGATCAGCTGCTCCCCGACATAGACGTCGGCAACGGTGTCTAAACCCTCGGCAACCAGCTCGACTACGGATCGACTCAACTGGCGGGAACCGAGAACACCTCCAGATGGAGATTTCCCCGGGTGAGTGTCAGGGGGCTGGAAAGACTCCCGGTCAACCGCATCCAGCTTCACAACCCCCGAGTACTCCCAGTCCTCGTGCCCGATCCAGTAGTTCTTTTCCTCGTTGTCGGCCAGGTATGGATCGGGGATGAGGCCGTGGGCGAGCAGGTCGTCGTAGACATTTCCGGGAACCGCCGCCGTAAGCGGGCCTGCGGAGAACGCCGCAGCAACACCCGTCGGCAGGTTCCGCGCCGATGCCGGGCGGAACACCCAATCGCTTACCGCTATGTGCCGCACTGCCCCTCCTTGCTGACGATATGTGCTGCCTCGTACGTGTCGCCCATCCTGCATGAACCGGTTCAGTATATACCCAGAGTCCCGGAACCACATCTCCTAAGATCGAAACATTAACCGGTTGCCCGAAAATAAGAACGAAAACCGCAAAAACGAGCGTCCCGGCGCCTGAAAACCGGGCGGCCCGTGGTACTGTCCCACCATGCCTAAACGCCGACCGACAATCGCCGATGTAGCCAGGGAAGCGGGAGTGGCCAAGTCGGCCGTCTCCTATGCGCTCAACGACAAGCCCGGGGTCTCCCCCGAAACCCGCGCTCGCATCTTGAAAATCGCCGCCCAGATCGGCTGGCAGCCCTCCTCGGCGGCCCGCGCGCTGATGAACTCGCGCGTGTGGCGCATGGGCCTGGTGCTCAACCGCCCGGCCGCACTGCTCGGCCTCGAGCCGTACTACATGGAGCTCACCTCCGGCCTGCAAGAGGAGCTGGCTCCGCGCAAAATCTCGCTGGTACTGCAGCTCGTGTCCTCCGTCGACGATGAGATGGCCGTCTACCGCGATTGGGCGGCCAAGCGCGAGGTCGACGCCGTCATCGTCACCGACGTCTCAGGCCAAGATCCCCGCCTGGCTCTGCTCGCCGAGCTGGAACTCCCCGGCGTCGTCATGGCGGTGCCCTCGGACGAGTCCCCCGCCCCGCAAGAGGTTTCGATGCTGCCGTGGGTCTGGGCCGACGACACCGACGGCATGAGGATCGCCCTGCGGTACCTGCACACCCTCGGCCACCGCAATATCGCGCGCGTGGCAGGCGTGGCCGGATATTCGCACACCATCGCGCGCACCCAGGCCATGAAAGAGGAGGCGAAGGCGCTGGGCATACCCGTGCCGAAGGTCGTCCACACCGACTACTCGCAGGAGGCCGGGGCTCGGGCCACGCGCTCGCTGCTGATCGGGGCCGATCGCCCCACCGCTATCGTCTTCGACAACGACGTGATGACCGCCGCCGCCTTGCAGATCGCCGCCGAGCTGAGCATCTCCGTCCCGGGCGAGCTTTCCGTGATCTCCTGGGACGATTCCATGATCTCGCGCCTGACCACCCCGCGTCTGACCTCAGTGAAGACCGACGTGCGCGCCTACGGTATGCACGTGGCCCGCGTCCTCAACGCCCTGGCCGACGGAGAACCCCAGGAATCGGCCGCCTTCGGTGCCGTCGGCCTAGAAGTCCGCGACTCGACCGCGGCCCCGAGAAGCTGAATCACACCCATGTAGTTTTCCCCAGCCTGTGAACAAACTTGGGGAAAACCCTGTGTAGTAATTGGGGACATCTGGGGAAAACTCTGGGGATAAGCGCGATCTTGCTGTGGAAAAGTCTGTCCCCAGCCGACCAGGGACGGCCCAGATTTTGCAGATACCCGAGCGGCGGGGTGGGAACGGATGTCCGAAAGGCTGGGGACAAAATCCGCAGGATTTTAGGGCTCCCCGAGTGGAGGGCGGCGATAAGATGCGCAGCATCGCCGCCCGGAACGCCCTTTCGGGCGTCCGTTCCCACCCCGACGCGACCCAGCAGGTAGCGCAACAAAAGTTAGGGAGAAATGAGCCGCTGGGGGGGGAGTAGAGATCCCGCGACTACGCGCGGGATGACGAGTAGGGAAAACCCGGGATGACGAGTAGGGAAAACCCGGAATGACGAGTAGGGAAAACCCGGGATGACGTGTAGGGAAAACCCGGAATGACGAGCAGGGAAAACCCGGAATGACGAGGTAAGGAACGCGTCAAACGACGGGTACACCCCCTAAACCCCGCGCTCGATCAGCTTCTCGCGGACTTCCTTGCGCAAAACCTTGCCCATCATGTTCTTCGGCAGCTCCGGAATCTGGACGACCACCTTTGGAACCTTGTACGCCGCCAGCCGCGTGCGCGAGTACGAGCGCAGTTCCTCGGAGTTGAACGGCGCCCCCTCTTTGGACACAACCGCCGCCACGACTTTCTCCCCGCCCTTGGCCAGCGGAATCCCGACGACGGCCACGTCAGCCACGTCCGGATGCGAGCGCAGCACCGCCTCCACCTCAGACGGAGAAACGTTGAACCCACCCGTGATGATCAGTTCCTTCACCCGATCCACCAGCGTGACGAACCCATCGGCGTCTACCTCCACGAGGTCACCGGTCCGCAGCCAACCCCCGGGCAGGAGGGTGCGCTCGGTTTCGTCGGGATTGTTCCAATAACCCATGAACACCTGCGGCCCTTGGATCAGCAGCTCGCCGCGCTCTCCTTGTGCCACCTCGACCGTGGGATCGTCGGGGTCAACGACCTTCATATTCGTCGACGGGAATGGTATGCCGATCGTGCCGGTGCGCCGGGTCGGGTAGAACGGGTTGCCGGTGCAGATCGGCGAGGCCTCCGTCATTCCGTAGCCCTCAACCAGCAGCCCGCCGGACATGGATTCCCACTTCTCGACGGTGGCGTCGGGTAGGTTCATCGCCCCGGAGATGCAGAATTTGGCCTCTTTCAAGGAGATCCCCAGCTCTTCGGCCCGCTCGGCCGTCTTTTGGTAGATGGGCGGCACAGCACAGTAGATGTTCGGCGGGTACTTCTTGGCCTCCTTGAGCACCATGTCGGCGTCGAAGGTGGGGAACAGGATCATCCGGGTTTGTTTGAGGATGCCGAAAGTGAGGTAAAGCGTCATTCCGAAGGCGTGGAACATGGGCAAGATCGCGTACAGGTTTTCCTTGCCGGTTTCAGCCTCGATCATCCAGGCCTCGCCCTGGCGGGCGTTCGCGTACAGGTTGTAGTGGGAAAGCAGCGCACCCTTGGGCAGGGAGGTCGTGCCGGAGGTGTAGAGCAGCATCGCCGGATCGTGGACGTCGGGATACGGGTGCGTGGGATCGAGCGGCGGGGCCTCCAGCAGCTTTTCCCACGAGATGGTGTCGCGCGCGGGCCCGGAGAGCTTGTCTTTGAGGGCCTTGAGCTTGGGGATGGGCAGGTGCAGGGCGAAGTTCATGTACCCGGGCATGGCCTTGAGCAAGGAGACGGAGACGATGTGCTCGACCTCGATATCGCGCGGCTGCCCGCGCAGCTTCTCTACCGCGGCGTCCCAACAGATGACGACCCGGGCCGCGTGATCCTCGAACATGTGCCGCAGCTCGCGCGGCGTGTACAAGGGATTATGTTCGACGGCAATGGCCCCCAACCGCAGCACCGCATAGAAAGCCACGACGTGCTGCGGGCAGTTGGGGAGCACCAGCGCGACGCGATCCCCGGCCTTTACCCCCAGCCGGCGCAGCCCCTCGGCCGCGCGATTCACCTGCTCGCCGAGCTCGGTGTAGGTCGTCGTCCTTCCGAAGAATTGCAACGCTACCTTGTCCTTGGCCTCAGCCACGGCCGTCTCCAGGATTTCGCAGACGGGGTCGGTCGGCAGCACGATCTCAGCGGGGGATCCGGGTTGGTAATACTTAGTCCACTCAGCACTCATGAACACTAGTTTTCCGTAGGTCTTGGGACTTTTGCCACCGGGGTGGGGTTGATGAGACGGCTTGCGACAATTTCCGGTAGTGTTCAGTGAATCATATTGTGAGACGAGGGGCTTGTATCCGTTTACGCGCCTTGAATGGGCTTTGTAGAATCGTCAGACAATGTTAACGCGAAAGTAAGATGCATCAACGGGGGGATAGCGAGCATGAATAGACTTCCACGAACATTGCTAGCAGGCTTTGTGGTTCTGGGCCTGAGTGCGGCAGGCTTGCAAACCTCCGCCTACGCTGACTCGCCGCCGGATGAGACGGCAGCGGCCAGCCCGAGCGTCGAAACTGCTTCTGAAACCCCGTCAGCGTCGACGGACGAACAACAGGATTCCGACATCATCCCGGCCGCCGAGCTGGCCAAGGCCGATGTGGTTGAAGACACCGGAGAGATCTACACAGCGCCCGCCCCCGAAACCGTCGTTGGCGCCGACGGATACGAACTCAACGCCAGGCCGGACACCGTCAACGACGACGCACTGCAGCCGACCACCACCTCCGCCAAGCAAACCCGCGTCAAGGCCTCCTCGCTGCCGTCCAGCTACGACGTGCGTTCGGCCCACCCCGGCTGGGTGACGGCCGTGCGCGACCAGGGCGAATACGGCGCCTGCTGGTCCTTCGCCTCGACGGCCTCAGCCGAGTCCTCCGCGTACAAGAACGGCGCCGGGGGTCAGCAGCTCTCCCCCGCCCACCTCGTCTATTCGGTGTACGACACCAACACTTTCAAGCCCTGCTCGTCTGGCTCGGGCTGCACGGGCAACTCGTGGGAGCGGATGCTCAACTCGGGCGGCAACCTGTACATGGCCGGGGCGGCCTGGTCGAACTGGCGCGGCTCGGAGGCTGAGACGGCGCTGCCCTACCCGGCGACGAACGGGTACGCGTCGGTCGACCCGAACATGCTCGACAAATCCCGTTACCATCTGCGCAATCTGTACGTGGTTCCGTCGCCCTGGGTGTACTCGGGTTCGGGCTGGAAGTATTCGAGCACCAACCTTGACGCCATCAAGCAGGCGCTGTACACGTACGGCTCGCTGTACACCTCGTACCACGCGGCGATCAACCAAGCCGAGAACACGGCGTATCTCAACACCTCAACCTCGGCCTACTACGACTACGGCAACAACCAGAACTCTCCCGATCACGCGGTGACGCTGGTGGGTTGGAACGACAACTACCCGGCATCCAAGTTCAAGAAGACGCCGCCCGGAAACGGCGCGTTCATCGTCAAGAACTCTTGGGGTTCCAACTGGGGTGACGACGGCTACTTCTACCTGTCCTACTACGACACCTCCATCCAGGAGGCCGCCTACTTCGACATGGGCGGCGGCACAGTGGGCGCGGGCTCAGACGGACTGGAGCACCTGTTCTCCGTCGACGAGCTGGGCTGGCAGACCTCCTGGTCGCTGTCAAACACCACAGGCCGGGTTGCCAACGTGTTCACGGTTCCGTCCCAGTGGTCGACCCAGTCGCTGGACGCGGTGCAGTTCGTCACCGCGCAGCCGAACGTCAACTACACCATCCAGGTCTACTCCGGCCTGACGGGCTCCTCCCCGACCTCCGGCACACTGCGCGCGATCTCTTCTTCAGGAGGGACGTCCGTGAGCGGGAACGCCGGGCTGGCCGGGTATCACACGGTCAACATCGCGCCGACGCCGCTGCAGGCCGGAACGACGTTCTCCGTAGTAGTAACCCTGTCCATCGGGTCGGGCAACGTACAGATGGCGTTGGAGGCGGGTTCACCGTCCTACGACGAGCAGGTCACCCTGAACCCCGGCGAATCGTACTTCGGCACCGGGGCGAGCGGCGGCTGGACGGATCTGTACTCGTACATCAAGGCCACCGGGCTCTCGTCGTACTACGGGAACTTGAACATCAAAGCCATGACGTCCACGCCGGAGCTCAAGTCCATCTCGATCAAGGGCATGCAGACCACGTACTTCAAGGGCACGAAGTTCAACTTCAAGGCCGGGACGGTCACACTGAAGTACTCCAACGGCGGCGGCGAGACGATCTCCTTCTCCGACAAACTGCTGCACTTCTACGGCATCAACACCGGCACGTTCTCCAAGAAGACCGGAACCAAGAAGGTGAAGGTCGAGTACTCGAACCTGACCAAGACGTACAAGATCAAAGTGGTGACGAAGGGCACCTTGAAGCTGAACGTCAACAAGGGCAAGAAGCTGAAGAAGACCAAGTACTCATTCAAGTACAAGCAAAAGATCAAACTTCCAAAGCCCACCCGCAAGGGCTACAAGTTCCTGGGCTGGTACACGGCCAAGAGCGGCGGCACCAAGGTAACCAGCACGAAGAAGCTAACCGGCCCGATGACGCTCTACGCGCACTGGAAGAAGAAGTAGCGGGAACCAATCCGTCCCGTACTCCGGGCACCGAGTGCCCGTCCCCAGGCTTGACCCGGGGCGGGCGCTCGCACCATCGTCCCCACACCCCGTCATCCCGCGCGCAGTCGCGGGATCTCCCCCCCCCTGATCCCGCCGACCATCGCAAAACAGGGCTATATGCAACCCCGGGCAAGGGGCAATAAGCTTGCCCCCATGAGTTCGACCCCATCGAAGAAGCGCATTGGAATATTGACGTCCGGAGGGGACGCCCAGGGAATGAACGCCGCCGTCAGGGCCGTCACGCGCACGGCTATCAAGAACGGCGCCGAGGTGTTCGCCATCATGGAGGGCTATCAGGGGATGGTCGACGGCGGGAACGGCATCCGCAAGCTGGAGTGGGGCGACGTCTCGCACATCTTGGATCGCGGCGGCACGGTCATCGGCACGTTCCGCTCGGCTGATTTCCGCGAGAAGGCAGGCAGGCTCAAGGCCGCCGCCAACTTGCTCGAACACGACATCGACCGCTTGATCGTCATCGGCGGGGACGGCTCGCTCACCGGCCTCAACCAGTTCTCGATCGAATGGCCCGAGCTGCTGGAGCAGCTCCAATCCGAGGGCAAGATCAGCGCGAAGAAGGTCAAGGCCCACCCGGTGCTGCGTTTCGCCGGGCTGGTGGGATCTATCGACAATGACCTTGTGGGCACCGATATGACGATCGGCGCCGACACCGCCTTGCACCGCATTATTTCCGCTATCGACGACCTGTCTTCGACCGCCGCCTCCCACCAGCGCACCTTCGTGATCGAGGTGATGGGCCGTCACTGCGGCTACCTCGCGCTGGTCTCGGCAATCGCGGGCGGCTGCGATTACATGCTCATCCCCGAAAACCCGCCCGAGGAGGGCTGGGAGGTCGAGATGTGCAAGACGCTGGCCGCCGGGAGGGCCGCCGGGCGGCGAGACTCGATGGTGGTCGTCGCCGAGGGTGCGATAGATCGCAAGGGCAACCCGATCACCGCCGAGTACGTGCGCTCGGCGCTGGAAAACAATCTCGGGGAGGACGCCAGGGTCACGATTCTCGGCCACGTGCAGCGCGGCGGTTCCCCGTCGGCATACGACCGTTGGGCGTCGTCCTGGCTGGGGTATGAGGCGGCGCTGGCCGTGCTCTCCGACGCACCCGAGGACAACGGGGCCGTGTTCGGCTTCAGGGAAAACCGGGTGGCGCGCATCCCGCTGACGGAGGCGGTTGAGAAGACGCGCTCGATCCCGACGCTCATCGAGCAAGGCGACTACGACAAGGCCATGGAGCTGCGCGGCGGCTCGTTTATCGAGCAGGTGGAGCTGTTCAAGGAGCTCTCCACCCCGCAGCCAGCGCCCCCGGCCAAGGACGCCAAGCGCATCGGCATCGTGCACGTCGGCGGGCTGGCCCCGGGGATGAACGCCGCCGCCCGGGCCGCGGTGCGGCTGGGCTTAGCGCGCTCGCACGTGATGCTGGGAATCCACGGAAGCTTGCAGGGCCTGGCCGAGGGCGACGTCCGCGAGCTGGCCTGGAACGAGGTTGAGGGCTGGATCGACGAGGGCGGCGCCCAGCTCGGGCTCAAGCGCATGGTTCCCAACACCGAGGAGCTGTACGCCATCGCCAAGGCCATCGACGATCTGCACATCGACGCCCTGCTGATGATCGGCGGCTGGAACGCGTACATGTCTGCCCGGCTCATCCAGCGCGAGCGCGAGCACTACCCGTCGCTGCGCATCCCGATCATGTGCGTCCCTGCGACCATCGACAACAACGTCCCGGGTTCCGAGCTGTCCATCGGCGCGGACACGGCCCTGAACGTCATCGTGGAGGCGATCGACCGGATCAAGTCTTCGGGCGCGTCGGCAACTCGCGCGTTTGTCGTCGAAACTATGGGGAGAAACTGCGGTTATCTAGCGCTTATGGCCTCTATCGCGACGGGCGCCGAGCGAGTTTACCTGCCTGAGGAGGGCATCACGCTGGCCTCGCTGGAGGCCGATGTTGAGGAGCTGCGCCGCACGTTCGAGAACGGTCGCTCGCTGTTCCTGGCCATCCGCTCCGAGCACGCGAACCCGAAGTACACGACGGATTTCATCGCGCGCGTGTTCGAACAAGAGGGCCACGGGCTCTACGACGTGCGTCAGAACATCCTGGGCCACATCCAGCAAGGCGGTTCACCAACCCCGTTCGACCGGCTGCTCGCCACGCGTCTGATCGCCCGCGCGCTGGAAGAGCTGGAGGAGCAATTCGCAAGCGAGAAGGCGGCGGTGCAGTACCTCGGCCTGTCGGGCGGCAAGATCAAGGTGGCCCCGCTGTCCTCCATGCCGGATCTCATCGACCCCAAGACCAAGCTCCCGCTAGATCAGTGGTGGCTGGAGCTGCGCAAGGTGACCGACGCCCTGGCTTAGTAGACTGCACCCGTGAACGCAGTACTGGAAACCATCGCAAATCGTTACTCTTGCCGCGGGTTCAGCTCCGAACCCGTTGCCCGTAAGGATCTGGAGACCATCGCCCTGGCCGGGGCTCAGGCTCCTTCTTCGCGCGGGAACGCGCCTTGGTATCTGGCCGTCGTCACTAACCGGGAGATTATCGACGACCTGCGCGATACTGCCTGGGATCTGATGCTGCGCCGGGACAAGCACGGGCAGGAAGTGATCGAGAAGCGCGGCGGGGATCTGTTCTATAACGCGCAGGCCGTGATCGTCGTCGCCACTAAGGAGACCAGGGATCTGACCAGCGAGGATCTGGACGCCGGGTTGCTTTGCGAGAACATCTGCCTGGCCGCGCACTCGCTTGGCCTTGCCACTTGCCTGTGCGGCTTTTCCGTCAACGCCTTCGCCGACTTCCGCGCCACCGACAATGAGCGCTTGTCCAAGCTCTTGGGCTTCCCGTTCGGCTACAAGATGACGGTCTCAATCCTGCTCGGCCACGCGGCTAAAGTCTCTACGCCGCACGTTCCTGACCTTTCCAAGATCGTTTATTTCGAGTGACGCACGGCCAGCGAGCGTCCTAAACCCTGGGCCGACGCCCGCCCAAGCCCTTGCGCTAGACTCTCTCAAGACAATCACAGGAGAAAATATATGACGCGTGCCGAGTATGCCCTTAGCAACGGGCTGCACCGCGTCGGCGCCCGCCCCAAGCTCTTCGACTACCTCAAACGCACCTGGTCGCGCCGCGATTTCATCTACATGTTCGGCTACTACAAGCTGCGTTCCTCGCTTGAGAACAACAAGCTGGGGATGCTGTGGCTGGTGCTGCGGCCCATCATGGACGCGTTCATTTATGCCGCGATTTTCGGCGTCCTGATGGGCAGGGATCGGATTGGCGAGCACTACGTCTCCTACGTGATCATCGGCATTTTCATGTGGCAGCTGTTCTCCAAGTCGCTGACCGACGGTGCTAAGTCGATTACCGGCAACCGCGCGCTGGTTCAATCCCTGGCGTTCCCCAGGATGACCCTGCCCTTGGCGACGGTCATCCGCCACTTCTTGGAGACGCTCCCTTCGCTTGTTCTCATGATCGTGTGTATGCCGCTGCTCGGCATGATCGGCGAGCACAAACAGCTCTTCCTTCCGCGCTGGGAATGGCTGCTGATGATTCCGCTCTTGTTCATCTACATGCTGTTCAACACGGGCATCGCGCTAATCGCCGCCCGGCTCACCGTCCACTTGCGCGACCTCACCCAGCTGTTGCCTTACATAACCCGGCTGCTGATGTACGCCTCAGGCGTCATCTTTCAGGTCGACACCATCTTCCGCGCCTCGACCAAATACTCCTGGGTGGCGAGTGTCTTCGATTACTACCCCCTCTACCAGTTCCTTTCCCTGACGCGCTCGTTCCTGCGCGGGTATCCGATGAACCCCGAGTATTGGGTGTCCATCTCCATCTGGGCCGTCGCCGTGTTCGTCGTCGGGTTGTTGTTCTTCTGGGTTGCGGAGGAGCGCTATGGCCGAGATTAAGGGTTGCCGCTACCTGTACGAGGACGATTCGAGCGGGCCGGGCAACGGGCCCAAGGCCCCGAAGCACATGCTCGGCTATGAACCGAAACCGGTGGTTGTCGTCGACGATCTGCACGTGAAATTCAAGGTTTACGCCTCCGGCAAGCGCCTGGGCACGATGGGCAACCGCTCGGTACTCGAATCCAAGCGCCGCGGTCTGCGCACTGTGCACGCACTGAAGGGCATTTCCTTCACCGCCTACGAGAACGAATCCATCGGCATTATCGGCTCCAACGGCTCCGGAAAATCGACGCTCATGCGCGCGATCACCGGCCTGCTCACCCCCTCCTCGGGTGCGGTTTACGCCAAGTCGAGGCCGAACCTTCTCGGTGTCGGCGGCACGCTGATGGGCCAGCTCTCCGGCGAGCGCAACATCATCTTGGGCTGCCTGGCCCTCGGCATGACCCGCAAGGAGGCCGAGGCGGCGGTCGAATCTATCGTGGATTTCTCCGAGCTCGGCGACTTCATCGATCTTCCGATGCGCACCTATTCTTCGGGCATGTCGGCGCGGCTGAAATTCTCCATCGCGACCGTGCAGAATCACGAGATTTTGATCGTGGACGAGGCGCTGGCCGTCGGCGATAAGAACTTCCGCAAGCGCTCCGAGGCGCGCATCCGCGAGATTCGCGATCAGGCGGGCACGATCTTCCTGGTGTCCCACTCCATGCAGTCCATCCGTGACACCTGCGACCGGGTGCTGTGGATCAACAAGGGCGTGCTGGAGATGGACGGCCCGACGGAAGAGGTCGTGAGCGCCTACGAGGAGTCGAAGAAGTAGCGTGGAAGCGCTAAAACACCTATTGAGAAGCGGTTTTGTGGCCGCCCAAAAAACGCTGTTCTCGGTACGCGGCCCCAAGCCTCGGGTGTTTTCTACCCCGTCCCCGGACACCTCAACCCCGTCCCCGGACTTGATCCGGGGCGGCCAAAACAAACCCATCCCCGAGCTGTTCCATCTCGACGCCCCGGTGGACATCGTCTACACGTGGGTGGACGGCACCGATCCATCCTGGCTCGCGCGCAAGGCCCAGTTCAACAACTCCCCCGCCTCACCCGACGCCACCAGCGCTCTGCGTTTTTCCGACCGCGGCGAGCTGAAGCACTCGCTGCGTTCGATCGAGATGTTTGCCCCCTGGGTGAACCACATCTGGCTGGTCACGGATAATCAGCGGCCAAGCTGGCTGGTCGAGGACGACAAACTCACGGTCGTCGACCATCGCGAGATTTTCACCGACCCGAGCGTGCTGCCGGTGTTCAACTCGCACGCGATCGAAACCCAGATCCACCACATACCGGATCTGGCCGAGCACTTCGTCTACTTCAACGACGATCTGTTTCTCGCCCGTCCCGTAACCCCCGAGCTTTTCTTCGCTGGCAACGGCATGAGCCTGTTCGCGCTCTCCCCTACCGAGGTGCTGCCGGGCCCGGTGGCCGAAACCGATATGGCCGTCGAATCGGCGGCTAAGAACACCCGGGATTTCCTGATCGACGTCTTCGGCAGGACGCCCGCGCACAAGATCCGCCACATCCCTCACGCCCACCTGCGCTCCAACCTGTACGAGATCGAGGAAACCCACCCCGAGGTGATTGCCGCGTCGCTCACCCGCTTCCGTGAGCCGGGCAATTTCCCGATGCTGTCAATGCTGGGCCAGTACTACGCCTACGCGAAGGGCCGGGCGGCGCTGGGCGAAATCCACCAGGACTACACCGAGCCCACGCGCGATACCTTCGAGTACGCGCTGGCCCGCTGGCCGCTGCGCCGCGATCTAGACGTGGTGTGCGTCAACAACCTGGAGGCCCTGAGCCGAGCCAAGAACGCCGCGGTAGAGCGCTTCTACGCTTCCATGTTCCCAAGCCCGAGCCGCTGGGAGCGTTGAGAATTCCCTCGGAACTAATGCTCTATATCTGACGCATAATATCTTCTAGTACACTATCTATAAGACATTATTTTGGAGCCAGGTATGAAGCCAGCAACGGAGCGCCGAATCTCCGCAGATCTGCGAACCATCGGCGAAGATATCCGCACGTTCAGAAAACTCAACCGCCTGACGATGCAGCAGGTGGCCGAGCGTGCAGGCGTCTCCCGTTCCCTGGTTTCCCGCTTAGAAAGCGGCGCCGCCGGGGTATCCATCGGCTCACTGCTGCGGGTATGCCGGGCACTGGGCGTCAACGAAATTTTGGTGGGAGCACTAGATCCCTACAACACCGCGATCGGCAAGGCCCAGGCCCTTAGCCAGCTTCCCCAACGAATCAGGAATTAATAGGACATATTTGGTGTTTTCGAGGGGTGTGGTTTGGCCGCCCGGGTCAAGCCCGGGGACGGAATGGGTGCGTCCGGGGATGCCCAGGGTGAACGGGGTAGATGCAGCTCAGTGCACCTGGTATTGCCTGGATGTGCCCGAGGTGGTGATGTAGCCGTAGCGGCCATACCAGGCCTTTACCGAGAGCTTTGAGCCTGAATCGGCCGACGTGATCGTGTAGTAGCTCTTGGTGGCGCCCTTGATCGGGCGGCCGTTGCGGTACCACTGGTAGCGGTTGTTGTTGGCGTAGACGGTCGGCCAGGTGGAGGCCTTGAACGGCTTGTTGGAAACCCGGACGGTCAGGCCGGGCTTCTTGGTGCCGTCGACCCAAACCTTGTACTGCTTCAGGAACGGCTTGTTGGAAAGCTTCGTCGAGCCGACGTTCTTGGTTTCGTTCGCCCCGACGACGATGTCCTTGGTGGCGGGCTTGAAGCCGTCGCCCGAGTACGACGCCCGGATGCGCACGTTACCGGCGCTCAAGCCTTGCAGCGTGTAGTTTCCCTTGGAATCGGTGCGGGCCTTGGCCACGATGTCACCCTTGGAGGAGTGGGAGGTCGACGCCGAAACGTTGACGTTCTTGATCGCTTTGCCATTGGAATCAACGATTTTCCCGGTGACGACCGACCCCGGCCCGACGACAACATCGGGTATCACCGTCGACGGCTGGGCGGCGGTCACCGAGCCGATGGAGAAAGTGGTGGCCGCGCTGGAGGTGCGCGAGCCGGTAGAAGAGTTCCGGGCCCACATCGTCGTGTAGTTGGCCTCGCCAACCAGCTGGATTTGCACCTTGTACTTGCCGGTTCTGATCGAGGTCGAGTAGGTGCCGTCGGCGGCCACCTGCACTTGCTTGACCAACGAATCGGACGAATCGTAGACCGAGGCCAGGTACTTCGACAGCGGCGCCCCACCCTCGGCGATCACCTTTCCCGAGATCGCACCCATGGGCGGCAAGGTCTTCACGTTGGCGAAGTCGGAGAGATCGCCCAGCACGTTCCCGGCCTTGTCAACGATCCGAACCCGCCCGTAATAGAGCTTGTCAGAGGACAGCCGGGAGATCGTGCCCGAGGTGCCGTCCACGTAGGCGCGCACGACGCCGGTGCTCATCTTCTGATCCCTGGCGGCGACGATCTCGAAGTTGTGCGCGGCGGGGTCGTAGCCAGCAGGCGGCGCCCAGCTCAACACCGCCTCGTTGGAATAGGCCTGCACGACCTTCACGTTCTTGGGTTCGTCCATGTGCCAGGCGGGGGTCGTCGAGCGGGTGGCCTTCTTGGAAGAAAACTTGGAGCGCTTGTTCTTGGAGGTGCCGACGGCGATGGTGAAGGTGTACTTCACCCCTGGCGTCAGGCCGGTGAAGCGCGCGGTGGAGACCGACGCCATGTTCTTCTCGATGGTCTTGCCGCCGCCCTTGGCTTTAACCACGTAGCCGGGAGCGTTTGAGACGGTCTTCCAGCCGAGTTCGACCGTCGTTTTGGTGGCCGAGTAGGCGCGGATCCAGGAGGGGGCGGGGAAGGTTTTGGCGGCTGCGGGAGCCGCTGCGGACTCGACTGCTACCGTCGATGCGGCCACCAGAACCAGGGCTAGAACCGAGCTGAGCACTCTCAGGCGACGCATTTCTTCGCCCCCTGGCTCATGGCGTCCCAGCCCTGCGCGTAGACGCCGATCACCCGCTCGGCGTCCTCCTTGTACTTGGCGGACATCCTCCGAGTGTCAATGGTGATCGTGTGCTCATCGGAATAGCGCATCCCGGCCGTCGACATGTTCATAGTGCCGAACATCGCCACCCCTGCGTTCGAGGTGGCAGGGGTGATGAGCACCAGCTTGGTATGGATCGGATTGACGCCGCACAACACCCGATTGGTAAGGCCATATTTCTTGATGAGCTTCACCACGGATTTTTCGATGACGACGGCCCCAGCTTCGGGCGAGAGGACGACCCGGACGTCGCACCCGGCTCGCTTCAGCTCCCGCAGACGCTTGACGAAGGTCTCGGCCCGGGAGCCGGTCAGGTGATACATGGCGATGCGAATCTTGGAATCGACCGTGCAATCGACGTTGGAAAGCTGCTGCACGTAGAACTCGGGGGCCGTCTGCGGCTGGGGCGAGAACGACACGGTGGTGCCGCGCCCAGCGTCGGTGTAGTGGCGGTACTTCTTGTCCACCCAAATCCCGCGCTCAAGCCGCAGCGACGTCCTGCCCTTGTACGCGGTGTTGACGAAATCGCCTTTGGAGCACCTGACTCTGGACGTCGCGCAGATATACATGTTGTCGAAGCGATCCTTCATCAGCTTGTAAAGCTGCTTGTCGCCGAACAAAAGCGAGGACTCTTGCCAGTAGGCGCGGATCTGTGAGCGGGCGAACATCCCCGACGACGAGTAGACGATCGGCCCGCCCCAGATCGTCGAGGAAATCGTCATAAACTTCTCATGGTTGATCGACAGGGAGTTGGAGGCGGCGTCGGTGGTGTTGAGGTTGAAACAGCCCTCGTAGCACTTGCGAACCTTCATCCAGCCCTTCGCGCGCTTGGTGATGTTGCGCTCGGCGGCTGCCGGGGTGGCGTCGTCGTAGATCAACGTGACCTTCACCCCGCGCTTCCTGGCGACGTACTCCAACGCTCCCCATATCTGCTCTGGGTCGGATTCGGGCCGGGATTTCGAGCCGATCGCACGCACGAAGTACATGGCGATCTTGATGGTTGCGCCCTTCTTCGCCCCGCAGATCACCTGCGCGATCTTGGTAGCATAGGGCCAGGGGGTGTCGTTCTTGGCATCCAGGTAGCCGCGCTCTTCCATGTCGTCGGTGTTGAACCACGCCTCAAAAGCCCGGGGCTTGGATGCGAGCGTCGTACATGAAGACTTGGAAACCAGGACGGGTTTGCCGGTCGCCGCGTCGATGGTGAAGTCGATGGCGTGAGCCGGGACGGCCGAGGTGACGGCGATTAGGGTTGCGGTGAGCACGGCTAAAGCGCCGCTCAACAATCTTTGCAACCTCACCCTTGCTTCTTTCATCCTTGGGCATTGACGGGTGCCGTCATTCTAACCGAGCTCGTTGTGAGGACAAGCTAGATTCCAAAGTTGCCGCTGTAGCCTTGGCCCATGAGAAAGCTCGCGTTCTGGTCGCTGGTAGCGCTGTTTGCCGCCGCCCCGAGCGCCTGGGCGGACGACGAGATGCTGGACATGGCCGTTCCGCAAAGCCGCGAGGTGCTGGATGCGGCACCCGGCGTGGTCTCGCTGACTTTCACCACCCCCGCCGACGCGAGCTGGGCCAGAATCCTGGTGCTGAACGCAGCCGGGGAAAACGTGGCGCTGGAGCCGCCGATCGTCGAGGCCCAGGACGTCACCGTCTATCTCGACGAGGGGATACCCGAGGGCACATACACGGTCTACTACCGGATATACGACGGAGATGAGCCGCGCGGGGGAAGCTACGAGTTTGCCGTCGGGCATGGGGATTGGACGCTGGACGGTGTGGTTCCGTGGGCGGGCGAGGAGAACGAGCCCGCGATCTTGCGCGAGGACGACCCGCCCGGGTGGACGCCCGAGAGCGGGGGTTATGCCGAGGAGCCGGGGGTTGCGGGTGAAGAGGTTGGAGTCGACGCCGGCGTCGAGGCGTCGGAGGTTGCCGAATCTGAAGCTGTCGAATCCGTGGCACCCGAATCCAGCGCGGCGAACCCAAGCCCCGACCCGCTTCCAGCCTCCGCGCTTCCTGCTCTCAGCCCTTGGGTGTGGGCGGCCCCGGCGATGGTGGTTCTGGCGCTGGTCGTCGGCATAATTGTGCGTGCGATCAGACGGCGCGAGCCCGGCGGCGAGCGTTTCTCCGACACCATTCAGCAAGACGTACCCGATGCCCCGAAGCGGGCCAAGAAGGAGTGACATGGCCAAGCGCCCACCCAAGAAGCTGATCAAAGACGCGGTATCCCTGGCTCGCACCTCGGACGATCCGCGCAAGCTCTTGGTCTTCCGTGCCGCACGCAAGGCGGCTAGGCGGGCGGCGCAACTCCTCGGGCACGACTTCGGCTGGGAGGCCGGGGTCTCCTCTATCCGCTGGATCGACGACTACTTGGAGATTCGAGGCTGGGCGTTCGAGCGTTCGGTGCCGCTCGGAACCGATCTGAGGGTCTGGTGGTCGGGCACGCGCCTGCGCGCCGAAGTGGAGCCCGACAAGGAGGGATGGGCGAACGTCTATTCCAAGTCGGTCGATTTTTCCTATGAAGACTCCGGGTTCATCGCGCGTTTTCCGGTGGCTCCGTTGCTGGAGCTGGGTTCTAAACCGCACCGGCTGCTGCTCTCGCGCTCGGGCCACGGGCGCGGCAACGGCCCGATTCGCCGCCGCGTCGGCCTCTCGACGGCCTTCAACCCGGCTCCGAAGCGCGTGGGAGATACCATCATCGAGCTGGGTTTCTTGCGCGGCAAGGGCGTGATGATCCGCACACGCATCGGCGTTCAGCCGGTTCCCGAGCCCGCCGTGCGCGTGGACAGTGCCTCCGTATCCGCCGACGGAACCGTGATGCTGCACGGTACCGGGGCACCGGCGTCGCTGGAGTTTCGCGGGGCGCGGGCGGTTCGTAAGTTGGACGTCGACGCTCACTCTCACCCCGCAGACGCTGCGACTGCGCGCAGCATGACGAACGAAGAAAACGAAACCCAAACATTCACCGCGACCGGCTCGCTGCTCGCCGCCGCGTGGGGACGCCCGGGCGAACTTCCCCCGCTGGGAACCTATCTTCTGTTCGACAGCGAGGAGCCGGTCACCGGAAGCGCCGACTTTGCGCTCACGTCGCCGCACGTTTTCAACGCCCAGGGCGAGACGATCACGCTCGGGTGTTCCACGGATCGTCAGGTTGGGGTGAAGTTCTCGCGCGACCGCCGCGATGACGAGATCGGTGCCTACCACCAGGAGCAGCTGCGCAGGCAGTATCTTCCGCCGCAGCCGCTTAAGGAACAGTTCTACTTCGAGTCGTTCTTCGGAAAGCAGGCCAACGACAACCCGCGCGGCATCGACCGTGCGCTCGCCCGGCTCCACCCGGATATGCCGAGGCTGTGGGGTGTGCACGACGCCTCCGTGCCGGTTCCCGAGGGTGCGATTGCCGTTGTGGAAGGCTCGCGCGAGTGGTGGGAGGCCAGGGAGCACTCCCGCTACGTGGTCGCCAACGAGTGGCTTCGCACGACCTTCACCAAGCAGCCCGGCCAGCAGGTGCTGCAAACCTGGCACGGCTCGATGCTCAAGCGCATCGGCCTAGATCGCGAGGACGAGGGCGTGTACTTTAGAAAACGCGTCCACCGCGAGACGGCCAACTGGTCGTATCTGCTTTCTCAGAACCCGCACTCGACCGAGATTTTCCACTCCGCCTACGACTGGGACGGCCCCATCTGGGAGGAGGGCTACCCGCGCAACGACCTGCTCTTCACCGGCTCCGGCGACGCGATCCGCGAGCTGCTGGGCATCACGGGCAAGAAGGTCGCCCTGTACGCGCCGACCTGGCGGGCCAACGGCGAGGGTGTCGTCACCTTCCTTGAGGTTCCCAAACTGGCAGCCGACCTGGGGCCGGAGTGGGTCGTCCTGCTGCGCGGCCACTCCCGCACACTGGCCTTCGGGGAGGACGTCCATGCGCCCGGAGTCCTGGACGTCACCACCTACCCGGACATCACCGAGCTGTTCCTGGCCGCCGACGTGCTGATCACCGACTATTCCTCGGTAATGTTCGACTACTCCAATCTCGGACGCCCGATGATCTTCTTCGTCCCAGACTTGGCCGAATACCGCGACGAGCAGCGCGGCGTCTACTTCTCCTTGGAAGACAAGGCCCCCGGCCCGGTGGTCTTCACCCAAGCCGAGGTCTTGAATGCCCTACAAAACCCGACCCCAGAGCGCTACGCAGACAAGTACGAGGCCTGGAAGCAACGCTTCAACCCCTTCGACGGCCCCGACTGCGGCGAGCGCATAGTAAAGCGCCTGCTCAGCGAGTGAGGAACGGGTTAGTGGCTTCCGGGAGCCCTGCTTAACCGAGCAGATGCGTATAGGGCTCCGCCCCGGATCAAGTCCGGGGACGGATAGAGAGCACGGGGACGGGTTGGGTTCAGTGCACTCCCGGGTACCTTGGTCGACGGCCAGCGTGGCTATGCGCGTAGTGCTTCGGTTGGTTGGATTCGGCTGGCTTTGATTGCGGGAGGGAGTCCTGCGGTGAGGCCTACTAGTGCGCCGATTAGGGGTGAGCAGGCTAACACCCAGGTGGGCATGGTAGGGGGCCAGTTTTGGGTTAGGGCTGCAGTGACGGTGATGATTGCGCCGGTTTCGGTGCCGAGGATGCCGCCGATGAATCCTAGGGTGAGGGAGGTGGTGAGGAATTGGGCGAGGATGTGTCGGCGTCTGGCTCCGATGGCTCTGCGTAGTCCGATTTCGGGGACGCGTTCCATGACGGAGACGAGTGTGACGTTCGCGATTCCGATGGCTCCGATGATGAGGGAGATTATGCCGAGGATGATGAACAGGGTTTGGGAGTCGGAGGTGATTAGGGCTCGGGTTTGTTCGGCGGTGGGTGCGATGGTGATGTTTAGTAGGTCGGGGTTGTCAGGTCGGATGGCGAGGCCGAGTTGGTTGCCTACGATGTCGGCTCCGTTGGGGACGGTTTCGACCAGGAGTTTTTCTATGTGTTTGACTCCGAGGTGGGCGGTGGCGTAGCCGTGGGGGACGATTATTGCTTGTAGCAAGCTGGGGTTGCGTTGTACTTGGTCGATGATGCCGACGACTACGAGTGGGGCGGAGTTGATGAAGACGACGGGTGCGAGGGCGAGGTTTGTGATTCCTAGTTGTTCGGCTGCAAGGCGTCCTAGTACAGCTACGGGTTGGCCGGTGGCGTCGTGCCAGTCAGAGAAGATGGTGCCTTTGATAGTTGCGCCAATAACTTGTCCGATACCTGATGATGCGGCGTAAACGGCCAGTTGGTTGTTGTTGGCGGCCGTGGGGTTGTATCCGGGGGTACCGGTGAGGGTTTTGATGTTGGTCGAGTCGATTTCGGTGAGAGTGGTGGCGGCGAGGGTGCCGTTGATTCGTAGTGCCCGGTTGGGGGCGTCGGCAGGGAGGTTATCGCCTGGCCCGTAGCTGTCGGGTGTGGAGGTGACGGTGATCTCGGTGGGGGTGAGGGCGTCGAATCTGGCTTCGAGTTGGGCGTTCAATGATGCGGATAGGCCCAAGGTGGTAACTAGTACGGCGATCCCGACCATGGTTCCGAGCGCGGTCAGGGCGTTGCGGCCTGGGCGGGAAATAATGTCGAGGCGTACCTCGTGGAGCAGGTCACGAAACGACAGTGTGCTCAGCGGGATCGACGCCTGTGCTTGGGTTTCACTATCGGGTGCGTCCCCGGGCTCGATCCGGGGCGCAGGATTACTGTCGAGTGCGGCCGACTCATCCCCGGGCTTGTTTCGGGGCGAGTGGGAGAGTTTGGCTATGTGTTGTTTCAGCACTGAGCCTCTTTTCGTGCTGTGTGGTTTTCGTCTCGGACGATCTGGCCGTCAGCGATCTCGATATTGCGTAGCGCGTGTTTTGCTAGCCGTAGATCGTGTGTGATCAGTGCGATCGTCAAGCCGGTAGCGTGGAGTTGGTCGAATAGTTCCATGATTTTGCTGGTGGTGGCCGAATCCAGGTTCCCGGTCGGCTCGTCAGCTAAAAGCAGATCAATATCCGAAGCAACGGCCCTGGCCACGGCCACACGCTGCTGCTCGCCACCAGAAAGCGTGGTCGGATAGGCGCTCATCCGGTGCGCCAGACCCACACGCTCTAAAGCGGCTATCGCGCGCTCCTTACGCTCGGATCGTGGCAGGCCTTTGTAAAGCATTCCGAGTTCGACGTTTTCTAGTGCGGTACGCGAATCGATCAGATGGAAGGCTTGGAACACGAACCCGATCGTGCGGCTCCGGAGCGCCGCAACCTGCGCATCCGATAGCTGGTCGATGATTTGGCCCTTGACTTTGATATGCCCAGAAGTTGGCATATCCAGTAGACCCATCTGGTTCATCAACGTTGATTTACCCGAACCCGACGGGCCGGTAACGGCCAAGTATTCGCCCTTGCGGATGGTGAAGCTGATCCCTTTGAGGACTTTCACCTGGCCGAAATCTCGGGTCACTTGGTCGAGTTCGATCAGGCTATCTTCCGGTGACGACTTCATCGCCAGCCTCCAACTGTCCTTCCAGAACCTGAACCTCTACATAGCCGTCAGCAACCAGCCCGGCCTTCACCCGCACTTGGGACGGTTGCCCATCCACGAGCTTTTCCACGACCGCCCGCCCGTCGGCCTGACCCGATAAGGCTACGGTGGGAACCACCAGCACTGCGCCCGCGGTCGATTCAAGCTCGACACTAACCCGCATACTCGCACCGCGCTGCTCCTCGCTAAACCCGCCATCGGTAGCGACGACAAGCGTCGGCCCAGCGTCGGCGTCCACGATCTTTTCGACCCGGCCTTCCTGATCCTCGCCAGCCGAGTCTTCCCGGAACAGTACCTTCGCGCCTTCCTTGACGAGAGCCGCGTCCGTCGGATCCAAGGTGGCTTGCAAGCTCAGTTTGCCGGTAGCCAAGGTCGCCCACACCCCACCAGCATCCTGGCTTTCCCCGTCGGGATTGGTTTGCGGGTTCTCAACAACCGTCGCCGGTAAGGAGGGGACAAACACCACCTCACAAAACGGCACCGACACACCCGTAGCCGTCTCCAACTCCGACACTTCCTCCTTAGCACGCTTCAAAGCAGCCTTCGCATCCGAAACCGCTGCCTTCTCAGCATCAATCACCGGTTTCTTCTTCACCTCAGCCAACGCCAACTTTGCGATCTTCAGCTGCTTAGCCGCTGCCGCCTTCTCACCAGCTGCCGCTTCCAAATAGGCCTGTTTAGCCGAATCCACGCTCAGTTCGGCTTGCAACACCTCCGACTCAGACGCACCCTTCCGCGCCTCCGTGAGCGCACGCTCAGCCGCCGCAACCGTGCTCCGAGCCGAGGCCACACCCTCCCTCGCTGCACGCAATGCCGACGCTTCCTCCGTGGTCGGCTCTTTCGCTTGAAAACCCTTCGACTGGTACCAAGAACGCAAACCAGCCTGGGTAGCCTTATCCAACACACCCGAAGTCGACGACGAAAAACCCAAACGCTTCAACCCTGCCTGCAACTGGCGCACATCCACACCCGAAGAACCGGGCAACATATCGCGAAACGCAGGAGTCTTCCCCACCATGAGCAACACCGGACGGCCATTCACTCCAGCCAACACATCACCCTCAGCAAGCACATCCCCCATAACCAGCTCACGAGTAAACACCTCAGCCTTACCCTCAGCCCCGGGCCTACAAGAAACCGACTCGGATCCAGCGCTCACAACCTCACCACGAGTCACCAACGAAGCCGACAAAACCCGCTCCTCAACCCGCTCACTCAACACCGAAACCACAGGCCGCAAATCAGCAGAACTCGGAGTAGTAACAAGCAGATACATACTGACTCCCGCTACCGCGGTAATCATTACAAATGCAACTACCACCAGTGACAGTAACAACCGTCGCTTTGGAGTTTGGCCGCTAGAACCACCGACTTTCTCATTTATCACTGCAGACGCTAATGGGGACTTGCTCATGAAGGGTCTTCCTCTCTGGATGCCTCAAGCCTAACGCATTGCAATCAATTGGACATTCGACTTAGCACTTATCCGCACCGAACACGCCCACCACTAAGCCTTTGGTTGTAGCTACCGCACATACGTGCAGGATTTCGTGAGAATACGTGCGGTCGCAGGTTTGCTTCCCGTCATTATGCAGTCTATTTCGTCGCTAATCATTCTATAGCTTTTCACGCTCATCACCACCCACCCCTACCACCCGGAAAAGGTGTAGAAAAAGCTCAATACCCGAAAGGAGTATTAACGATGAAAACATCATCAATCATTATCACTGCGATTGCGTTTACGCTCTCTGCAGCCATGTCAATCACCTCCGCGCATGCCGAGAATTCCTCGCTCGAAGACGCTACCCCCGAAGCCTATCCGGCCGCTTCGATCGCGGGAGAGGAATCAGCTCCTGCCAACCGCCAGATCCGGCTCAACCCCATGCCCGGTGACTGCATCGGATGGAACAGCGGATACCTGTGTGCGGCTAACCGCGGGGCCCCGTACCGCTACGTGAACCTCAAAGGCAGCAACGCAGATTGGAGCACCTTTGGTTGGGATAACTGCGCAGACGACTTCTACAACGGCGGAAAGACCAGCACTGCCGTCGTCTACGCCAAGAAGAACTACAAAGGCGACAGCATTTCCGTTCCCAAGAACACTTACCTAATGGGTTGGTTCGACGTAGCTAGCTCGAATACCTGGAAGTAGTCCAGTGGTACTTAAGCAGCACACGCGGGCGTGCCAGCATGGCGCGCCCACCATCGCCATCAGCGCAATCTGCTTCTTGCTTGTTGGCTGTACATCCGCTGAGATGCCTTCGCAGGGGCCTGCTACATCCGAGGGCAACGCGGTCAACTCTGCCGGAATTGCCGAGGCTGACAATACTGGCGGGGCCATGCCTGAGCCGTTAGCTGCTCTCATGGCTGAATCCGATAAGAATGAGGCGCAGTATTTCGCGCTCATTGAGACGAAGATCTCCGAGTGCATGACAAGCAAGGGCTTTCGCTATACCCCGGCGAAGTATCACCCCAGACAGCTCCCCGCCCTGCACTACGGGGACGTCAAGCTCGCGAAGGCTAAGGGGTTTTCGACCGGCGACGAGGTTCCGCCTCCTCAGGATGCCGATCAGTCCTATCTTGATTCTCTCTCGGCATCTCAGCGCGATGCCTATCAGGTTGCCCTCGCTGGCGAGCCTATCGGCCCAGGCCAGGACAACGAACCCGACGTGGTGAAAATCAAGAGCAAAGCCGGATGGGAAATCGTATTCCGCTCAGGCACTTGTACCTCTGACGCATATGACAGCGTATTCGGTAGCAATACCGAATGGAAGACCTTGGGAGTCCACGTCAATGAAATGACCCACGAGATCAATTCATCTATCGGCACGGATTCCAGGATGATTGAAGCCTGGAAGAATTGGAATTCCTGCCTCGAAGAACGCGGATTCACTAATGGCGGGGACGATGACAATGACTTTCAGACAAATATCCATTCAGATATTAAGAAACGCGGGCTAACCGGCAAACAAGCTAAGAAACAAGAGACAGATGCGGCGGTAGCGTCCGCCGAATGCGAGCTGGAGGCCAAGATTCCCGCCACCTACCGTACAGTTCTAGTCGAGGCCGAGAAGAAGGTACTCGACGAGAACCAAGCCACCGTCCTGAAATACAACGAGCTCCAGCAACACGCTGTAGATCAGGCCAAGTAGCGCTTTGCCTGGTGCCGGGCGATCGGCACCAGGCTGCGCTAGTCATTTCTCATTTTTCGCACGGTTACCCCGGTTGAGCGTGGCTCCGCCCCGGATCAAGCCCGGGGACGGATTGGGGCCGGGGACGGATTGGCACACCAATCAGTGCACTCCCGGGTGCCACTTGGTCGTATGCCTGCCGGAGACTCGGTTCCATTCGTCTGGGTATTCGCGCCAGTTGCCGAATACCTCTTCCAGTACCGCTTCGGTGTTCGATGGAACCGGCAGCTGCACGCCCTCAAAATCTACCCATCTGGGTTCTCCGTACCATTCGGCGCGGAAAGTTTCGCGGTTTGGCGGGTATGTCGAAGAGAAGTTGCACACCCAATCCGATTTCAGGCCCGAGTAGCGGCGGTAGAGCTTTTGCAAGGACTGTTGCAGGCCCGAGACCGTCCTGAAGCGCGAATACAGCCACTGCTTCCACCAGCGGATGATCGTCGGGCGGTGGCTGATGTATCCCAGCCGCAGCATGAGGGCGTCGCGCAGGAACTGTACCTTCTTCCCTACCCAGGCGGGAACCCGCTCGGGAGCGGGATCTAGGGGGAAGACGTCGATGAAAGGACGGTCGAACTCGGGCGGGATCCAAGGGGCCCGGGCCGTCGTGTAGTGGGTGGGCCGGGTGGAGACGATCTTGGGGAAAGAGACGATGTAGCGCGGGAAAGTTGTGTGGTAGAACAGCTTCAGGCCGTCCTGTTCCCCCTGGCCGAACAAGGAAACCATCTCGTCGAAGTCCGCCCTCGGCATGGAGATGTCGATGTCGTCGTCCCAGGGGATGAAGCCGCCGTCGCGGATCGCGCCCAGGAGCGTGCCGCCGAGCAGGTAGTACGTCCAGCCGCGCTCTTTACACAAGCGGTCGAACTCCAACAGTATTTGCAAGGTTTCTTGCCGGAACTCGTAGAAGCGCGGGGTGAAGGGCTCGACCAGCCGGGCGTCCAGCTCGTCGCGGTGGGCGCGGAAGTGGCGGTGGACGTCGCGCTTCATGCCCTTGGCCGTCTGGTAGCCGTGCCGCTCGGGCGAGAGCACATAGCCGGGCTTGCGCCACTCGCGCAGCCAATACCAGCCGTGACGGACGCCCGGGAAGTGCTCGTCCATGTAGGCGTAGAGCTGCTCGATGTAGGCGTCGGCCTTCTCGGTGTCGTCGGTGCGGCGCAGGCCGTCGATGCGCGCCCTCGCCGTGCGCCAGTACGCCTCGCCAAACTCGCGCCGGTACTGCTTGAAACCGCCGGGGTTGTGCTCCTCGTAGAAGCGGATGATCTCGTCATAGACGGGGAAGACGTCGAGGAAGTGCTTGTTGAAGCGGTTGGTGGCCGAGCCCATCCGATCCGCGCGGTAGTAGTACAAGCACTCGTTGACGAGCTCAAGCTTGTTCGCGCACAGGTACAGCTTGGACAGCAGCTCTTGATCTTCGAAGATGCGGCCCACCGGGAAGCGCTCAATCTCGAACAGCGCCTTGCGATACAGCTTGTTCCACGAGTACGGAGTCGCCTCCAAAATCAGATCGGGGTGGACGGAGATCGGATGGCCGAAGTGCCGGGCCTTCTCGATCTTGCGCGGGCGGATAATCCCGCGCTCGCCCAAATACCGGTAGTAGGCGAATACGACCATATCCGCGCTTGTGGCAGCCGCTTTTTCCTGCAGGACGCGCACGGCTCGGTGGGCGAGCATATCGTCGGCATCGACGAAGAGGATGTACTCGCCCTCGGCCTGATCGATCCCGAAGTTGCGGGCGGCCGATGCCCCGCCGTTCTCCTTGGAAAAGAAGCGGAATCGCCCCGGCCGGGCGGCGGCAAACTCCGAAGCGAGCTCGCCGGAACCGTCGGTGGAGCCGTCGTCGATAAGCAGAACCTCGAAGTGCTCGGAATCTTGGGCGTCCAGGGAATCCAGGCATTGCCGCAGGTACGGGTAGACGTTATAGATGGGGACGATCACCGACACAAACGGCAGCTGCATAGAGCCAAGCCTACTTTCCGGCCCCTCAGATTGGGACGCTCTAGTTCTGGGCACGGCTGCAATATACCCCGGCCCAAGCTAAGGTGGATGGGCACAAAGCCAGGAGGGAAGGGAATATGCGACGGTCTTTGGCATGGGTTTTAGCAGCGGTCTTGACGCTCGGAGCGCTGGGTGCTGCCGCCCCGCAAGCCCATGCGGCGTCAATGCCCAAGCCGATGCTCGTCAAGGCCGCGAAGAACTACATCTCAGTGAAGTGGGCGAAGTTTCCCAAGGCCAAGCAATACCGGGTGGCTTACTCGACTTCGTCGTCGATGAAGAATGCCAAGACCAAGGTGGTGAAATCCCGGACGGTCAAGCTCAAGTCCCTCAAGAACTACACCGCGTACTACATCAAGGTTCGCCCGCTCGATAAGAAGGGACGGGCGCTGGCCAAGTACTCCAAGAAGCTCAAGGTTCGCACGCTCAACAAGTACGGCTTCCCGATCGCGACGCCCTCCTCCCTCAAAGCCAAATCGGTGAAGGGGACCTCGCTCAAGCTCACGTGGAAGAAGTCGAAGGGCGCCGCCCAGTACCAGGTGCTGCGCTCAACCTCCCCCGATATGACGGCCACGATCTCGACCCTGGCGACGTCCAACTCGGTCGTCGTCGGCGGGCTCACCCCCTCTACCACGTACTACTTCAAGGTTCGCGCGATCACCGCCTCCGGCAAGGCCGCCTCGCCGTATTCGGCCAGGTACAAGGCGAAGACCCCCTATCAGGCGCTTGATCCGAACTCGGAGCTGAAAGTGGCCTCCTTCAACGTCAAATGCTCGACCTGCCGCACCAACGCCGACGATCCGGAGGAGGGTACCTGGTACCAGCGCCGGGATGCTGTGGTGTCGCTGATCCGCGGCCAGATGCCCGACGTGCTGGGCGTTCAAGAAGCCTCGCAGGGGCGTTTGCGGGCGCTCGATGGGGCGGGAGATTATATCGACGTCTCGCAGTTCGAGGATCTGGTGCAGCGCCTGGGCTACCCGTACGCGCTGACGAACACCGCCCGCTACAACTGCGACATCCCCACCCGGCAGCCCGCCAAGTGCACGAATCCGGTGGATCAGGGGGCCTCGCGCGGCACGAAGATCATCTACAACACCGCGACCTTGACGTTGGAATCGCAGGGCTCGAAGCAGCTGCCCGAGCTCGACCCGGAGAAGAACGACCGCTACGTTTCCTGGGCGATCTTCACCCAGAACTCTTCCGGCAAGCGCTTCTTCTTCGCCGACGTCCACCTCGAGTACACGCAGGACAAGAATGGAGGGACTGAATGGTACGAGCTGCGCCGCGCCCAAACCCAGGTGGTCTTGGCCGAGGTGGCCGCGCACAATCAGGGTTTGCCGACGTTCATCGTCGGGGATTTCAACTCTTCTAAATGGAAGTGGCCGACCAACGGCCCGTACGACCTGGTGACCGCGGCGGGGTACGTTGATCCGTTGGGGAACTACTACGGGTCTACGACCCTGACCAAAGGGGCGACGGTCGAACACCGGATTCGCACCAACTGCAATTCCTTCAACGACTTCAACCGGCACGTGAACTGCCACACCACTTGGGTAAACGGTACGTACCTGGATTACATCTTCACCTCGCCGGGCGTGCGGGTGCCCGAGTGGGAGACGGTGTTCAACCTTGATTCGGGCGGCAATATCATCGGGCAGATCCCCTCGGATCACACGATGATTCGGGCGACGACCGTCTTGCCGTAACCACTTTCGGGTGAGTTTTACCCTGGTCTCTCCCCCATTCAACGCCAACCGCTGAAAGTTACTTGACCGGATTTTGATAGACTCCTGACAGCTGCCCCCGACACAGCAGGAGTGAGAGTGATCCGCCAGATCGCCCGTCGTGCTAGACGGCTCGCATACCAGGCGAAGACGCATCCGTCCTGGTGCGTATCCCAACTCTCCTATTGGCGTGCCCGCTTGGAAACCGACCGGGAGACGCTCGGCATCGATCGGCGGATCGGGGCCGTTGCCGCCAGCGGGCCGATAGCCGAAAGCTACCCGCTCACCGTCGTCATTCCGCTGTTCAACAAAGAAACCGAGGTCAAGCGCACGCTCGATTCGGTGTTCTCCCAAACCTGCGATCCTCAGCGCTTCGAGGTGATCGTCGTCGACGATTGTTCCTCAGATTCTTCGGCCTATCTGGCCGCCCGCTACCTCAAACGCTTCCCCAACTACCGGCTGGTGTATCTGGCGAAGAACTCGGGGACGCCGTCAATCCCGAGAAATGTGGGGATGAAGCTGGCCCGCGGCGAGTACATCTTTTTGATCGACGCCGACGATTGGATCGCCCCCGACTCCATCGAAACCCTGCTGGGGGTGGCCGAGGAATCGGGGGATGACTACGTGGTGGGCCGAACCGTCGCCATTGGGAATAACCCGGTCGAGCGCATCACCGCCCAGACGGAATCGGCGTTGGAGCGCCGGGGCGTCACTCTGGAGCAGATGGATGATCCGTTTTGCCAGCTTGCCCCGCGCTCGCGGATTTTCCGCCGTTCCGTCGCCATCGACAACTGCCTGCGGTTCCCCAACCTGCGGTATTCCGAGGATTCGTGGTTCTTCTTCGACGTCCTCACCCACATCTCCACCATGGCCACCACCACCAAGCGGGTGTGCTACCTCAACCGGATGCAGGCGAAGAAGTCCTTGTCGCAGCAAAGTTCAATCTTCGAAAAGCTGGAGACGAAGCTGCTGACCATGCAGCACGTGATGGAATCCGACGCCAGCGAGTACGCCAAGCGCCAGATGATGATCCGCCTGATCGAGTTTGACTGCATCACGCGCGTCTACAAGCGCTACAGCTTCCTAAAGCGCAAGGACAAGAGCAAATACTGGCCCTACCTAGACCGGCTGATCGCCATCATCGATCTGTACGACTCCGAACACGACGCCCTGGAGCCGGATTTCCGCCACGATTTCTCCCGCGAGGTGATTGAGCTCGGGCGCAGGGGCGAATACGACAAGATCGCGGCCCTGTCGCACTGGTATCTGGAGGAGCCCAAGGAGGATTTCACTATCTCGGGCGGGCGCGTCTACGAGAACACTGGGATTGAGGGCGTTGCTCCCCTGCTGGTTCGGCTGCGGGTCTACGCCGATCGGCTGGCACTTGGACCCTCCGAGGCGGTACTCACGCTGCGCTGCTACGGCGACCGCGATGAGGTGCGCTGGCTGCAGGTGCGCTCCGAGGCCGATCTCGACGCCGAGGCCAACTTTCCTGTCGAATATCTAGATTCGACGAACGCCACCGTGACCATTCCCTACGCGCAGCTGTCCGCCCTCCCCGAGGGCCCGTGCACGGTGGAGATGATCTTCTCGGCTTTCCACCGCGCGCACCTGCGCACCGACGAGCTTGAGGGCGAGCTGGGCCGCGGGTTTTCTGTAGTTGACGGGCATCTGGCGTATCGGGCGTAGGGGTAACCCATCAAGTCTTCACCTCACTCGTCATGCTGCGCGTAGTCGCAGACCGCAGCGGGACGCAGTCCCCGCCCCGGTCTCAGGGAGCGGAGCGACGAATAGCATCTCTATTGACCGGGAGAGATCCTGCGACTACGCGCAGGATGACGAGTTAGCCGCACCCCACCTCGTCATGCTGCCCACCCCACCACGGCATCCAGCCCACCACCTCGGCAAGCATCCCACCCCACCCCCGCATCCAGCCCCCAGTCGCCGGAAAACACTCCTCCCCCCCCAAAAAACCACCCGATGCCTAAGA
>JAISTE010000133.1 GCA_031272825.1 Propionibacteriaceae bacterium | reverse complement strand
CACGGGACCGCGGCTCTTGTCCAGCTTGGCCTCGATGACTGTGCCCTTCGCCTGCGCGGTGGGGCTCGCTTTGAGCTCGAGCATGTCCGCCGTGAGGAGGACCATTTCCAGCAACTGCTGCACGCCCTCGCCCGTCTTCGCGGACACCTGGAACACCTCTTCGGTTTCGCAACCGACGAGGTGGGCGATCTCCTCGGCGTACTTGGCGGGCTGCGCGCTGGGCAGGTCGATCTTGTTCAGCACCGGGATGATCGTGAGGTCGGCCTCCAGGGCCAGGTACAGGTTGGCGAGCGTCTGGGCCTCGATGCCTTGGGCGGCGTCGACGAGCAGCAGCGCGCCCTCGCAGGCGGCCAGCGAGCGGGAAACCTCGTAGGTGAAGTCCACGTGGCCGGGGGTGTCGATCATGTTGAGGATGTGGGTGGTGCCGTCGACCTGCCAGGGCATCCTCACGGCCTGGGAGTTGATGGTGATGCCGCGCTCGCGCTCGATGTCCATGCGATCCAGGTACTGGGCGCGCATGGTTCTTTCGTCGACGACGCCCGTCAGTTGCAGCATCCGATCGGCCAGCGTGGACTTTCCGTGGTCGATGTGGGCGATGATGCAGAAGTTCCGGATGAGACTGGGATCCGTCGAGCCGGGCTGCGGTGTGGTGTTCTCCATATCAACGCCCAAGCCTACCGTGTGGGGGTTGGGCGGTCGGATCTCCTATACCAGCGCCCGACGCTCAAGCAGGTACTTCGCGTCGGCCTCGCGCCCGCGCAGATCACCAAAGGACTCCAGGACGTCCCGGCTGTTGCCGCGCGAGAGCACCTTTTCGCGGAACACCTGGCCGTTCTCGCGCTTGAGCCCGCCGTTTTCGCCGAACCAGGCTGCGGTGTCGGCGTCCAGGACTTCTGAGAACAGATAGGAGTAGTAGCCGGCGGCGTATCCGTGGCCCCAAATGTGGGTGAAGTAGCAGGTGCGGTAGCGCGGCGGCACCAGCGGATAGTCAACCTTGAAGCGCTGCAACGCGGCCTTCTCAAAGGCGTCGATCCCGTCGATGTCGGGCAGCTCGGCCCCTTGGTGCCAGGCCTGGTCGAGCAGCATGGCCGAGTAGGTTTCGGCCGCGGCATACCCGGCTCCAACCTGCTTCGAGGCGGCCAGCGCGCTGATCCACTCGTCCGGCAGCGGTTCGCCGCTTTCCCAGTGGCGGGCATAGCGTGCGATCAGCGTCGGCTCCCAGGCCCAGATTTCGTTCACCTGCGAGGGATATTCGACGAAGTCAGTCGGCGTATTCGTGCCAGAAAGCGACGGATAGCGCACCCGGGAGAGCAGCCCGTGGAGGTCGTGGCCAAACTCGTGGAAGAGCGTCTGCACCTGATCCCAGGTCATGAGCGCAGGCTTACCGGCGGTCGGCTTGGTGAGGTTGCAGTTGTTGGTGACTATCGGCAGCTCCGAATCCAGCTCGTCTTGCATCACCAGCTGCGTCATCCAGGCGCCGCCGCCCTTGGTCGGGCGGGCGTACGGGTCGAAGAAGACCAGCCCAATCACCTGGCCATCGCGCGCTACCTCGTAGGCGCGGCAATCCTCGGTGTATCCCTCAACTTCCCGACGGACGAACTCCAGCCCGTACAGCGCCCCGGCTGCGGCGAACACCCCCTGTTCGAGTACCTGCTCGAAGGGCAGGTAGGGGGCGAGCTGCTCGTCGGTGGGAACCGGGGAGGCTTCCCTGGCCTTGGCCGCCGTCCACTGCCAATCCCAGGCCTGGAATTCTTCGCCGGGTTCGAGCTCGGCGAAAAGCTCGCGCAGTTCGCTCGCCTCGCGCTCGGCGGCCCGGATCGACGGCTCGGCCACCTGGCCCAGCAGCTCCATCACCTTTTCGGTGGTCTTGACGCAGCCGTCGGAGGCGACATAGGCCGCGTAGTGCTCAAATCCGAGGAGTTTTGCCTTCTCATCGCGCAGTTTGGCAAGTTCCAGCAGCACCGGGCGGGTGTCGTTTTCGCCCTCCCTCCCGCGCATCACCGAGGCTTCGAACAGGCGCTTGCGGGTTGCTCGGACATCCAGCGAATCGAGCAGCGGCTGGCCGGTGGTGTTGACCAACTCCAGCGCCCAGCCGTCCCAGCCGCGGCGGTCGGCGGCCTCGCGGGCCTGAGCGATCTGCTCTTCGTTCAAACCGGCCAGCTCGGATTCGTTCTCGATGTGCACGGCGGCGGCCACGCGCCCGGCCACCACCTTGTTGGAAAACTCGGATTCCAGCGAGGCGATGCGCGCGTTGAGCTCACCCAAGCGCTCGCGGCCTTCGGCGTCCAGTTCCACACCGGCACGGCGGAACCCGCGCAGGATCTCGGAAAGCAGCCAGGCCTGTTCCGCGCTGAGCTGAACTTCGCCATTCTTTACCGCCGAATCCAGGGCTGTGAAGCGCGAATATAGTTTGGCGTCGAGCCAGATGGAATCTGAGAACCTTGATAGCTCGGGGGCGAGGATGGCGTCGATCTCGTCGAGCCGCTCGTTGGAATCGGAATCCTTGAGCGTGTAGAAGCACATCTCGGCGCGCTCAAGCAGCCTTCCCGAGCGCTCCCATACCTCGAGGATTTCGGCTGTGGGCGCTGCGGTTTCGGCGGCGAGCGCGTCCAGGGCCGTCTTCTTCTCCTCCATGCCCTGACGTATGGCGGCCAGGTAGTCGTCGTCTTTCAGAGAGCCGAAAGCCGGGACGGCTAGGCCCGGAGCATCGATGGCAAACAGTTCGCGGTAGTTCATGGGGCTCCTCAATATCTGAACCCCGCGAGTCTATCGCTGGTCGGTATTCGGACGCTTCCCAACCTGTCATTTCCAACTCACTCGCCAATACCCCGTCACCCAACCCGCACCCCGTCACCCAACCCGCACCTCGTCATCCTGCGCGAAGTCGCAGGATCTCGTACACAGGACACCGATCAAGCGGATTGGTAGCGGATCACACCCCGCGCCGGTCGATCTCCATATGCGTGCCGGTCAGCAGCCCGGTCAGCCCGCGGTGATCGGAGTTCACGAGCAGGCAAACGAAAGACACAAGCAGGAACACCGAGCCGTACATGGTTCCCGAAAGCGCGGGAGAGAATAGAACGATGTACCCGCCGACGCCCGCGATCAGCTTCACCGGCCTGGCCCAAACCCGATGCTTGGGGTTCTCCGCCGGGCCGATCTGGACGAGGATCTCGCCCACCGTCCGTCCGCAACCCAAAACCGCCAGACCCTCGACGAACAGGGGCAGGGCCAGCGAGCAGAACTCTAGGACGGCGTCGGGCAGGGCGTCGGATTGGATGACGGCCAGCGAACCCTCGCGCAGATAGGTGAGCCCGACGGCCAGCACCACCACCGACGACGCCCACAGCACGGTCGTCAGCATGAGGTCGGCCAAGATGCCGATCACCCGTCTGCCGAAGGTGACCTTGACGGCGACCACGGGCGGGCGGTGGAACAGATCGACGAACGGCAGAATCATGAGCGAGCCGAGCAGCGCGCCGAAGGTGTTCAAGATCAGGTCGTCGACGTCGAACGTGCGGTACGCGCAGTCGTAGATTCCCCACAGGCCGGTGAGCTGGGAGGTTTCGATGATGAGCGAGACCAGGCCGCCGAGCACGGTGGCCACCACCACGCCGCGCTTGAACAAGATGCGCAAGAATGCACCGAAGGGCAGGAACAGCACGATGTTCATCAGCACCTGGAACAGGGCCTTGTTGCGCCAGATTCTGGTGGCCGGGTAGTTCTTGATGTCGTCGATGAAGGCGAGCGGATCGAAGTTGGCGGGGGCGCACTTGTAGGAGCCGGAGTGCGGCAGCGGATAGAGGGTGTAGGTCCAGATCGCCATGAAATATATGGCCGCGGCGACGAGCATCAGGACGTCGCCGAACCGCAGCGTCCCCTTCTTGCGGTAGCGGTAGATGGCCACCGGGACGAAGAGCAGGACGGTGATGATACCGCCCAAGATGATGGCCAGCCAGGTGCTGTCCGTGAACTGCGAAAGCATGGGCACTCCTTACTTCCGGCCGGCGTGCTCGCACACCCCCTTGGCCACCCTCTCGAAAGCCTGTGCGGGGACTTTCTCGCCACCCGGCCGGCGCAACTGCGACGGATCCATGCGGATGATCCTGTTCACCCGCACCTCAGAAACCCTACCTTTCCTGTCCCAGGGCCCTCGACCAATCTCGACCCAGTACCGTCCTTCGTATGCTTCTTGCGTCTTATCGCGGTCGTGATCTTGGGACGTAAGCATTAGGGCGAGCAGCCATTTTCCGTCGCGGCCGATGATCAGAACCGGGCGATCCTTGCCGAGCTTGTGGTTCTCCTCGTACGGAACCCAGCCCCAGACGACCTCCCCGGGATCGGGTTTGTTGTCGGGGAAGGGCTCGTAGCTGAGCGTCGGCGTCCCGACGAAATCCCCAGGATATTCATAGGGAGCGGGGACGGCATTGACGTAGGTCTCAGCCTTCACCTCGGCCTTGGAGCGCTTGTAGCGCATCTTTGTTGGTCTTTGGTCCTCTTTTCCGGCTCTCCACATGGCCGCTCACTTGGCCCAGCGGTAGCGCGGCACCGGCCCGTAGACAACCCTCGCTTGGACGGCCTCGAAATTGTCCTCGGGGTGACGACGGACGCGCCAAGTATCGAAATAACGTTTAGTCGCAGGCAGCCACAGCAGGATCTCACCCACGGCGGCCATGATCGGCACCGCCCAGGCGACGGGGTTTATCAAGATGGCGGCTGCTGCTAGGGCTACGGCGATCAGGCCCGACCAGCGCGTCCACGAATACCCTTGCCAGGCATAGAATCCGGTGACACCTAAGAACGCGCCGATCACCACGACGCTAAACGTAAGCGCGACGACCAACAGCACTTTCCAGTGCAATTCTTGGGGGTTTGCGATGCGGAAAATCCAGGCGGCTCCGTTGAAATCCTCGACGGCCGTCCAAAAGCAGACACCCACGCTCACGGCCAACACCGGAACAGCGGCCAGGAACAGGGCTGCGGAACCCCATACGCTCCAGACCCGGGCAGGCTCGCCCGTCAGAGCGCTGATGGGAACCGTCTCGGGCATGGGGCCAGCTTAGCCGACGGGGGTGTTGGGGGGAGTGGCGGCCGCACTTGCGGGCACTGGGGCGGCGTGGGCGGGACAAGTGTGACTGGCCGCACACTATGTCGTCATGCTGCGCGTAGTCGCAGACCGCAGCGGGACGATATGAGGTGCACCACCATTCCACGAACACCCGCGTTCGTCCGTCGTTCCCCATATAGAATCTGCACCCGGGAAGGACTGTGATGGACTTGAGCCGACGGGGGCTGCTCGCCGGGGCGGCCGCGGCGCTGCTGGTGGGGTGCACGAAACACGAGCCGGGTGCGAAGAGCGCCGGTTCCGTAGCCCCGACGCCGACACCCACCCCCACGCCGACGCCCGAACCCGTGCCGGTGTGGCCGCTCACGGGCGTCCCGATTGAGGCCGGGGAAGAGGCGAAGGCCGATCATGTGGCCGTCGCGCTGAAAATCTCCGATGTACAAGACGCTCACCCGCAGCGCGGCCTGAACGACGCCGATATCGTGTTTTGCGAGGCCAACGGGGTGGCGTACACCCGGCTATGCGCGGTGTTCCACTCGAAGTTTCCGAAGTGGGCCGGGCCGATACGCTCAATCCGGCCCGTCGACGTGCCGCTGCTGGCCCCCATGAAGGCCGCGTTCGGCAACACCGAGGCTGCGGACTGGGTGATGAAGTACGTCGCCGAGTTCAAGAAATACATCGACAACCTGTACTTCTTCAAGGTCAACGGCACACGCTCGTATGAGATCGTCGGCGGGGCGAAAGCGCTTGAACACCGGGTGTTTTGCCACCCCAAGACGCTGGGCAAGCAGTCCAAGTTCACCGCCGCTCCCCAAAGCTATTTCAACTGGGCGCAGCCAGGCGTTGAAAGCCAGGTGGTGAACGGCGACGACGTAAAGAAGGTGACCATCCCCTACGGAACCGGCACCGACTACGCGATGAAGTACACCTACAACTCCGACGGCCTGTACGACCGCTCGGAGCCGTGGGGCAAGCACGTGCTGGCCGACGGCAAGCGCGTCACCGCCCAGAACGTGCTGATCCTGCGCTGCAAGTGGAAGATGCGCAAGATCCACTCGGGCTCGGGGGCGAAAGACCCGGTCTACTCCATGATCGACGGCCACGGCGTCGGCTGGCTGCTCAGCGGCGGCAAGAAGCTCCCAATCAACTGGGCGAAAGGGGCGGCGGAAACTCTGTTCACCCTGACCCTGAAGGACGGTACCCCGCTGCTCCTGCCGCCGGGCCGCACGTGGGTGGAGCTGCCGCAGAAGAAAGCTAAGGTCAAGTTTGCTTGACCCCACCGCAAACCCTGAGCTTTCCCTACACTTGCGCCCCTGCTCTTCGGCCCTTGAGGAAGCGGACTTAGACTTGCCACTATGAGCGAAATCGAACCACTGGACGTCGGGCCTGCTGTCGGGGGCGATCTGCAAGTTACCGCAGCCGATCGCGATCACGTCGTCTCGCTGCTCAACGCCGCGTTCGCCGAGGGGCATCTGGGGGTGGCCGAGCGCGACCGCCGCATCGGAATCGCACGCCAGGCCGAAGTGTTCGACGACCTCATCCCGCTCACCCGCGACCTGCTCAACACCGTCCCGTCGTACCAGCCGCCGATCGCACCCGTTCCCGCGACCGGGTTCACGCCGCTTCCCGAAACCAAGCAGTCGAAGTACCAGATCAAGGCGCAGGCGAAGCAAGAAAAGGCTGCGGCAAAGCGCTCGGATTCACTCACGGCGCTGCTCGGATCGGCCTCCCGCAAGGGAGTTTGGCAGGCCCCCGAGCGGATTCGAGCCACCGCGTTCATGGGCGGGGTCGACCTGGACTTCCGCCAGGCCGTGCTCACTTCCAACCAAATCGAGGTCGATGTCGCCGCGTTCATGGGCGGGGTCGACATCATCGTTCCGCCCGGCTACAACGTCGACGTCCAGGTAACGCCCATCATGGGTTCAGCGGATCAGCGCGGCGGCATCTTCGACCCGTCCATGCCGACGATCACCGTGCACGGGTGGGTCATCATGGGTTCGGTCGACCTCAAAGTTAAAGATCCGAAGTAAGGGCTAGCCCTACTCCCCCGCCTCCCAGGCGGATTCGACCATCTGCTTGACGCTGTGGCGCATCTTCCAATCGAGATCCCTGGCCGCGGCCGTCCCATCGGCGACGATCCGGGCCGGGTCGCCTGGACGGCGCGGGTTGATCGTCGGGGTGAAGTCGATTCCGCTGACCTCGCGGAAGGTGTCCATGATGTCGCGAACCGACAGGCCGTCGCCCGAGCCCAGGTTGTAGGCCGGGAGCAGCTCTGCCCCGGATTCCAGGGCCTTGGCAGCGGCCACGTGGGAGACCGCCAAGTCCTGCACGTGGACGTAGTCGCGAACGCAGGTTCCGTCGGGGGTGGGGTAGTCGTCGCCGTTGATGGCCGGGGTCTTACCCGCACGCAACATGCGGATGACTATGGGGAACAGATTGTAGGGGGAGGCGTCGTAGATGTCGGGATAACCCGAGCCGCAGACGTTGAAATACCGCAGCGAGGTGGCCTTGAACCCTTTGGCGCGGGCCATGTCGGCCATCAGCCATTCGCCGATGAGCTTGGATTCGCCGTACGGGGACTCGGGGTGCAGGGCGGCGTCCTCGGTGACGAGCTCGACGTCGGGCGTCCCGTATACGGATGCCGAAGAGGAGAAGACGATGTTCTTCACCGCGGCCGTCTCCATGGCCTGCAGCACGGATGCGGTTCCCTGGACGTTGTTGGAGTAGCACAGCAGCGGGTTCTTCACCGACTCGCCGGCGTACTTGTAGCCGGCCACATGGATGACACCGACGACGTCCTCATCGATGAGCGTGTTGGTGAGTGCCTCGGTGTCGCGAATATCGGCGTTGACGAACTTGATCCCCTCCGGGATGAATTTTTCGAATCCCGACCACAGGTTGTCCAGCGCGACGGGCGTAATCCCGTTTTCTTTCAGAACCCTGACGACGTGCGCCCCGATATACCCGGCCCCGCCGGTGACCAGCCAATTGCTCATGGGCGAAAGCCTAGCGCCCCGGCTGGGTGGGCTTTACCAATGGGGACTCCTCAGTCTTTCGTCAGGGCCATGTAGACCGCCGCGATCGTGCAGGCGATCGCCACGAAGGCGGCGACCGCCGCATAGGACCACAGGGCGGCGTCGTGGTAGCTCGAAAGCGGAAGCATCGCGAAGAAGATGCCGGAGATGATGGCGTTGCCCATGGCCGTCGAGACGCGCTCGGCCATGGATTTCACCCCGCCCGCCGTGCCGGACATCGTGACCGGGACGTCGAGCATGGCCAGCGTCTGGTTGCCCGAGGCGAACGCCCCCTGGCCGAAGCCGTGGATGGCCAGCGAGAGGGACAGCCACCAGCCGGAGATGCCGTAATCGCGCGAGAGCCAGACGAAGAAGATCGTGCAGCAGGTGGCGAAGACGATCGTGGCCAGCGTGCCGACCATCATCTTGTTGCGCAGCCGAAGCACGTTCTTGCCCGCCCAGTTGGCCGCGAACATTGTGACGACGGCGTTGGGCAGGCCAATCAAGGAAGCTTGCAGCGCGTCCCAGCCCAGGCCCTGCTGCAAGAACATGGCGACGATCACGAAAATCGACGTGATCCCCAGGAAGTCGACGGCCGAGATCAGCGTGTGGTGGATGAACGAACGCAGACGGAACAACTCCGGATTCACCATCGGCTCGTGCCCGCGGCGGTGGTAGCTGACCTCCCACCACATCCAGGCCCCGGCCAGCGCGGCGGCGGCCAGTAGCAGCCAGAACAGGCGCGGGTTCTCGGAGCCGAACATGAACGGCACCATCACGCACACCACCGCGACGGTGAGCAGCAGCGCGCCCACCGGGTCGAGGTCGAGCTTGCGGCGCTTGCGGCCTGAGTTGAGTTTGCGGGCGCGGATGGCCTCGCGCTCGGTGTCGAAGGGCAGCCAGAAGCAGGCGACGATCACACCCGCGACACCCAATGGGAAGTTGACAAGGAACGACGTCCTCCAACCCAGGTCTGGGCCGAGCAGCGTGATCGGGATCCCGGACATCAGCGGGCCGAGGGCGACTGCTGCTGCGACCGTCATTCCTTGGAGAGAATATGCGCGCGCCCGGCCCTGGCCCTTGAAGTACTGCTGGATCATGCCGGTGGTCTGCGGTCCCTGCATCCCGGCCCCAAGACCTTGGAAAACGCGGGCGATGTTGAGCGCCAGCGGGGAGGTTGCCAGGCCGCAAACCAAACACGAGATGGTGAAGATCGCCAGGCCGATGGTGAACAGCGAGGAGCGGCCCAGGACGTCGCCCACCCGGCCGAACGGAACCAGGCAGATGCCGAACGCGAGCGCGTAACCCGAAAGCACCAGCTGAATGTCGTGGGATTGCGCGCCCAGCGATTGGGTGATCGACGGCAGCGCCACATTCACCGCAGAAATCTGCAGCAACGCCATGGCAAGCGGCACCATGTTTATGATCAAGATCTTGCGACGATCGAACACCCGGTCCACCCCCGGCAACCGGACGGCATAGTGATTCTTCATTCCACCTTCTCTATCAAGCCGTCCATCCTAGTGGCTTCGGTTGGGGTGACGAACCCCGTTTGTTGGGGGTCGATTAACTCGCACAAAGACACGAGGGCCCGCGCTTTCGCGCGGGCCCTCGTGCTGTCGGTATCCAGTTATTACTTTCTACGTCTGCGGATGATGGCCGCCAGGGCGGCGCCCGCTGCGGCGAGCAGGGCTCCGATTCCAGCCGCCGGGGCGACATCGGCACCGGTGAACGGCAGGTCGGTGTCTTCCGTGGCGATGGTCTCGTCATCGACCGTGGCCTCATCGATGGCGCTCGAGTCGCTCTCACCGGTGACGGTTCCGCCAGCATTCACCTTGTCGTTGTCCGTCGGATCGCTGACGACGACGTCATCCAGCTCGTCGTTCGGTTCGAGACGGTCGTTGTCGGCATCGCTGTACTGCTCGTCGTTACCGCCGTCGGCGTCCTCGGATTCGTTCGGACGATCCGGGTTGGCCGGGTCGGTGGGATCGGTCGGCTCGGGATCGGTCGGGGCCGGAGCGGTGGGTAGGGCCGGGGCCTCGATCGGCTGGGTGTCGGGAGCGAGCGGGTTGACCGTCACGTTGATCGACCGGCTGGTCGTCCCGCGAACCTGGTCGGAACCGACCTGGTTGGTCGCCACGACACTCTTGGCCTTCTTTTCGATCGGGGTGTAGTTGTCGAGCACGGTAACCGTAAGTTCGTAGTCCCCTGCACCCTTGTTGTTCGGGAAGGTGAAGTTGAAGTTGCCATCGGCGTCCAGGCGGATCGTCCTGGTGATCGACTGCCCTTCCAACTTGGCCGTGATCTTGGTGATCTCGTGCGAGCCGCCAACCACGTGGCCGGTGACCGCGATCTTCTCTTCGCCGTACTCGAACACCGGAGCCTCGTTGTCGAAGACGATGACCGGGGCGGCGTAGTAGTCGCGGTAGAACGTCAGGCCTGCGGCTTCGGAATCCTCGAAACCATCATTGGCGACGACGCTCACCTTGTGTTCGCCGTTGTCAAGGCCCGATACAACCAGTTCCCATTTGCCGTTGGAATCGGCTGTAACTTCGACTGGTTCGGCCTGGTCGATCTCCACCTTGACCGTCATTCCGGGTTCGGCGGTACCGGTGATGGTTACGTCGTCGGAGGAGACGGTGCCCCAGCGGCTCGGGGAGGTGATCTCCGGCGTCTCAGGCGCGTCGGCGTCGTAGTTGATCACCGGCACCAGGGTCTCGGCGGAGGCGGAGGTGTAGGTCTGGGCCAGCGTCGAACCATCGCCAAGAGAGATTTCGCCGCCGGATACCTCGGGCAGGTAAACCTTCAGTTCGACGGAGTCGGTCGTGTAGACCTCACCCTCCTTGTAGTCGATGGTGATCGGGTCGATTGTGATCTCTTTACTGTCAGCGTCATAGTGCATGGTCGTCTCGTACGAACCCGAGGGAGCGGCCTGGCCGTAGGGGTTCGTCACCTTGTATTCGACGATGACCTTCTTGCCGTCGAGCTCGGGGCGAGCGTCACCCTCAAATACCGGGGTGATCACCTGCTCGCCGACAATGGCGTCGGCCTGCATGGAGAAGATCACGTTGCACGTGTCCAGCCCGACGACCTCCTGGACGACGAACGGCTGGGCCAGCGCGCCGGGATAGAGCGTGAAGTCCATCGACCAATCGTCGTTGCCAACGGCGTTTCCGAGGGTCTTGATGTCCATGATGCCCTCGGTGCCGCGAATCTCGACAGAGGTGAGGATGTGCTTATTGCCCGTGACGGAGAACGTCGTGTGGCCGGTTTGCTTCACCTTGCTCACGGCCAAGCCGGTGTCCACGCGAATCTCGCCGGTGTAGGACTTGTTGCTCGGATCCGTGACATCCCTAATGGTGTAGGACATGTGCTTGTTGTAGCTCAGGCCCTTGACCGTCGTGGTGAAGTTGCCGACCTTATTGGCAGTAGCGGTGACGATCTGGCCGTCGACCTCGATCTCGACCTTGTGGCCGGAGAAGACGTGGCCGGTGAAGGTGGCCGCGCCCGTCAGGCAGTCGTAGTAGGGGTTGACTGTGGCGATGACGTCCTTCACCGCGTGACGGATGGAGAAGGATTCGGACTTAGCGAGCTTCCAATCGGAGCTGAACAGCGAAGCCGTTTCCACAGTGTAGGTGTAGTCGCCGGTATCGATGCCGGTGAAGATCAGCAAGTACGTCGCCACTGAAAACTTTTGGGCGACGGTCTCGCCCTCCGAGTTGATGATGCTTACCCGCACCTTCGCTTCCGAAGCGATGCCGCCAATGGTGACGACGCCGTCTTCAGTCTTTTCGAAAGTTGTTGCCGTTACGCTTCGAGTCGCGGCCTTCTTGGTCTCAGCCGACTCGGTCTTCTCGCTCTCGGCAGAGCTTGCGGCTTCGGATTCTTCGTCGGCGACGAGGATTTCAGACTCGGGCGCCTCGGATTCGGAGCCTTGGGAGGTTTCGGAGCTGACGTCACCGGATTCGGAGCTGCCGGAATCGGTTGAACCGGATTCGGTCTGCGTCTCTTCGGTTTTCGTTTCCTCAATGGGGGCGTTCTCTTCAGATTGCGCACCGGAGACGACCTTGTCGGTCTCCTTCTCGGCCTCTTCGGCAAAGGCCAGGGATGCGGGGATAGTCATGGACGCCGCGAGGGCTGCGCCCAGCGAACCGTTTACGACTCTCTTCATCTTGCTGTTCATGGTTCTCCTTGGTTGTACTGGATGATGACGGCACCTACAACCAAGAAGTTGCAAAACTTATTTCGTATTGCGCGATTTTCGTGCAAGCCGCGGGTATCGAGGGGTTCCCGATACCAATCTCGTCGTTCTGCGCGTAGTCGCAGACCGCAGCGGGACGCAGTCCCCGCCCCGGTCTCAAGGAGCGGAGCGACGAATAGAATCTCTCCCCTGAACGTCTGTCAACGAGGGAGGAGCCATTCAACGCTATGCCCCTTTAGACCGAGGCGGGGCCACTCCCGCAGAGATCCTGCGACTGCGCGCAGGATGACGATGAGGAGGCCGTGGAATGGCATAAACAGGAGGGCAAGAGTGAGTACGCACGGAATGGACGAGTGGGCGTACCGCAAGCCCCAGAAATCAGCGACTACCCGCCAGCGCCACAAACTCGTCGATCCCTAGCGTTTCGCCGCGCGCGGTGGGATCAACACCGGCGCGCTCGAAGACATCCGGGGCTAGCCCGAGTACCGAGCGCAGCATCTTGCGGCGGTTGGAAAAAGCGCGGTCGATTAGGGAAAATACCTGCTCGCGGTCGGCGTTCGGCGGCTCGTGACGTACGAACTCCACCAAGCCGGATTCGATATGCGGAACCGGCCAGAAGACGTTCTTCGGAACCGTGCCAACGATCTTTGAGCTGGCATACCAGGCCAGCTTCACGCTCGGCACCCCATAGGTTCTAGACCCGGGTGCCGCGACCAGACGCTCGGCCACCTCCAGCTGAACCATCACCAGCCCGTGCTTCACCGACGGGAACTGCTCCAGCACATGCAAGATCACCGGCACCGAGACGTTGTACGGCAGGTTGGCGACCAGGGCCGTCGGTAGCTTGGAACCCGCGCCCGTCAGATCGCTCGCTTCCAGCTTGAGGGCATCTTTAGTGATTACGGTTAGCCGCTCGCGGGCGTCGGGCATTTTCTCGGCGACGGTCTGGGGCAGCAAACCGGCCAAACGCTCGTCGATCTCGACGGCCACGACCGACGCCCCGGATTCGAGCAGCCCTAGGGTGAGCGAGCCCAGGCCGGGGCCGACCTCAAGAACCGTATCGGCCTCCCCCACTCCGGCCAGACCCACGATCCGGCGCACGGTGTTGGCGTCGTGGACGAAGTTCTGGCCGCGCTGCTTCGAGGGTTTCAGGCCGATGGAATCGGCGAGGGCGCGCACGTCGGCGGCGCCCAGGAGTTCACCACTGGCCATAGAGCCGCTCGTTGTTGGCCGTGAGGATTTCGCAGAATTCGTACAAAGGCACGCCCTTGCGCTCGGCCATGAACCGAACCGTGTTGGGCAGCAGCGCCGACGCGTTCACCCGGCCGCGATAGGGCTCCGGGGTGAGGAAGGGGGCATCGGTTTCGGCCAGCAGCTGCTCGACGGGCGTCGCCTCCAGCGCCTCAGCCAGGAACTGATTGGCCTTGTAGGTGACGTTTCCGGCAAACGATAGCCAGTAGCCGCGCTTGGCGCACTCGCGGGCGAACTCAGCATCCCCCGAGAAGCAGTGCATCATGACTTTTTCGGGAGCGCCCTCGTCATCCAATGCCTGCAGGGTCTCGCGGTGGGCGTCGCGCTCGTGGATCATGAGCGGCAGGCCGGTTTGCTTGGCCAGCTCGATGTGGAAGGCGAACGCCCGGTATTGGGCCGGACGTCCCTCCTCGCCGGTGCGGTAGAAATCCAAGCCGGTCTCCCCGATGGCGCGGATGCGCTCGGAGGACATGGCCAGGTCGCCGAGCTCGAAGAGCTGCTCGTCGAGCGCCCCACCCAGCCGGGCGGCGTCGTTGGGGTGGATGGCAACGGCGGCGATGATCTCGGGGTGGGTTTCCGCCTCGCGCAGCGCCTGGCGGGAGGCGGCCACGTTGTCCCCCACGTCGACGAGCCGGGTCACGTTCGCGGCCCTGGCGAGTTCCAGCAGATCGCCCGTAGTCAGCCCAGAAAACTCTCTGGTCGTTTCCAGGTGGGTGTGGGCGTCAGGCATGGGCACTGGCAGCGCCTCGACGACGGGAATGGAACGGTCGCGCTCTTTCTTGGACATCGGCCCAAGTCTAGTCGGCCAGCCCCACCGCAAGATTGTGAACGGTTTCGGGCCGGATTCGGGCGATCCCCGAGCGTTTACAGCAGTAAACGCTCGGCTCTACTCGCGGCAACCCGATTTTCCGTTCACGATCTTCACTGGAGGGATACTGAGGGCGAGTCGGGAGGGCGAAAAGGACGGTTCACGCCTCCAAAATCAAGGTAACCGGGCCAGAATTCACCAGTTCGACGTCCATGTGCGCGCCGAAGACGCCGGTTTCCACATGTGCACCCCTCGCCCGCAGTGCCTCGACGAACGCCGCCACAATCGGCTCGGCCACCTCGCCCTTCGCTGCATGCGACCACGACGGACGCCTGCCCTTGCGGGTATCGGCATAGAGCGTGAATTGGGAGACAACCAATATCGGAGCACCGGCCTCTTGCGCGGAGATGTCCCCCTTCGACCAGCCCTGCTCAAGGTGTTCTTCTATTGAGAGCTCGCCAGGGTCGAGGATGCGCAGCTTCCATACCTTGTCGGCGAGCTTGTCGATCTGGGCCTGGCCGTCGCCGTCGGTCACCCCGACCAGCGCCACCAAACCCGGTGACGGCAGCTTTCCGACGACACTTCCATCTACCCGAACTTCGGCGCGGGAGGCCCGCTGGAGAACAATGCGCATGGGGCAAGCATATTTGCCGCCGACCGCTTCACATCACCCGCAGCAGCACCATGTACAGTGCCGTACCTACCAGCACCGACAAGATGACGTTCTTCCTCCAAAACCACAGCGCGCCCGTCGCGGCGAGGGCCAGCAGCTCGGGCAGGCCAAACGGTTGGGTGATCACGGAAACCTTGCGCAGGCAGAAGACCACCAGCATCGCCATCGTCGCCGGCGGCAGAACCTTCGCCAGGTAGGAGACGACCGGGGGCACGTCCCTTCCGGCGAAGACCAGCGCCGGGAGCGCGCGGGTGATGACGGTCGCCAGGCCGGCGGCCAGGAACATCACGGCTATCTGCCAGTCAGCCACGGAACACCACCTCAGAAAACATGCGGTTCACAAGCAAAAACACAGAAACCAGCGGCTCAGACACCTGCGACCTCCATCCCCTCCAGCTTCGAGCGCCCGGCCAACAGCAACCCCAGGATGACGGCCATCGCGGGCAGCAAGAACATGTCCGGCCCCAGCACGACCAGCGCCAGTACCGAAGCGCCGAAGCCGATCAAGGCCGGGGCGCGGTTGGGCTTGGATTCGATCTGCTGCAGGCAGATGACGAAGAAAAGCGCGGTCATCACGAAATCGATGCCCGTGACGTCGAAGTGGATGAACTCTCCGGCGAACGCGCCCGCGGACGTCGCCACCAGCCAGTAGAACTGATCCATGCCCGCGATCGCGGTGAGGTAGCGCTTCTCGTCGAGGCCGTCGGGGACGCGCGCGGAGTTGAACACCGCGAAGGTTTCGTCCGTCAGCGAGTAGACGAGGTAGGCCCGCCACGGCCCCCAGCCGCGGAAACGCTCGATGGTGGAAAGCCCGTAGAACAGGTGCCGGGCGTTGACGAGCAGCACCGTCAAGAACATGCCGACCGGATCGAAATCGGCCAGCAGCAGCCCGATCGCCACCAGCTGCCCCGAGCCCGCGTAAACGACGATCGCCGCGAAGGGTGCCCACCAGGGGGAGAACCCGCTGGTGGTGAGCAGCACCCCGAAGGCCAGCCCCAGGAACCAATAGCCGGATAAGACCGGAATCGTGGCAGGGAAAGCGGCTTTCAGGTAGCGGAACACCGCTTGAGCGTATACCAGCGGGGCATTCAATCGATCAAGTTTCCAACCTTTGGAAGCCGTCGAATGCTACTGCAGTGCCGCCATCTCTTCAGCTTCGACGAGCACGCCCGAGGCCGTCGGCTCGGTGGTGGGCATCACGGAGTAGACCCCGGCGCCGTCACGCTCGGTGACGAACCCGCGCACTTCACCATCGACGTAGTGGATCCCTGCGCCGTCGTCGCAGGCGAACCCGCCGGGCAACCCGCCCGTGGCTACGGCCTCCGTATAGACGGGGGCGTACTGGCCCTTGCCGTCGAAGTGGGAGCAGAAAGACCCGGGAAGCAGGCCGAAGCCGCCGGCCCAAGCACGGGCGTCGCCGAAAGTGTCGGTGACGGAGCCTTGGAAGAAGCACCCGGCACCTGCGGCGATCCCGCCGATCACGAAGTCATCGCCGCGATCCATGCGCGTACGCAAGATGGCGTCGACCCCGTGGGCCTGCCACAGTGCCACGAGGTTGACGGTCGAGCCCAGGCCGATCAGCACTAGGTCGGCTTCCTTCAGCCGCTCCAGGCTAGAGCCCGCGTTGCCCCACAGCGTCAGCACCGACGGGCGCACGTGGAGTTGGCTGTATGCCATCAGAAATCGGTTGATGTATTGGGGGTCGTCGGCGGACGCGGTGGGGGCGAAGCACACCAGCGGCGCGCTCTTTCCGGTCAGCTCGACGAGATAACGATCCAGGGCGGTGGGCATCCCGTCGGGTGCCATTGAAAAACCTCCGCCTCCAGCAGCGACGATGTGCGTGGTCATGGGCCTATTCTTGCACGGGCGGCGGGCTAGGGAAAGGCTAGATTAATCCCGAACCGGAACCCCTAAGAGTTGATTCATAAGTCTGGGCTTGGTGGCCTGGACTGTTGGCGGTCTTTCCGGTGACGGCGTGCCTGCACCCA
>JAISTE010000088.1 GCA_031272825.1 Propionibacteriaceae bacterium | reverse complement strand
TACGACTTATGGCTGCTACCCCGGAGCCCACTACTGGATGTCCAACGAGGACAACTATGTGGGGTTAGACGTCATCGATGTCTTCCCGAAAGATGGTGTGGGAGGCTCTGACTTTGCCGAAACGCTCGCGCCGCCGACCGTCGCCCAGCTTCAATTCTCCGAATCAGTGAGCCCTTCGGCGATTACCAAGCGCGGCGACAACCTCACATACTCGTTCACCGTGACGAACACCGGTACCGTGCGGGTGCGCGAGCTGGTCGTCGACGAGTACTCGTTCGAGGGCTCGGGAACGCTGCAGGGCAAGGCCACCTGCGACAAAACAACGCTCGATCCGGGCGAATCGGCCTCCTGCTCGGCGCCGTACACGGCCAGCGCCGCCGATGTGCGCTGGGTCGAGCAGCACCCGACGCTGGAGCACGTCGGCGTGGCCAGGGGTGTTACCGACCCCGACGGCAATGCCGCCACGAACGACGGAGGCCCGATCGAATCCAACCGCGACAACGCGCTGGTCGCGGGTGCTGTAGTTCGCCCGTCGGCGCCGGTACTGGCGTTGGATAAAGCCGCAGACAAGACGACGGCCAACAACGGCGATACCGTCACCTACACGTTTACCGTAGCCAACCAGGGAACCGAGCAGGTGAACTCGCTGTCGATCTCCGAGACCGCGTTCACTGGTTCGGGCACGCTGAGCGCGGTGACCTGCGATAGGACGTCGATCCCGGCGAGCGGCAGCGCAACCTGCACGGCGAACTACACCGTCACCGCTGCCGACGCGGCCGCGGGCTCGGTGAAGAACGAGGCCAAGGCGTACGCCGTCTGGGATCACGACGACGACCCGGACACCGCCGAAGTCACCATCGGCTCGAATACCGACGACGCCGAAGTGAAGATAAACGCAATCGTTGAAACGCCCAAGGTGCCGGATCCGCCGGCGACTCCTGACACGCCGGCGGATCCGGACTCCCAAGATCCCACCCAGGGCGCTCCCGAACAAACCGAGGTTGAGGATCCGGAGGAATCCGAGGAGGAGGGGATCGGCGATCCGGGGGTTCCCGATCTCCCGGCCACCGGTGCCGCGGGTATCGCCGTTGCCGAACTGGCCCTGCTGGGGGTACTGACGCTGGGCGTCGGGCTGGTGATAAGGAAGAGGAAATCGTAGGGGGTTGAGTTGAGTAGGCCCGCCCCGGGGAAGGTCCCCGGGGCGGGCCGTTTATTTGGACTGGTTTACTCAGCGCACTGGAAGACCCAGTAGCGGAACTCGGAGCCCTCGCCGTTGTAGACCTTCACGCCCTCGACGCTCTCCAAGGAGGTGAGGTCGGTCGGGGAGAGGGTGCGCCAGGCGACGTCGATCTCGCCGGACTCGATGGCCTGCCGCAGCGGGGAGGCGTCGGTGAAGTACTGCACCAAAACCTGCTCGGACTGCGCCGGACGGTTGCCCGAATACTTGTCGTTCTTCGCGAACGAGCCCTGCTGACCCTTCGTGAACGCCTTGATGGTGAGCGAACCGGAACCGATGTTGTCGGCGTCGTTCGTCATCAGCTTGTCCTTGGCGTACACCTCTTCGTCGACGATGGAGGCCGGGCCGGTCGCCAACACAGACAGGAAGGTGGTGTCCTCTTTATTCAGGTGGAAGATGACGGTGGTGTCGTCGGGCGTCTCGATGGCGCCTTCGCTCAGCTTCTGGCCCTCTTCGCCAGGGTTATCGGCGATGGAGGCAAGCAAGATGGAAGCGCCGTCGGGCTCGTTGATGAGCAGGTTGCGCTCGAAGGAGAACTTCACATCCGAAGAGGTGAGGTCGTGCCCGTTGGAGAACTTGTTGCCCTTGCGAAGGATGCACTTGATCGTCTTGGAATCGGTGTATTCGCAAGATTCAGCGGCATCGCCCACGGCGGGCTTGTCGGCGCCGGGCTGACGCATGAGCTGCTCGAACACCGAGTACTGCAGGTTCCAGGAGCCGATGTCATAGGCGCCGGCTGGATCGATCATGGTGATGGTGTCCGTCGTTCCAAGCGTCCAGGACTTGCCGTCCTTATCGACCTCCCACAGGCGGAAGATGTAGTTGGCGTCCAGCGTCTCCTCGACACCCTTGACGTCCGTGCGCGCGACCGCGGTGTTCTTGCCGTTCCAGGAAGGAACGAGCGGGACGTCCTCGGCGACGATGTCCTGCAGCTGGCCGATGATGCCGTCGCGCGTGGCGGTGTCGGTTTCGGCGAGTTCTTCGTCGATCAGCTTGTTGACCTCTTCGCTGGAGTAGCCGTTCTTGAAGAACCCTCCGTCGACGATGAACGGGGACAGGTAGTTGTCGGCGTCCAGGAAGTCGGGGTACCAGCCGAGCAGGTACAGGTCGTAGGCCTGCTCCTTGTACAGGCTCTGGTACTCCTCCCAGGCGGCCGACTTGATGTTGACCTTGAACAGGCCGGAATCTTCGAGCTGCTTGGCCAGCTCGTTCGCCTCGTCGACGGCCTCAGCACCGTAGTGCTCCGGCGGGTAGCCCAGCGTGAGGTTCACGGGAGTGGCGATCCCGGCGTCGGAGAGGATCTTGGCGGCGGCGTCCTCGTTCGGGTCGCCGTACTTGTCCTTGAAGGAATCTTTCTCGCCCTCGAAGCCCTTCGGAACGATGGAGTACGCGGGGGTCTTGATGCCGTCGTAAGCGTTCTGAGTGATGGCGTCGCGATCGATCAACTGTGCGACGGCCTGGCGAACGGCCTTGTTAGCGCCAGGATTTCCGGCGAGCGGGGTTCCGCCGCCGGCGTTGTCGCTGGGGCTTTCGTTGTTGCCGCTAGAGCAACCGGCGAATGCGAGGGCTGCGGCCAGGCCCAACGCGGCCAGTTTGGTGTATTTCATTTAGGTCCTCCCATTTGGTCGGGGTCTAACGCATAGGCGATAGCACCTGTTCCCATCCAAAGGGGAGGCTGTTACGGGAATGTAACGAATCTCAGGGATTTGATAACAATGTGCTCACGATTTTCGCGTGGGGTAAGGGGGTTCCTGGGCTGGATCAGGGGCGGTGTTCCCTGTCATTCCTCTCCACGGAGCCGATCCGCGCTTCGCTTTTTGAGGCCGGGGCGGGGCTGCGCCCCACAGATCCTGCGACTCCACTTCGTTCCGCGCAGGATGACGAGTGGGGGTATCCCGCGCTTACCCCACCCCGTCATTCTGCGCTTACCCCGCTTCGTCATCCTGCGCTTACCGCACTTCGTCATCCTGCGCGTAGTCGCAGACCGCAGCGGGGCGCCGCCCCCGCCCCGGTCTCAAGGAGCGAAGCGACGAATAGGATCTCCACCCGTTTTCAAATGTGACAGGGCCATCTCCAACCCAACCCAACCCGCCGTCCCCCGTCCATCCCGTATGGAAGACTTACGCCCATGAGTGTTGTTGATGTTGTGGTTGTGGGTTCTGGCCTATATGGGCTGACGGTCGCACGGCAGTTCGCTGAGGCGGGCCGTCGGGTGCATATCGTGGAGAAGCGGCCGCATATGGGCGGTAACGCGTATTCGGAGTTCGATCCGCAGACCGGTATCGAGGTGCACAAGTACGGTTCCCATTTCTTCCA